>NZ_JBEZND010000018.1:79931-150487 GCF_040706415.1 Streptomyces sp. NPDC048106 | reverse complement strand
CTCGTCCACGACGCCCACGCCGCCACCCCCACCACCGCCTTCGCCCTCTCCCGCCTCGCCGACCCCGACACCCTCCACCACACCCCCATCGGCGTCCTGCGCAACGTCCAACGCCCCGTCTACGACACCCTCATGGCCGACCAACTCGACACCGCCGTGGACCAGCAGGGCAAGGGCGACCTCGCCACCCTCCTCGCCGGCAAGGACACCTGGACGGCCGTCGGCTGACACCCGCCCGCATTGCCCGGGTGCCCGGGCATGTGCCCGGATCCCGTGCGGCTGACCGAGTGGCCAATCCCCCGGATCCAGTGCTTCCGCAGGATCTTCCGAGGATGGAAGACCACGAGGCCCGCGATGCGGAGCCGAGGGTGTCCGCCCCCTGCTGCGGGGCGCCGAGGGGCAAGGAGAAACACCTGGTCGCGGCCGACGACCGGCAACGGCCCCCGCACCCCCCGCCCCGCAAGGAGCGAACGCCGGTATCCCGGGCTTCGGGACGTCGTCGCGGCCCGGCCGCGAGGGTCTCCCGCCCCCACGGCGGTACGTCCGTCCCGGTCGGGACATCTCCTCGCCGTTCGCAAGGGTGTCGGGTGCGCGGAAAAGTCCGATCAGCGCGTTCTCCAGCGCTTGGGCGGTGCGTTCCCAGGCGACCCCGGGTTCTTCGGAGCCCTCCGCCAGGGCACGCCCCCTTTCGGTGTAGATGTGGGTGATCAGGCGGCGCGCCATCTCGGCCCGCTCACGGCACACTTGTGGCGGGGCGACGCCCCGAAGGCGATCCCAGAGGGGACGCCGAGACTGTTGAGATGCGTCTCGTACGGGTGGAACGTGCCACCGGCGGCTCGCACCCCACCACCGCCGCCGGCCGTCCACTCTCCCGGCTTGCCCCGTTCGCCCTTCCGAGGAGGAGCGACGGCGTTGGTACCCTTCAGTCAGCGGGCCATACCGACCGGGGCCGACCCGTAGGTCCCGAGGGACGCCGCGCTGGAACGGCGACCGTCCTCGTCGGGCGGCGCACCGCACTGAACGCCGTCCGCTGAGCGACAGGGGGCGCGGCTTACTCCTGGAGGGAACGGAAAGCGTCATGTCGACCGAGGTGACAAGAAGAGAGGTTATCCGGGCGACCGCTTCCGAGCTCTTCAGCCAGAAGGGATACGCCGGCACGACCATGCAGGACATCTCGGCCGAGGCCGGCGTCCTGCCGGGAAGTCTCTACCATCACTTCCCGTCCAAGTCGGCGATAGCCGTGTCCCTCCTCACCAACTTCCGGACGGACCTGCTGAAGCTGGTCGACGAGTTCCGCGCCTCGGTCCCAGAGAACCTCCCCCCGGTTGAGCGCCTCCGCGCCCTTGCGACAGCGGTCGCCGAAACGAGCTTCCAGCACGTCGGGGCGGTGCGGCTGCGCGCCTACGAGGCCGCCGGCGGGGACGACTCCGAGCTGAACAAGGCGCTCGGCCTCCGGGCCCAGCCCCTCGATGTGCTGTGGACCGAGGTGGTGGCCGGACTGCTCCACGGTCCCCACAACCCGCGCCTGGACGCCGGGCTGCTCTGTTTCGCACTGCGCAGCCTGACCCTGGAGGCCGGGCTCGGCCACCACCAGGCGCAGGACCCGGCCGGCTTCGCCGAGGACCTGTGCCGGCTCCTGCTGGACGGCGTGCTTTCGGCGCGGCCCGACGACCGCGAGCTGACCGACTCACCGGCGCACGCGGCGGTCATCGACTCCGTCCGTGCCTGGCCGACCCGGGACCTCGACGACCCCCGCGAGCGGGCCCTCCTCGCCGCGCGGGACCAGTTCGCCCTGCGCGGGTACGAGGCCACCACCATCCGCGACATCGCCCGTGCCTCCGGTCTGGCGATGGCCACGCTGTACCGCCGGGTGGAGTCCAAGGACGCCATGCTCCAGGAGATCCTGGAGACGTACGCGGAGACGGTCCGCGGCGGGTACGAGGCGGCTCTGACCACCCCCGGCGTCACCGTTCCACAGGCACTCGACGCGCTCTGCCTCTTCTTCTCGTACATGGTCCGCGGCTGGCACAAGGAACACACGGTCGCTCGTCTCGGGTGGAGCCACCGGGACAACCTGTCGATCCACCGCTTCTACCTGTCCACGCAGCGGCATATGTCGCTGATCGAGGAGGTGCTGCGCCGCGGCCAGGCCATGGGCGAGGTCTCCCGGCGCCTCGACGCGGCGGACATGGCGCCCCTGCTGCGCACGGTGCTGTCCGTGCCGAGCCATCGCCACGAGCGCAGCGGACGCCCACGGGTCGCCCGCTTTCTGCGGGAGAGTGTGCTTCGGGGCTCCCTGGCGCACTGACCAGGACACGTCCTTCCGGGCGCGCTGGCCCGGCTTCCGTCCGGCCGCCGCCCGCTGGGTGGGCCTCGGTGCGCAGGCATGCGGGGCCGCGGCCCGGGGATCGACCGAGGCGCCGGTGGGGAGCGCGTTCCCGGGGCTGTGCGGCGAGGCGTCCGCCGTCGCCCTCGCAGCGACCACCCGGGAGTCTTCGCTTGCCAGGAAGAGCGCCGCAGTGGCGAGTTCGTGTGGCTTGCCGGAGCAGCGTCCGGGCCGGCGGCGGCGCCGTCACCGCAGCCGGCGGTCGAGACCGTTCACCGGCCCCCTGCCCCGGCTCCCGCCGCCCCGCCCCGCCGCGTCACCGCGACGCCCCCCGGGGAGCGCCCCCTCAGCGGCGAAGCCCGGCCAGCAGGAGTTTGAGCAGGTTCTCGGTACGGGCGAGAGAGTCGGTGTGCGTACGGGTGAGCAGCTGGTAGACAACCGAGCCGATGACCGCGTCGGCGGCCGCCTCCAGGTCGGCGTCCGCCCGGAACTCACCGCGCTCCACACCACTGCGCAGGCAGTGCACGAGCGCCTCGTGCTGCGGGCGGGTGTGATGCCGGTACAGGCTCTCGGCGGTGAGCGGGCTCTCGGCCGCCGCCGCCGTGAGGGCCAGCACCATGGCGGCGTGGTCCGGATCGGCGGCGGTCGTCGCGAACGCCTGGCACCAGGCGACCAACCGCTCGGCAGCCGGCGCCCTCGCGTCCCGGTCGAGGGTCGGCGGCGCCGGCGTCCGGGCCAGGAACGAGCTGAGGACGACATCGCCCACCAAGGCCGCCTTGGAGGACCAGCGGCGGTAGAGCGTCGGTTTGCCGACCCCGGCCGCGGTCGCAACCTTCTCCATCGACAGCCGCGCGTAGCCGTCCCTCACGAGAATCTCCCGGGCCGCGCCGAGGATCGCGTCGTCCGTCTGTGCTTCCCGCGGCCGTCCGCGCCGTACCCCCTGCATGAGCGGCATTCTACGAGGTACCCTCTCTTTACGTAACGGCACGTAATGCAAGGGGAGGCATCATGAGCGCCGAGGTGCTGGTGGTCATCGGGGTGGGAGGCATGGGGCAGGCGATCGCCGGGCGCCTGGGCTCGGGGAGAAGGCTGCTGCTCGCCGACTTCGACGTCGAGACGCTCGCGTCCTGCGCTGACCTCCTGCGGGGGCAGGGGCACGACGTCACCACCCGGCAGGTGGACGTCTCCTCGCGCTCCTCGGTCGCCGAACTCGCCCGAGCGGCGCAGGGCCTGGGCCTCGTCCGTCAGGTCGCGCACACGGCGGGCCTCTCCCCCGTGCAGGCCCCCGCCGCCGCGGTGCTCAAGGTGGACCTGCTGGGCACCGCGCTCGTTCTGGAGGAGTTCGCCCGGGTAATCGCGCCCGGGGGCTCCGGAGTCGTGATCGCTAGCATGGCCGGCTACATGGCTCCCCCGCTGAGCCCGGACCAGGAGCAGGCCCTGGCTCTCACCCCCGCCGACGCGCTGCTGGACCTGCCCTTCACCTCCCCCGAAGCGCTGGGGCAGAACGCCTACGCCCTGGCGAAGTTCGGCAACCGGCTCCGCGTCCAAGCCGCCGCCACCTCATGGGGAGAGCGCGGGGCACGCGTCAACTCCATCAGCCCCGGGGTGATCGCCACACCGATGGGGCAGCAGGAACTCGACGGCGAGAGCGGCAAGGCCATGCGCGCGATGATCGACGCGTCGGGAACCGGCCGGGTGGGCACGCCCGACGACATCGCCGAAGCCGCCGCCTTCCTGCTCGGCCCGGGATCCACCTTCATCACCGGCAGCGACCTCCTGGTCGACGGCGGCGTCGTCGCCGCCCGGCGCACCGGCCGCCTCGCCCCGGCCAGGTGAGCGGCTGAGTGGCGCCGGGGGCAGGGAGGGCGGGCGTCTCCAGCCTCCGCCCTCCCTCCTCCCGCCGGCGGCCGATCGGCGCTCTCACCCCTCCGGACACGCCGGCGTCGGGTCACCTCCGGCCTCGCCCGGCTCCGGGGGGACGACCCCCTTCTTCTCAAGGACCACCTGTTCTGGCAGACAAAGACCACCGGCGACTGTCACACGGTCGCGAAGTTCATCCCCTCGGAGACGGACACCACCCGGTCGCTCCCCTGCTGCCGTGGCGCGAGGGGTCCGACCGCGACCGGGACACCGGAGCCGACGACGCCGGTGGTGAGCGTCACGCCCTGCTCAAGTGTGGTGAGGTGCATGGTGCCGCCCTTGCCCCCGAAGGCGTCGGCCGGGATCACCTCCTGCCCGCGCGAAGGGGCAGATCACACCGTTGAACTCGCCATTGGCGATGCCCTGGCGCAGGCGCTCCTCCAGGGCGCGGGCCCGGGCGTTCGGTGTCCACCGTCGGCCGCCGCGCCGGTCACGTTCCGGCGCCCGGGCGGACCGTCCGGGCGATGTGGCGGGCTGCGACGTAGCCGAAGACCATCGTGTGGGCGATGCTGGCCCCGGCCCCCGGATAGGTGCGCCCCATCACAGTCGCCACCATGTTCCCGGTCGCGTACAGCCCGGGTATGGGCGTGTCGTCGGCGTCCAGGACCTGGGCGTGCTCGTCGCACACCACGCCGCCCATGGTGCCGACGTCGCCCGGGTAGATGCGGGTCGCGAAGAACGGCGCGCGTTCGATCGTGCCCAGGGCCCGGTTGGGCTTGTGCCCGGGGTCGCCGAGCGTCTGGTTGTACGACGAGGCACCCCGCCCGAAGTCGGGGTCCCTGCCCTCGGCGGCACCGGCGTTGAACCGGTCGACGGTCGCCCTGAGCCTCGCCGGGTCGAGCTCGATGCGTCGCGCCAGCTCCTCGACGGTCGGCGCCATCAGGATCCAGCCCTTGTCCACCCACTCCTTGGGTATGCGGCCCGGGATGGCGGAGGTCATGTGGCACAGCTTCGGCATACCGCTCAGCCACGGCACGGAGCGGCGGTAGGCGTCGTCGAAGACCAGCCAGCACGGCGCGGCGTCGTTGGCATACATCGCCTTGCCCACCTCCACATAGGAGTTGGACTCGTTGACGAACCGTTCGCCGTGGTTGTTGACCAAGATGGTGTGTGGCATCTGCCGGGCCAGGCTGAGGGTGGAACCGGCCATCTCCGAACGCGGTGCCAGATACCACACCGCCTCGTCGAGGTAGTCGCTCTTGGCGTTCAGGGCCAGCGCGGCCCGTAGCACCTCACCGGTGTTGCCGGCGTTGCCCCGGGAGTGGGTGCCGTCGTTGGGCTGGGTGTTCGCGGAGTACTTCATCCGCATCTCGCCATCGCGCTCGAACCCGCCCGCGGCGAGAAGCACCCCGTGGCGGGCGCGGATCGTTCTGCTCACCCCGTCGCTCTCGACCCGGACGCCGGTCACCCGGCCGTCCTCGACGAGGAGTTCCCGTACCGGGGTGTTCAGCCGGATCGGCACCCCCTGGTCCAGCAGGACCTTGGTGAGTTGCCCCGTGAGCGACATGCCGTTGGTGACGAGGTCCTGTCCGCGCAACCGGGAGAGCCGGGTGCGCAGCACCACCCGGGCGGTGGAGGCGAAGTAGCCGGGTGACCGGAGGAAGAGGGAGATCCTGCGCACCTCGTTGGTCTTGACCGCGAGCCCGATGGCGCGGGCCATGCCCGGATGGATGCGCTCACGCCACGGCCCGAGCTGCTTGAGGTCCCACGGCACGCCCTCGACGGAACGGCCGCGGGCGCTGCCGCCCTCGACGTTGTCGTAGTAGTCGCTGTAGCCGTCACAGCGGACCAGCTCGACGCCCTGCTTCTGCATGAGCGTGATCATGTGCGGGCCGGCCGTGAGGAAGGCACGGCGGCGCTCCAGCGACGAGGCGTCGTCGGGGTCGCCGATGACCGACTGGAGGTACGTCATCCCGTCGTCGAACGAGTCGGGCACACCCTCGGCCCGCATGAGGGGGTTGTCGGGCATCCAGATGACGCCTCCGGACATGGCCGTGGACCCGCCGACGTACTGCTGCTTCTCCAGGACCACCGCCCGCAGCCCGGCGTCGGCCGCGGCCAGTGCGGCCACCAGTCCGCCGCCACCGCTGCCCGCGATCACGAGATCGAACGTCTCGTCCGTTTCGTTCATCCCTGCCTCCCTGGTTGAGGATGTCGTCTGCCGGTGGGCGGCGGGGGCGCCGCGCGGGCGCGCCCGGCCACCCGGGGTCACCTGTCGGCGGCGAGGTAGTGGCCGATCTCGTGCTGCACGTCGGCGATGCCCTTCTCGTGGACCGCGGAGAGCCGGCTGGCCCTGTAGGACCGCGAGTGCAGGCCTCGTTGCTGCCGCTCGATGTTGCTCGAGTCCTGACGCGGGATCAGGCCCCAGTTCTCCACGTCGTCCTTGTCGAAGACGCCCTTGAGCGTTCCTCGCTCGGGCTCCTCGCCCTCGGGGTAGGTGGTCAGCGCATGGAGCCGACGCCGACCCCGTCGAGCAGTTCCTGGACCGGGGAGAGCATCTCGGAGAGCGGACGGGCGGCGGGGTCCATGTTTATCCAGGTCATTCCGGCCCAGAGCTCGACCTTGCACTCCTTGAGCGCGACGTCGGCCTGCCGCACCAGAAGGATCGAGCGAGCTCGAAGAAGCCCCGGTCGTAGTAGCGCTCGCGAGGCCCGAAGTGGGAGTCCTCCATCACGAAGGGCAACTTGGCGCGGTCCTTCTCGGGCAGCGGTCCTCGGCCGGTGTCCGGCTCGAGTCCGTCGACCCCGCAGTACGTCCCTGTCACCGTCATGGTCGTGGCTTCCTCTCACCTCGGTGCTCTGTCTGCCGTACTGCCCCTCGCACACGCCGCCCGTATTGATGACAGGCGGCGACGGATCGAGGTGTGGCGCGGGCGGCTCCTTCGGGCCGGTCGGGCGGCGTCAGGTGGACGGAAGGGGTGTCTCCCCGGATCCCTCGGGTTTTGCGGGCGGTCCGGCCCCACCGCCGTCGGGCTGTGCGAGGACCGCCTCCCGGTCGGCGCCGGCCGCGATCAGCGGGCGGTAGCGCACGAAGCGGGCCGGGGCGCCGAAGGAGGCGACCGCCGTCAGGCGCCCGGCGGTGAAGTACCCGAGCACGGTCCCGCGCACCGGGCCGCCGGCCGTCCCCTTCCCGTGCAGCGCCACCACCTCTGCCGCCGGATCCGGACGCCCCAGAAGCTGCACCTTCAGCCCGAACTGGTCGGACCACACGTAGGACGGCCCGGACACGGGCGGCGCCGTCCCCAAGATGCCGCAGGCGACCCGGCCCGCCTGCTCGACCGCGCTGGTCCAGTGCTCCTCCCGCCGATGCCGTCCGGTCGCCGGGTCCGCCCATGCGGCGGCGTCGCCCACGGCCCAGACACCTGGGGTGTCGAGCACCCGGCCCGTCGTGTCGCAGGCGATGCCGCCCCCGGCCAGGGGCACGCTGCCCGCCAGCCACGACAGGTCGGGTACCGCGCCGATCGCGACCAGGACGATCTCGGACGACACCGTCCCCCCGTCGGTGAGCTCCACCGTGTGGCGGTCCTTGAGCGCGCCCACGCCGACTCCGCACCGCAGGTCGACGCCCGCCTCCTCGAACAGCCGGGCCAGCAGCGTGCCGCCCTCGGTGCCCAGCACGCGGGCGCACGGCACCGCGAGCTGTTCCAGCACCGTGACGGCGATTCCGCGGCGGCGCGCCGCCCAGGCGGCCTCAGCGCCGATGAGACCGGCGCCGATGACGGTCATCGAGCGGGCCGTGCCGAAGGCCTCACGCAGCGCCAGGGCGTCCTCGCGGTCGCGCAGCACGGCCACCCCCTGGGGCTGCCTGGGAAGACGGCGGGCCACCGCGCCGGTGGCGAGGACCACGGTGTCTCCGGTGACCCAGCCGCCGTCGTCCAGGCGCACCCCCGTTCCCTCCCGTGCCACGGCCCGGCAGCCGAGGCGTGCCGTGACCCCCAGGTCGGCGAGGCCGTCCAGATCGCACAAGACGGTGCGGTCCTGCTCCCACGACCCGTCGAGGACCTGTTTGGACAAGGGCGGCCGGTCGTAGGGAGGGTGAGACTCGGCACCGACGAGGGTGACACGGCCCGCGTATCCGTCCGAGCGCAGCCTCTCCACCGTGCGCAGACCGCCGAGGCCCGCGCCCACCACGACCACGTGGTCCGGTACCGCCGTCATCGGGGCTCCTCCCCCTCGTCACGGTTCGCCGGCGGGGCGGGAGGAACGACGAGCCCGACCAGCTTCACGTCGAGGTACTCGTCGATGCCCTGGGCGCCGCCCTCGCGGCCCAGTCCGCTCATACCCAGGCCGCCGAATGGGGCTGCGGCGGCGGTGGGGTTGATGTCGTTCACGCCGACGATCCCGAAGTCCAGCGCCTCACTCACCCGGACCGCGCGGCCGAGGTCCCGGGTGTAGACGTAGGACGCCAGGCCGTAGGCGGTGTTGTTGGCCCGGCGCACGGCCTCCTCCTCGTCGTCGAAGGGGATGATCGCCGCCACCGGGCCGAAGGTCTCCTCCTGGTAGACGCGCATCGACTCGTCCACGTCGGCGAGGACGGTGGGAGCGTAGAACCGGCCTCCGCGCAGGGCGTGTGCGGTGAGCCGAGTGCCGCCGGCCAGCAGACGCGCCCCCTTGGCGAGGGCGTCCTCGACGTGCTCACTCACCTTCTTCAGCGCCGCGTCGTCCACCAGCGGCCCCACGGACACCCCCGGAAGGGAGCCCGGCCCCGCCTTCAGGCGCCCGACCCGGGAGACCAGCTCGTCGGTGAAGGCGTCGAGGACCGAGCGCTGGACGAAGATCCGGTTGGGGCTGATGCATGCCTGACCGGTGTTCAGGAACTTCACCAGCGCCGTCCCCTTGGCCGCGTGCACCGGGTCGGCGTCGTCGAAGACCAAGAGGGGCGCGTGGCCGCCGAGTTCCATGGAGACGCGCTTCATCGTCGCCGCCGCCCGGGCGGCCAGAGCCATGCCGACCTCGGTGGAACCGGTGAAGGTCAGTTTGCGCACGACGGGGTCGTCCAGCAGCCGTTCGCCGACGACCCGGGGACGTCCCGTGGTCACGAGGTTGGCGACCCCGGGCGGCAGCCCCGCCTCCGCCAGCAGTTCGAAGACCGCCACCGCGCAGAGCGGCGTCTGCTCAGCCGGTTTGAGCACGATCGAGCAGCCGGCGGCGACCGCGGGGGCGACCTTGCGTGTGATCATCGATATGGGGTAGTTCCAGGGGGTGATCCCGGCCACCACCCCGACCGGCCGACGCTGGACGGAAAGACGGTGGTCGGTCCGCGGTGACGGGATGGAGCCGCCGTACACCCGTTTCGCCTCCTCCGCGAACCAGGCGAGGAAGTCGGCCGCGTAACTCACCTCGTTGCGTGCCGCCTTGATCGGCTTCCCCTGTTCCAGGGTCATCAGCTCGGCGAGCTCATCGGCCCGTTCGGTCATCAGCCGATGGGCGTCCCACAGCACCTCCGCCCGTTGGTAAGCGCCGGTGCGGCTCCAGGTGGCGAACGCCGTGCGGGCGGCGGCAATGGCGCGCCCCGTCTCCTCCGCTCCGGCGTCCGCCGCCCGGCCGATGATCCTTCCGGTGGCGGGGTCGGTGACGTCGAAGGCACGGCCTCCGTCGGCTTCCTGCCAGGTACCGTCGATGAACAGGGTGTCTGCGTCGCGCACGCGCCCTCCACTGGCTGTCGTGGTCATCCGTCCCGGGGGCAGCGACCCCGGCGCCCCCGGTCGGCCCTCCCTTGGTTCGCCGTCGCCCGCCGGCGTGCATGTCGTAAGCCGGAACCGCCGGCCGGGCCGGGTCGGTCAGTTGCCCCGCCTGACCTCGCGGAAGGGAACGCCCCGGTCGGGCGCGTGCTCACGGGGCATGCCGAGCATCCGTTCGCTGATGATGTTGCGTGCGATCTCGGTGCTGCCGCCGCCGAGGCTGCCTCCCTGACGCATGAGGTAGCCGATGCCGGCCCAGCCCTCGGTGCCGGGGGTCCCCCCGTCACCCGTGGCGACCGCCGATCCGGCGATCCGCAGCCCCAGATCGGCGCTGAGGTGGCCCACCTCGGCGTGGAGCAGCCGCAGCATGGAGGAGGCCGACGGGGGCAGCGTCCCCGCGGTTATGGCCCCGGACACCCGTTCCACCGTCTGCTGGTGCACGGTGGTCAGTGCGAGGTACTCCCCCAGCAGCTCACGCACGAAGGGGTCGTCGTCGGCGCCGACGGCCCGGGCCACCTGGTCGGGGGCGGGGTAGGAGCGGGTACGCACGGAACGCCGGCCGCTGATGTAGGGGGAACCGCCGCCCACCGCGCTGCGCTCATGGAAGAGCTGCCGGGAGGCGACCGTCCAGCCGTCGCCGACCTCGCCGACCACGGACGAGTGCGGCAGCCTCACGTCGTCGAAGAATTCCTCGCAGAACTCTCGCGAGCCGTTGACCATGCGGACCCGGTTCATCGTCAGACCCGGGGCGTCCAGCGGGACGAGGAACATGGTGAGCCCCTGGTGCTTGGGGGCGTCCCAGTCCGTCCTGGCCAGGCAGAGCCCCCAGTCCGCCGCATAGGCCGAAGTGCTCCAGGTCTTGGCGCCGTTGAGCACCCAGCCGTCACCGTCAGGTTCGGCCCGGGTGATGAGGCCGGCCAGGTCGGAGCCGCCACTCGGCTCCGACAACAGCTGGCACATGATCTCCTCTCCCCTGATGGCCGCACCGATCCGCTCTCGCTTCTGCTCCTCGGATCCCGTCTCCAGCAGGGTGGCGGCGCAGATCGCGAAGGAGGGCACGTTGAGCAGCAACGGCAGCTCGTACCCCTCGCTCTCCTCGGTGAAGGCCTTTTGGTACTCCTCGCCGAGGCCGAGGCCGCCGTACTCGGTGGGGAAGCAGATCCCCGCGAAGCCGCCCTCGTACAAGGTCTTCTGCAGTTCGCGGGCGCGCTCCCACTCGTGGCTGTCATCCTCGACGGTGTCCGCCGCCACGCGGTCGAGCCGGCGGGGCAGGGTGGCGGCCAGCCAGTCACGCGCCCTGGCGCGGAACGCCTCGACACTCTCGTTGGGGTCCTGGGTCATGCGGATCAGTCCTTTGCCGCGGCGGAAGCGTTCACGATCGGGAGGCGAGAGCGGCCAGCCGCAGCCGGTGGTCCCGCACGGTGCCGTAGTGCGCCTGGTCGAGGACGACCCGGCGCAGATGGAGGTGGAGGTCGTGCTCCCAGGTGACACCGATGCCGCCGTGCAACTGCACGCAGTCCTGAAGGATCACCGGGGCTTTGGCCCCGACGAAGGACTTGGCGACGCTGACCAGCGTGTCGGCCTGCGGCGAACGTTCCTGTACGGCGGTGGCGGCGGCCTGGGTCGTGGCGTGGCACGCCTCCAGCCAGGTGCGCATGTCGGCGAACCGGTGCTTGAGCGCCTGGTAGGAGGCGAGGGGCCGGCCGAAGCTGTAACGGTCCTCAGCCCACCGGACGGTGAGGGCGAAGACGGTGTCCACCGCAGCACACATCTCGGAGCACTGGATCACCAGCGCGATCTGCACCTGGCGCTCCACCACGGCGTCGGCGCCAGCAGCGCCCACCAGGGCGTCCGCGTCGACCCGGACACCCTCGAACCGGACCTGGCCGAAGGTACGGGAGAGGTCCACGGACCACTGCGGGGCGACCGTCACACCTTCCGCGTCGGCCGGGACCAGCAACTGGACGGTGCCGTCGGGCGTCCGGGCGGTGACGAGCAGGAGGTCCGCCTGATCGGCCTCCTGCACCCGGTCCTTCACGCCGTCGAGGACGAACCCGCCGTCGACGGGGGCGGCGGTCAGCCCAGGTTCGAGCGGCGTGAACTCCCCGCCGGGCTCGTAGACCGCCCAGGTCGCCACGGACTCCCCCGAGACGAGCGCCTCGATGTCCGCCGAGTGGTCGGGGCCCGTCCCCTGCGCCTCGACCAGGCCCGCGAGGACGATGTTGACGGGGAGGAGCGGCCCGGGTGCGACGCCGGTCCCCAGTTCCTCGGCGAGGAGGCTCAGGTCCCGGACGCCTTCGCCCGAGACGCTCCCCCCGCCGAGTTCCTCGGGCACGACGGCCGCGGCCCAGCCGAGTTCCGCACCCCTGCGCCACCACTCCTTGCTCCACCGCGGCTCCCCGTCCCGGAGGGCGCGGAGCTGATCGAGAGAGTGCTCCTTCGCCAACAGCCCTCTGGCCGATGACTGGAAGAGCTTCTGGTCGGGCGACAGCACGAGTTGCATGGAGGGTCCTCTCACCTCAGCCCTGGAACGCCTTCACTGAACACGGGCCGTTAATACTTGTCAATATTTCGAACAATGAAGCGCGGACAGCGCCGCCGGGGATCCGGAAACCGTCGGCCGAGCCGAGGCGGCGGTGGCAATCACGCCACCAAGGGATGCCCGGCGAGAACGGTTTTCACCGGATTCGCCACTCCGGTCCCAGCCGGTAGCATGTGTCCACAACCGTCGAACGACCAGCCGAAGCGGGGTGGACCACCTTGACGTCCCACGACCCAGTCGACCCTCCGGTGCTGTTCAAGACTCTGGCCGACCCGATGCGCTGGACGATCGTCCAGGAACTGGCGGGGACGGACGGCGAGTACCCGTGCAGCCTCCTGGAGGAGGCGCTCCCCCTTTCCAAGCCGACCATCTCCTACCACATCAAGCTGCTCGCCCAGGTGGGGCTGATCGAGACGCGCAAGCGCGGCCGTAAGTACTTCTACGTGCTGCGCCACGACATACTGCAGGACGCGGTCCGGGCGCTGAGCCTCCTCATGCCCCAGACCCTCTCCGCCACGGAACCCGCGGCACCCTCCACCGCCGCCCGGACCCACGGGACGAAGGGTGCGCTCGGGACACCTCCCAGGGAACGGGACCCTGAGGCCACCCTCGTCACCTGGTAGCGGCCGGCGGCCCGGTAGCCTGCTCCCACTCGCCCACCGGCGCAGCGCAGAGGGGAACAGACCATGCCGACCGACTCCCGCGGCGACGCGGTGGTACTCAGCGAGCCCGCCCCGGGGGTCAGCGTGGCCACCCTCAACCTGCCCCGCGTCCGCAACGCGATGACCGAGGACATGACCCGCGCGTGGAATCGGGCCCTGGACCGGGCGGCGGAGCGGGAGACGCGCGTGCTGGTCGTGACCGGCGCGGGCAGTTCGTTCTGCTCGGGCGCCGACCTGTCCTGGCTCGACCAGGGCGCGGCCGAGGACGTCACCATCGACCGCCTCCGCGCCAGGATGTTGCCCTTCTACCAGAGTTGGCTCCGCCCGCGCTCACTCCCCTTCCCGGTCATCGCGGCGGTCAACGGCCCTGTCGTCGGTGCCGGCGTCTGCCTGGCACTGGCCTGCGACATCCGCTTCGCGAGCCCCACGGCACGCTTCAGCACGCCCTTCGTCTACCGCGGCACCCACGGCGGCATGGGCGCGACCTGGCTGCTGCCCGAGGCCGTAGGCGTCACCCGGGCACGGGACATGCTGTACACCGGTCGTGAGGTTCCCGCCGAACAGGCTTTGGAGTGGGGGTTGGTCACCGAAGTGGCCGACGACGTCCTCGCGCACTCACTCCAGGTCGCGGACCGCATCGCGCAGGCCGGCCCCATCGCCGTACGGCTCACCAAGACCGGCCTGGAGCAGAGCGCCGCCGGACTGCAGTCGTCACTCCACTGGGAGGCGCTCGCTCAGCCGGTCACGATGGCCACCGCCGACCTGCACGAGGGCATCGCGGCGTTCCGGGAGAACCGGGCTCCGAAGTTCACCGGCCGCTGACCCGCACCCAGGTCTTCACCCCCAGCGGCGGTGAGCCGACGAACCTCTTCCCTGATGGCCGTCAGGGACTGGCTGCCACCATTCCGCGATCTCATACATTTACGCTTTTAGATCTATCGACTACGCTCCTGGGGGCACACCCCGGCGGCACCTGGCGCTCGCCCACCGCTCCGCAGGCGGGGACCGCGTCACCCCGAGAACGACGGTAAGCACCGTGCCCGGGGCCCCGCACCGCTCGCCGAAAAGCACTGCCCCGTGTGTGGCCAGCGGGAAAGGCGCCCGGACAGTCCGGTCCCCCGGCGCCGGGCCCGGACCGGCTTCGTGTGGCCCCGCTCCGAGGACGAGTTCATCCCTCCGGCCGACGCCGGAGTCCCCTGTCGAGAGGTTCTGATGGACATCGAGAAGATAGCCGTGGTCGGTTGCGGCACCATGGGTGCCGGCATCGTCCAACTCGCCGCGCAGAACGGGCTGGAAGCCGTCGGTGTGGAGCGGGACGAGGCCGGCGTCGAGGCCGCCCGCGAACGCGTGGAGTCCGGCCTGCGGGCAAGTGCCGCGCGCGGCAAGATCACCGCCGAACAGGCTGCGGCCGCCCGCGGACGCTACAAGCTGACGACGGAACTCTCCGCCGTCTCCCAGGCGGACCTCGTCGTCGAGGCCGTGTACGAGGACGTCACCCTCAAGAAGCGGCTGCTGGCCGAGATCGACGGCATGGTCGGCTCCCGCACGATGATCGCCTCCAACACCTCGACCATCCCGCTGGTCGTGCTGGCCGCCGCGACGGGCCGCCAGGAGCAGGTCGTGGGCCTGCACTTCTTCAACCCGGTGCCGGCCATGCGTCTGGTCGAGGTGATCCGGACGCCGGTCACCCAACAGGCCTCCATCGACGCCGTCAGCGCACTCGCGACCGCCCTCGGCAAGTCACCGGTGGTCGTCAACGACGTCCCCGGATTCGTCGGCAACCTCCTCATCGTGCCGTACCTGCTGGATGCGATCAGGGCGCTGGAGCGAGGCGTGGCGGACCTGGAGTCCATCGACGCCGTCATCGAACTCGGGTTCAACCACAAGATGGGTCCCTTCCAGCTCAGCGACCTGATCGGCCTGGACATCGTCCACGACATGGCGGCCTCAATGTACGAGGAGTACAAGGACCCGCGGTATGTCCCGCCCGTCATGCTCAAGCAGTACGTCCGCCTCGGTCGGCTGGGGCGGAAGACCGGACGAGGCTTCTACACCTATGACGACTGAGCCCCTCGACGGTGTCACCGGCCGCCCCGTCCGCGTCGTCGAGTCGTGGGACGAGGGCCTCCGTTCCACCGATCCGATCGGCTTCCCCAACTACCGGGCCCCGGAGCCCGGTGAGGAGTCCGTGCGCACCTCGCTGATCGAGCTCGGGGGGCGGGCCGTGGTGTGGATCGACTGCGACTTCCACCGGTGCGGCGGCACCATGGGCGTCGTCGCCGGGGAGCGGGTCGTACGCGCCTTCGACCGGGCACTGCGGCTCGGCGCACCGGTCGTCCAGACCGTCTCCACCGGCGGCGTGCGACTGCAGGAGGGCATGGCGGCGCTGCTGCAGATGCCGCGCACCACGGCGGCCGCCGTGCGCCACGCCGCGGCGGGGCTCCGGTCTGCGGCCTACCTCTCGTCACCGACGACCGGGGGCGTGTTCGCCTCCTTCGTCTCCCTCACCGACCTGCGCGCGGCCGAGCCCTCGGCGACGATCGGCTTCGGCGGCCCCAGGGTCGTCGCGGAGGTCACCGGTGAGTATCCGCCTCCCACCTCCCACACGGCGGAGTCGGCCCTGCGGCACGGGCTGATCGACGCGGTGGTGTCGCGCGCCGACTCCTGGGCTTGGCTGGCCGCGGCCGTGGGGGCGGGGCAGGCGCCGCCCCTGGCCCTCCCACCGGGACGGCCGGACCGGGTGGAGCCTTCCCACCCGGCCGGATCCCCTCACGAGCTCTTGCGGGCGGCGCGCCGGTCCTCCCGCCCGTCAGGGCTGGAGTGGGCCGCCTGGCTCACCGACTCCTGGACGGAGCTCGCCGGATGCGACCCCGCGCTGCGGGCGGGGCTGGCGACGGTCGGGGAGCGGCCGGTCCTCGTCCTGGCCATGGACCGTTTCGCCGGAGCCCATCGGCACGGTGCTCCGGGACCCGGGGCGTACCGGCTGGCACAGCGCGCCCTCGAATTGGCCGGCCGGCTGAAGCTGCCCGTCCTCTCGCTCGTCGACACACCGGGGGCGTTCCCCGGCCCGGCGTCCGAGGCCGGTGGGCTTGCCGGCGAAATCGCCCGGACGCTCGCCCGGTTCGAGACGCTTCCCACCGTCAGCATCACCCTGGTGGTCGGTGAGGGCGGCAGCGGCGGCGCGATGGCGCTGGCGCACACGGACCGGCTGCTGATGCTGGAGGGCGCCGCCTTCTGCGTCATAGGCCCCGAGCTCGGGGCGGCCATCCTGCACCGTGACGCCACCCGGGCTCCCGGCCTCGCGACGGCTTTCCGCATCACGCCGGCCGATCTGGTCGGGCTCGGCGTGGCCGATGCCGTGCTGCCCGAGAGCGTCACCGGGGTGCGGACCGCCGTGCTGCACGCGCTGAGGCGGGCAAGGGTGGGAGAGCGCCGGACACGGCCCGCCCTGGTGACGGCCGAGGCCCTGAGCGGCTGAGTCCCGGGCCGCGCACCCGTGGACGAGGGTGCGCCGCCTCCCCGCATGTCCTGAACCTACGAGCGGTGGGAGCCGCGATGAAGAAGCGAGTGCAGCAGACCGGAGACCACGGCATCGGCCAGATGGTGCACGTGGTCCACATGTCCGACGACGTCCAGCAGTTGCGCCGGTTCTACGAGGATGTCCTGGGCGGCTACGTCTACATGGGGGTGGACGAGCCCAACTATTTCGACCGCGAGGACCGTTACGCGACCCTGCTCATGGTCGGTGACCTGTGCGTGGAGACGATGGCACCCAGGATGCCGGCCGATCCCAAGCTGCCGGTCGGCAAGTTCTACAGGAAGTTCGGGCGCCATCTGCACTCGGTCGGCTACAAGGTGGAGGACCTCGCGGGACTCGCCGACCGGCTGCTGGCGCGCGGCGTCCGCATCGCCAAGCCCGGGGGCGGCAGTATCGAGGAACTCGCTCCCGACACGCACTACTTCTTCCCCAGCCCGCGGGACACTGCCGGGCTGATGGTGGAACTGTGCCGCACCGACATGCCCGGCGACCCCCGGGTCCAGGAGACCTGGTCCTCGCTGGAGGGCATGTGGCGCAACCACCCGCTGACCCTGGACCGGTTCTCTTACGTCACCCTGGGCGTACGCGACCTGGAGTCCGCGGTCAGCGTCTACGTTGACGTGATGCAGGCCGTGCCGGTCCAGACCGGCGTGGACGAGGACCTGGCAGCGCGGTACGCCACGCTCCAGCTCGGCGACTGCCTCCTCCAGCTCGCGGAGCCGTCGGGCGCCGACTCCTCCCTCGGACGGCATGTCGAGCGCTGGGGAAACATGATCTACAGCCTTCGGTTCCGGGTGCGCGACCTCGACTCGGCGGAGAGCTGGCTCAACAAGAACGCCGTGCGCACCACCCGGGTCCGCCCCGAGCTGTTCGTCACCGAGGTGGAGGACACGTTCGGGGCTCCGATGTTCTTCAGCACCGAGGACATCGAGGGAGATCCGTTCGCCTGACGTGTTTCGGGGTCCGCCCGGCTCGCTTGCGGCGTCCGCCGCGGAGCCGGGCGTCTTCGGTGCGGCCACCGGTCACACGCGGCGGCACGCCGGGGGGAAGGCGGCCCGCCGTCCAGTGTGGAGGCCGTTCCGCCGGGAGCCGGCCAGGGCCGACGGTGGTGTCACCCGCGGGGGCCGTTGAGGACGACGTCCGCCGTCCCCGTGACGAGCCGCTCCCCCGTCTGCCTGTCCGCCCAGATCTCCAGCCGCAGCGTCTCCGCACCGTCCTCAGCCCTCTCGCGGGCGAGGACGGTGCCCGCGCAGCTGATCTCGTCGCCCTTGAGCGCGGGAGCATGGAAGCGGCAGGACAGGCCGGCGAGGCGGCCCCGGCCGTCCAGCCAGGCCTCGAGCATCGCGTGGAACCAGGCGTGGATCAGGTTTCCCATCCCGATGGCCCCCGGATAGCCTGCGGCCCGCCCGGCCTCGTCGTCCATGTGGATGGCCACGAACTCGTCGTTCACCGCCGCGTACCGGTTCCAGGCCTCCAGTCCGGCCTCGCGGACGAAGGGCGGGACGGGGGAACCGGTCGTGAACTCGTCTTCCCGAGTGGGCTGTACTGCGTTGACCATGCGAGTGGGCCTCTCCGGCGTTCGGTGGCCGCGGGTGCGGGTGTGTGCCCGGCCCGCGGTGGCGATCGGGTCAGTAACGGATGAGCGTCATGCGGAGCGTCTTGACCAGCCGACCTTCCTGGTTGGTCCACGTGGTGGCCACCTCGGTCAGCAGCATGGTGCCGAGCCGGCCCTGCTTCTCCTCGTAGCCGGCGACGGCGGACTGCGCGGTGATGACGTGCCCGGGACGCATCCGAGCCGTGCCGTAGTCGACGCGAAGGCCGCCGTTCAGCGCCCGCCGCAGATTCGGCGGCGTGACCCCGAGCCGGTGCTCCATGGCGCCGGAGTTCTTGTACGCCTCATCGAGTTCCAGGGCCCCGGGATCCGGGATCTGCTCCGCGCAACCCCAGGCGAACGGGTTGAAGTCGTACGGGGCCAACAGGTCGCCGTCTTCCGCGGCGGGATCGGTGTACCGAACCGGGGCGGGCCGGGGGTGGTGCACCGCCCGGGCCCACTTTCGGATGTCCGAGGCGCTCACGGGGTACGAGATGCGGCGGGCGTAGGGACTGCCGATCAGGTCCCGCATGTCGTGGCGGATCAGGGTGTTCTCACTCATGCCGGCTCGCCTTCCCTATCCAGCGGACGGAATTGGTCCGGGCCGCCGAGACACTTCGATATATCGACATCCTTCACATCATCGCTTGACGCGGCGCGGCGGACAAGACCTCCGGGCCCGCAGACGGCCCACTGGCCCCTTGCTCGAACCCTCGGCGGCGAGGCGGGCCGTCGGAACGGCTGCACAGGCCTTGACAGCCCGGCGGACGCACCACAGCATCAGGACGTCGACCGAGTGTCGGCCAGGACAGGCGCTCCGGGTCATGCCGGGTGTGGGCGCCGACGTCCCCTCCTCTCCTTGCCTTTTCTGCCGTGTCCGTGCCCGTGTTCCGCCGGACGCCACAGCCGGAGAGTTCATCCCTCATGCCATGTGCAAAGTCGCGGAGGCCGTGAATGGCGGATCCCATCAGCTACAGTCAGCGAGTTTCCCAACTGGCGCGTGAGCGCCCGGACGAAGTGGCTGCTGTCTTCTGGCAGTTGGACGACTCGGATGCGACGTTCACGTGGAGCCGACTGCACCAGCGCTCCAGCCAGGTGGCCGGCGCACTGCGCGACCGCGGCCTGGGCTTGGGGGACCGGCTCGCCGTCGCGCTGCGCAACTCACCGGAGTTCGTGCTCAGCGTATTGGCAGCCTGGAAGCTGGGCGCCGTCCCCGTCCCGATGCGGTGGGACCTGCCGGAGTGGGAACTGGAGCGGGTGCGTGAGGTCATCGACCCCACGATGCACTTGGAAGAGTCCGACCTCCCCTGGCTGCGGGACACGGCTGACGACCCGGTGCCCGAACTCCCCGATGCCGTCTCCCCTCAGCGGTCAGGGATCTGCAGCAGTGGTTCCACCGGCACGCCGAAGGTCATCATGACCGAGCGGCCCGCCCTCTTCACGGGTGTCACCCCGCCCTTCGCGACGCTGTGGGGGCCCGTACCGACCCCGGAGACGATCCTCGTCCCCGCGCCGATGTACCACACCAACGGATTCGCTCCCCTCACCCAACTACTGGGCGGTGACAGGCTCATCGTCATGCAGAAGTTCTCGGCAGCGGCCGTCGTGGACCTCATCGAACGCCACCGCGTCTCGCACGTCACCGCCACGCCGACCATGCTGCAGCGCATCGCGGATCTGCCCGGCGTCGACCAGCGCGACCTGTCGAGCATCCAGTGGGTCCGGCAGGGCGCGGCGTCCATGCCGCCGAGCCTGGTGCGGCGCTGGATCGACCTCATCGGCGCGGAACGGCTCGTCATGGCGTACGGCATGACCGAGGGCTTCGGCCTCTGCGCCCTGCGCGGCGACGAGTGGCTGGAGCACGAGGGAAGCGTGGGACGGGGCGCCCGCGGCACCGAGGTGCGCATCCTCGACGAGAGCGGCGCCGAGCTGCCGCCCGGAGAGATCGGCACGGTGTACCTGCGGACTCCGGGGGGCGCAAGCTACAGCTACCGGGGCAAGGCGAAGCCCGCGAGCGCCACCGAGGACGGCTTCCACACCGGCGGAGACATCGGCTACCTCGACCGGGACGGCTACCTCTTCCTGAAGGACCGCGCCGTCGACATGATCGTTTCCGGCGGGGCCAACGTGTTCCCGGCCGAGGTGGAGGCCGCGCTGATCGACCACGCCCAGGTCGCCGACGTGGTCGTCATCGGCCTGCGGGATCCCGAGTGGGGGCGCCGCGTCCACGCCGTGGTCGAGCCGGTCGACCAGGCGGATCCGCCCACCGCGCAGGAGCTCATCGCCTACGCCAAGAGCCGTCTGGCCGCCTACAAGGTGCCCAAGACCGTGGAGTTGGTGGAGTCCATGCCGCGCAGCGCGGCGACGAAGGTCAACCGGGGCGCCATGGTGGCGTCCCGCGGCGGCTGAGTCGGCCGGTGGACACGTCAGAGGCCCGGCGGACATCCGAACGTCCGCCGGGCCTCCGGGCTGACCGCGCCATGACACAGCCCCCAGAACTTCCATCATGTTA
The DNA here is from genome assembly GCF_040706415.1 of Streptomyces sp. NPDC048106. Lineage (NCBI taxonomy): Bacteria > Bacillati > Actinomycetota > Actinomycetes > Kitasatosporales > Streptomycetaceae > Streptomyces > Streptomyces sp. NPDC048106. The sequence goes on along the minus strand of NZ_JBEZND010000018.1, from coordinate 129,716 downwards.
AAACCATTGACGCATCGAGGGTGTCACTCGAAGGTGATTGCTGCAGGTTCGCCCATCACCTCGAGAGGCGGCTCCATGCCCCCGTACTCCGAAACACCCGTGAGTTCCGACGGGGTGCACGTCCGGACGAACGCCGTGGTCGCCGTCCTGGCCCTAGCCGGGATCGTGGTCTCGCTGATGCAGACTCTGATCATCCCCATCGTTTCGAAGCTTCCCGAACTGTTGGACGCTCCGGCGTCCGACACAGCCTGGGCCATCACCGCGACACTGCTCGCCGCCGCCGTCGCCACGCCCGTCGTCGGCCGGCTCGGCGACATGTTCGGCAAGCGGCGGACGCTGGTCGGCAGTCTCGGCATGCTGGTCATCGGCTCCTTGATCTGCGCGCTGAGCGACAGCCTGACGCCCGTGATCATCGGACGGGTCCTGCAGGGCCTCGCCAACGCCGTCATTCCGCTGGGACTCAGCCTCATGCGTGACGAGTTGTCCGCCGAGTGCCTGCCGGGCGCCATGGCCGTGCTGGTCTCCTCCCTGGGCATCGGCGGCGCGCTGGGGATGCCCGCCGCCGCGTGGATCGCCGACACGTTCGACTGGCACATGCTGTTCTGGGTCTCGGCCGTGCTGGGTGCCATGGTGCTGGTCCTGGTCCCCCTGTGCGTCCCCGAGTCGCCCCTGCGCGGCGACGGCCGGTTCGACATGCCCGGCGCGCTCGGCATGGCGGTCGGTCTGGTCTGCCTGCTGCTGGCGATCTCCAAGGGTGGCGACTGGGGCTGGGCGAGCGGCACCACGCTGGGCCTGCTCGCAGCGGGCGTGATCGTGCTGTTGCTGTGGGGCGTGTGGGAGCTGCGGACCCCGCAACCGCTGCTGGACCTGCGCACCTCGGCCCGTCGTCAGGTGCTGCTCACCAACCTCGCCTCGACCGCGGTCGGCTTCGCCATGCTGGCGTCCTCTCTGATCCTCCCCCAGCTCATCACCATGCCGAAGGCGACCGGTTACGGCCTCGGCGGCACGTTGTTCCTCGCCGGCCTTGTCATCGCGCCCTCCGGCGTGGTGATGATCGCCATCGCCCCGGTGTCCGCGGCCATCACCAAGTCGAAGGGGCCGAAGGTCACTCTGATGATGGGCGCGGCGATCATCGCCTGCGCCTACCTGCTCAACCTGATGCTGATGTCGGAAATCTGGCACCTGGTGCTCGTCTCCGCACTCACCGGCGCGGGCACCGGATTCGCCTACGGCTCCATGCCCGCCCTGATCATGGGGGCGGTCCCCGCGGGCGAGACCGGTGCGGCGAACGGCCTCAACACCCTGATGCGGTCCATCGGCACCTCCTGCGCCAGCGCGGTCTCCGGCGTGATCATCGCTCAGATGACCGTCGCACGCGGGGGTCGCGCCGTCCCTACCGAGGACGCCTTCCGCGTGGTCATGGTCAGCGCCGCCGTCGCTGCGTTGGCAGCCGTTTTCCTGGCCTTCTTCCTGCCCAGCCCGCGGCTCTCGGCCGCCCCGGCCACAGCGGCGGCGCCCGCCGTCGGCGACACCGCAGCGGCGGGTTGAGTCAGGTCGCCATGGACCTGCTCCCGGCCCCGTTCGCCCTGGCTACGTCGTCCTCGCTCGCGGCGGGGCGCCCGGTCCGGGGCGGTTTCCGGGTGCCCGGCCCGCCTGGTCGGATGTCCTCGTCAGACGTCGATGTCCGCACCGCTGTCCCTCTGGGCCTCCTCCTCCCAGCTCCGGCCCTCGCGCCGGGCGCCGGACATCGGCGGACGGATGCGGCCCTTACGGGGCCTTGCCGCAAGGGCGAGGCAGAGGGCGAGCACGACGAGGGCACAGGGCGCGGCACACAAGAAGATGTCAGCGATCCCCTGTCCGTAGGCCTCCTGTACGAGGGTCCGCAGGGAGGCGGGCAGCTCCGCGAGCGAGGGGATGGAGCCGGGCCCGTCCCCGCCCGCCTCGGTACCGCGCAGACGTCCCGCGACGCTGTGGGCCAGCACCGCTCCCAGGACGGCTGTGCCGAACGTACCGCCCAACGAGCGGAAGAAGTTCACCGACGAACTGGCGACTCCCAGGTCGGCGGGAGAGGCGTGGTTCTGCACCGTGAGCACGAGGTTCTGGGTCAGCATCCCGTTGCCCAGCCCAAGCAGGACCATGGAGCCGGCGACCAGTGCGTACGGCGTGTCGTACCCGATGTCGCCGAGCGCGACGAGGCCGGCGCTGGACAGCGACCCGCCGGACACCAGCCACATCTTCCAGCGCCCCGTCCTGCTGATGATCCGGCCGGAGGTGATGGATGCGCACGCCTGGGCCGCGATCATGGGAATGGTCATGACTCCGGCCATGATCGGGGACTGAGCGCGCGCGAGCTGGAAGTACTGGCTGAAGTAGATGGTCGCGGAGTAGAGGGGAACGCCCGCGAGCAGGGCGGCGCAGGAGGCGAGCACGATGGTGCGCTCACGGAACAGGCGGAGCGGGATGATGGGTTGTTCCGCCCTACTCTCCACGACGAGGAACATGATGAGGAGCACGGCCCCGCCGCCGACCATGAGCGCGGTCTGCACGGAGCCCCACGGGAAGACGTCGCCCGCGAACGTCACCCACACCAGCAGCAGGCAGGAGGCCGCCGTGATCAGGAAGGCGCCTCCCCAGTCCGGCTTCACCGGGCCGCCGCTGCCGGGCAGATGCAGGGTGCGCTGAAGAACCGCCAGGGAGAGCAGTGCGAAGGGGACGCCGATATAGAAGACCGCCCGCCAGCCCAGCCAGCCGGTGACAATGCCGCCGATCAGCGGCCCGGACACCATGGCCGTGGCGAAAGTCGCGCCGATGTAGCCGGTGTAGCGGCCCCGCCGCTCCTTCGGCACCATCGCCGCGACGACGATCTGCGCCAGCGACGTCATGCCTCCCATACCGATGCCCTGCACCGCACGGCAGGCGATCAGCATCGTGGAGTCGACCGACAGTCCCGCCACCACGGAGCCGGTGAGGAAGATGCTCAAAGCCGCCTGGACCAGCACCTTCTGCGAGAACAGGTCGGCGAGTTTTCCCCACAGCGGTACGGACGCCGTCATCGTCAGCAGAGAGGCCGTCACGACCCAGGTGTACGCCCCCTGGCCGCCGCCCAGGCTGCCGATGATGCGCGGCAGGGCGTTGGAGACGACGGTGGAGGACAGGGCGGCGACGTACAGCCCGAGCAGCAAGCCCACCAGCGCGCGCACGATCTGTGGGTGTGTCATCTCCGTCCCCTGGACGGCCGACGGGTTCTCGTGCTGCTCGGATGGTGGCATAACAATCCTCTCCTCGTGCCCAAGGACGCGGAAACCTCGCGCCGGACCTCGTCGCCCGGTGTGAGCCGGCCGTCGACCGCCGCCCAGTTGCCGCCCTCCCGAGGAGCCGGCGATGACGACGGACACGGCAACGGCTGCGGTGACGGGCCCGTCGATCTCCCATCGTCACCGTCCGGAGCAAGGAGCGGGGCCGGACTTACCGCTCGATGCGGAGTCAGTGAACCACGGAACAAATATTTGGTCTATGGTCTCAGGTGGCGATGGAGCTCCCCGCGGCCGGTGGACCTCCGACCCACGCCTCTCCCCCTCTGCCCTTCCCTTCTTCTTCCTCCCTCCGGGACGCGTTCCCGGCTCCACTCAAAACACGGAGCACCTACCGGTGACCGTGACCCGGCATATCGAAAGGATCACCTCGTGTCCCCCACCTTCACCACCGGGCTCCAGGACCGTTCCGTCATCGTCACGGGCGCCGGATCCGGCATCGGCCGCGCCGCAGCGCTGCTCTTCGCCTCCGAGGGCGCCAGGGTGCTGGCCGCGGACATCGACGCCGCCGGTGCGAAAGGCGTCACCCAGGAGATCAAGGAGCAGGGCGGCGACGCCACCGCCGTCATCGGAGACCTGAGCGACCCCCTGGTCATAGCGGACGTGGTGACCACCGCGGAACGGGAGTTCGGCAGAATCGACGTCCTGGTCAACAACGCCGGGATCATGGACCGCATGTCCGCCGCGGGAGAGACGGAGGACGCGGAGTGGGAACGCGTTCTGCGGATCAACCTGACCGCGCCGTTCCTTCTCACCCGGGCCGTCCTGCCCCACATGCTCGGTGCGGGCCGCGGGGTCATCGTCAACACGGCGTCCGAGGCGTCGCTGCGTGGCAGCGCGGCGGGCGCGGCCTACACCGCGTCGAAGCACGGGATGGCCGGCCTGACGAAGTCGGTCGCCGTGATGTACCGCGACAGAGGCATCCGGTGCAACGCCATCGCGCCCGGTGGCACCGCCACCGGCATCCGGCTCGACCTCGCCCCCGACGCGTCCGGCCCGAAGGTGCTCCGCTCCTACGCGCACAACATCGGCCGCAGTTCCCAGGCCAGCGAGCAGGCCTCGGCCATCGTGTTTCTTGCCTCCGACGCGGCGAGCAACATCAGCGGCGTCATCCTCCCTGTGGACAACGGTTGGGCGGCCGTCTGACGCGGGTCGGCCGCTGGCACCACCAGCAGGCAGGCCACGGCCGACGGGCCCGCGGAGAGGTTCTGCGGGCCCGTCGGACAGGTGAAGTTCTCTCAGGAGCCCTTGTGCTCCGGAACATGTGCGGCGGTCAACCGGAGCAGCCGCAGCTCCGGGGCCGGTTCCAGCTGGAGGGCCCCGCTCATGCGCAGGCCGCCCGAGCGGGCGGCCTCCTTCATGCGCTCGACCGCCTTCTCGAGGTCGGGCGCCTCCATGAAGTACAGGGCGACATAGGGTCCGTCCTCTCCCACCGGCGCGTAACGCCGCCCCTCGGTGAAGCCGGGCAGCGCGCAGACCTCCGGCAGGTGGACCTCGTCGTACCAGGCGTTGTACTCGTCCTCCACGTCGGCGGACGCGGGTCGGCTGGCGACGTAGAGAATGCCGCGGGGCATGCTGACTCCTTTGCGGAGAGTGTTGTTCGGTGCGGAGCCGTGGCTGTCAAGGGACGCCACGGATGCGATCGGGCTTCAGCCCGCCGCCTCGTCGCGTTCCCGGGCCGCCGTCGCCTGTGCGTACAGCCGCCCGGCTCGGTAGGAGGAGCGGACCAGGGGACCGGACAGGACGCCGGAGAACCCCAGTTCCTCCGCCTCCTCGCCCAGTTCGGTGAACTCCTCGGGCCTGAGCCACCGTTCCACGGGGTGATGGCGCGGAGTGGGCCGGAGGTACTGGGTGACGGTGAGCAGCTCGCAGCCCGCCTCCCGGAGGTCGCGCAGGGTCTGGCTGACCTCCTCGCGCCTCTCGCCGAGACCGAGGATCAGGTTCGACTTGGTCAGCAGGCCTGCCTCGGCGGCCCGGGTGAGGACCTTCAGGGAGCGGTCGTAGCGGAATGCCGGCCGCAGGCGCCGGAACAACCGGGGCACCGTCTCCAGGTTGTGGGCCAGGACCTCGGGGGCGGCGGCGAAGACCTCGTCGAGCTGCTCGGGACGGCCGCCGAAGTCCGGTACGAGGTTCTCCACAGTCGTGCCGGGGTTGAGTTCGTGAATGGCACGGACCGTCTCCGCGTACAGCCAAGCGCCGCCGTCGGGGAGGTCGTCGCGGGCGACGCCGGTGATCGTGGCGTGGCGCAGGGCCATCGCGCGCACCGACTCCGCGACGCGCCGGGGCTCACCGCGGTCCAGGGGCTGGGGCCGGCCTGTGTCGATCAGGCAGAAGTCGCAGCGCCGCGTGCACTGTTCTCCGCCGATGAGGAAGGTGGCCTCGCGGTCCTCCCAGCATTCGTAGATGTTGGGGCACCCCGCCTCCTGGCAGACCGTGTGCAGCTCCTTCTCCCCCACCAGCGTGTGCAGTTCACGATAGGCGGGGCCCTGGTGCGCCCGGTTGCGCATCCACGGTGGGACGGGACCGGAGGGCGCGGCGGCGTTCCGCACCTCGAGCCTCAGCAACCTGCGGTCACCGGGGGCGACGGACGGCGCAGGTGAGGGGGGCAAGGGCTCCGAGGACATGTGCTCCCCATCCGTTGAGGGCTCGTGGGGCCCCCGAACCGGAGCGGCGGATGACCGGGCCTGCTCTCCCGCGGGGCGAGGCCAGTGAAGCATGAAACAAAAGTTAGATCTAGATCTGGAACCACACTTCTCCCCGGGCAGCGCCGCCCGCGATCAAGGTCCATGCAAACGACCATAAACCTCTCGGAAGCACCGTCTTTGTCGAGCACGAACTGCCCGCCGGATGCGTTGACACCCGCCAGCCCCTTGACTACGTTTCCGGACCTAACAGATGCTCCGATCCGTCAGAGTCGACACTTAGGGAGTGGACGTGGCCACGAGCACAGGACAGAAGGGCCCGGCGACTCAGGAGCCGCTCCTCTTCACCACAGAGATGACGCCTGATCCGGCGACACAGTCGGTTCCGCACCGGATGACCGACGACGTGCACATCCCCGCGGAGCGCTACTACTCCGAGGACTTCGCGGCGCTGGAGGCCAACAAGCTGTGGCTGAGGACCTGGCAATGGGCCGCGCGCGTCGAGGACGTCCCACACGTCGGTGACTACATCGTCTACGACGTCGCCGACGAGACGGCCATGGTCGTGCGCACCGACGCGGACACCATCAAGGTGTTCCACAACGTCTGCCCGCACCGGGCCACCAAGCTGGCCGACGGCTGCGGCACCTTCCGCGGCGGCCAGATCGTCTGCCCGTTCCACGGCTGGCGCTGGAAGCTCAACGGCGAGATGAGCTACCTCTACGGCAGGCACGCCTTCGACCAGGAAGCCGTGGCGGACAGCGTGGTCGGTCTCAAGGAGATCCGCTCCGAGATCCGGTACGGGTTCGTCTGGATCACCTTCGACGACGACGCGGTGCCGTTCGACGAGTTCATCGCCCCCATCGACAAGAACATCGCGCCGCTCGCCATCGAGCGGATGCGGATGCGCTGGTGGAAGTACCAGATCGTGCCCGCCAACTGGAAGGTGGCGCTGGAGGCTTTCATGGAGGGCTACCACGTCATGCAGGCTCACCCCGAGATCGCCATGTTCCGCACCGGCGACGACTACAACCCGGACTCGTACAAGTTCCGTTACCTCGGCAACGGACACACCATGACCGCGAGCCATACGCCGCCCCCCGGCGAGAAGCGCAAGCCGGCGATGACCGGCATGGACTTCGGCGAGTGGTTCCTGGAGCACAACCGCGTCATGTTCGAGGGCACCGACTCCTACACCACGATCCGCGAGGAGATGGTCGCCGACCGGATCCGCCACCGGGACCTGGAGGACGACCAGATCGTTCCCAGCTTCGTCCAGGAGTTCCGCGCCTACTGCAAGGACGCGGGCATCGAACTGCCCCCACCCGACCCCGACGCCGCCGGCTTCGCCTACGTCTTCCCGAACATGGTCTTCCTCGGCACCAGCGGCAACCTCCTCTTCTACCGGGTGCGACCGCACGAGGGCGACCCGAACCAGTGCCGGTACGAGGTCTTCGCCCTGCAGATCCCGACCCCCGACAACGCCGACCTCCCGCCGGTGAGGCCGCAGGGCCCGCTGAAGACCTCGGACTGGCCCTTCGTCCTCCGCCAGGACATCGAGAACGTGGAGCGCCAGCAGGCCGGCTACCGCAGCCCGCGCTTCCAGCGGGCCACCATGTCCGTCAAGTACGAGACGATGATCTTCGGGATGCACAACGAGATCGACCGTTACCTGGCCGATGAACAGCCCTGAGCACCGGTGGCGGCGAGCCGCGCCGGGCACGGAACACCGGATGACGGTGGAACCCTCCGGTACCTGGGTCACCGTTCGCTCCGGCGAGACGCTGATCGACGCCGCGTGGCGCGAAGGGTACGAATGGCCCACGCTCTGCTACGGCCTCGGTCAGTGTGTCGCCTGCCGGTGCGAGGTCGTCGACGGCCTGGAGCACCTCTCGCCGCACACCGAGGCCGAGACGGCGATGCTCGGTGATCTCGGCCGACGGGTCCGGCGCGCCGACCCCCTGCGGGTCCGGTTGGCTTGTCAGGCCGAGATCTCGGGCGACGTCGTCATCCGCAAGCCCGGTGTCAGACCCGTAGCCAACGACACCGCCGACACCTCGTGACGGAGCCGGCCCCTTCCGTCGCCCATGAACAGAGAACGGACACCACCGTGACCACAGCACCCCCGGCTGCCACCGCCAAGGTGGCGCCCGAGATCCTCCGCGAGATCTACGCCGTCGCGGCCAAGGCCGCCAGGTACGACGACAGGTTCCGCTCCCTCAAGCAGAGCGGCAAGGCGGGCGGTATGTACTACTCCCCCCGAGGCCAGGAGATCATCCCGGCCTCCTTCGCCCCTCTGCTGCGGTCGGACGACCAGGTACTGACCATCTACCGCGGCGTCCACGACCAGATCGCCAAGGGCGTGCCACTGCGTGAACTCACCGCCGAGTTCCTCGGGCGCGCGACCGGCACCTGCAAGGGCAAGGGCGGCCCCATGCACGTGACGCACCCGGACTCCGGGCTCCTCGTGACGACCGGCGTGGTCGGCTCCGGGCTGCCCATCGGCGTCGGGGTCGCCCTGTCCGCCAAGATGCGCGGCACCGACCAGGTCACGGTGGTGAACTTCGGCGACGGCGCCTCCAATATCGGCGCGTTCCACGAGGCGCTCAACCTCGCCTCGGTGTGGAACCTTCCGGTCGTCTTCGTCTGCCAGAACAACCGATGGGCGGAGTACACCAGTTACGCCACAGGCACCTCCGTGGAGCGCATCGCCGACCGGGGCGCCGCCTACTCCATGCGCTCCCTCCACGTCGACGGCAACGATCCGGAGGCGATGTATCCGGCGGCCGAGGCCGCCGTGAACGCCGCCCGCGCCGGCGAGGGCCCCACGCTCATCGAGGCCACCACCTACCGCTTCTTCGGCCACTACTTCGGCGACTCCATGAAGTACATGCCGAAGGAGGAGCTCAAGCAGGCCAAGGACCGCGACCCGGTGGCCCTGCTGCGCAAGCGCCTCATCGACGAGGGGCACGCCGTCCCGGCCGAGGTGGAGGCCATCGAGAGGGAGATCGACGCGGAGATCGAGGACGCCTTCGCGTTCGCCCTCGACTCACCCCAGCCGGACCTCGCGGAACTGCACACGGACGTCTACCGAAATGAGGCTCACCGATGACCACGCAGAGCGCGCCCGCCGCCCGGGCGGCCGCGGCCGAGAATCAGCGAGTCCTCGGCATGTCCCAGGCCCTCGGCGAAGCCCTGGACATCGCGATGGCCCAGGACGAGACGGTCTTCGAACTCGGTGAGGACATCCATGACCCGACCGGCGGCGGGTTCGGCCTGCACCGGGGACTGTCGACGAAGTACGGACTGGAGCGGGTGCGCCCCACTCCGATCTCCGAACAGGCCATCATGGGCGCGGCCATCGGCGCCGCCATGACCGGGATGCGGCCGGTCGCCGAGATCATGCTGATGAACTTTTTGTCGGTCTGCGCCGACCAGCTGGTCAACCACGCCGCCAAGCTGCGCTACATGTCCGGCGGCCAGACCCACGTCCCTCTCGTGGTGCGCACCACCACCGGCGCCGGCGGCGGCTTCGGCGCCCAGCACTCCGACATGCTGGAGGGCCCCCTGGCCCATACTCCGGGCCTGAAGGTCGTCGTCCCGTCCACGGCCGCCGACGCCAAGGGCCTGCTGCTGTCGTCCATCTTCGACGACGACCCGGTGGTCTTCGTGGAGATGAGCCGGCTGTACTACACGGCCAAGGACCACGTCCCCGAGGGTGATCACCGGGTCCCCCTGGGCAAGGCCCGAACGGTGCGCGCCGGCCGCGACGTCACACTGGTCAGCTGGGGCCGGCAGGTCCATGACTGCGCCAAGGTCGCCGACCGGCTGGCGGGCCAGGGCATCGACGCCGAGGTTCTGGACCTGCGCACGCTCACGCCGCTGGACCGCGACGCGATCATGGAGTCCGTGGGCCGCACGAAGCGGGTGGTCATCGTCCACGAGGCGGTCCGGCGGGGCGGGTTCGGCGCGGAACTGGCCGCGGACATCGGCGAGGAGCTCTACGGCGAGCTCTCCGGACCGATCCGCCGGGTGGGTGCCCCGGAGACCCCCGTGCCCTACGCGAGCAACCTCGAAGCGGAGTACATGCCGCATGAGGGCCGGATCGAGGCGGCCGTCACGTCCCTCTTCTGACGCCCTGGCGGGACGACGCGACACGCAGAAGGACGAGTGCGGATGAGCGACGAGATGAGCACGACCGGGGCGGTACCCCCCGACGACACGGCCATGCTTGCGGCCTACGTGGCCTCGGCGGAACGGATCGTGGGGCTGGCCGGCACCCTGGGCGACCGGCTCAAGGAGGTACGCGTCGCTGCGTGCCCGGCCTGGAGCGGACACGATCTGCTGGCCCACGTCACCAGCGTGTGCCGGAGGGTCGCGAGCCCCCGCCCCATCGACGGTGGCGATCACCAGCAGTGGATCGACCGGGAGATCGCCCAGCGCGTGAGGCACTCGACGGCCGAGGTCGCCGAGGAGTTCGCCGACCTGGTGCCTGAACTCGAAGCGGTGATGAGCGGCCGGCCGGCGGGAGCGCTGGTGGTGGACCTGGTCACCCACGAGCACGACCTCCGGGCGGCGCTCGGCGGGACGTTCGTCGACCACTCCCTCGGCCTGCATCAGGCGCTGAGCGCGACCGTCGCCTGGGTCGGCGGCCTCAAGCTCGTGCAGAGCGGTTGTCTGACCTTGTCGGCGCCGTCGGCCAGGGCGGAGTTCGGCGATGCCGGGGCGCCCACCCGGGTGACCTTCCCCGACGACTGGGAGATGTGGCGCACGCTGGCCGTCCGCCGCTCCCGTGAGCAGTTGGAGGGCTATCCGCGCAGCGGAGACCTTCAGCCCTTGCTCGACGTGACCAGCCGCTATCCGCTGCCCGAGCAGCCCCTCTCCGACTGACGGACGAGGACACCCGTACCACCGGCTCGCCGCCCGACGCCTCGGGCGGCGAGCCATCACATCACAGAGACGAGGCAAGCAGGTCATGGCAGTTGAGGTCAGCGTTCCGCAGCTCGGAGTGACCATGGAGAGCGGCGTGCTGGTGGAGTGGCTCGTCGCCGACGGGGCGCAGGTCTCCGAGGGCGAGGTCATCTACCTCCTGGGCACCGACAAGACCGAGACGGAGATCGAGTCGCCGGCGGGCGGCACTATCACCCTGAAGGGCGCCGAGGGCGAGACCTACCCCGTCGGTACCGTCGTCGCCGAGATCGCCTAGAACGGGGGTGCGTTGACGATGAGCACGAGCACCCCCCGCGGCGGGATACGTCAGGCGCGTCCCCCGCAGCCCGGCTCCACCGTGCGTCTGTCCCGGGTGCGGAAGATCATCGCGGCGCGGATGACCGAGTCGCTGCAGGTCTCCGCCCAGTTGACCGCCGTACAGGAGGCCGACGTCACCGCGATCGCGACGCTTCGGAAGCGGGCCAAGGAGAGTTTCCGCGCCAAGGAGGGGGCGTCGCTGACATTCCTGCCCTTCTTCGCGCGGGCCCTGGTGGCGGCGGCCAGGGAGTTCCCCTCCTTCAACGCCTCCATCGACCCGTCGGGCGAGTCGGTGACCTACCACGAGAAGGTCCACCTCGGCGTGGCCGTGGACGGCCCCGGGGGGCTCATGGTGCCCGTGATACGGGACGCCGATGAGCTCACCGTGCCCGAACTCGCCGTCCGCATCGCCGATCTGGCCGCCCGTGTCCGGGACGGGTCCATCAGCATGGACGAATTGAGCGGATCCACCCTCACCCTGACCAACATCGGGAGCGCGGGATCGCTGACCGACACACCGATCCTCAACCAGCCGGAAGTGGCCATCCTGGGCACCGGAGCCGTGACCAGGCGTCCCCGTGTGGTCACCGACGAGGACGGTACGGAGAACCTGGCGATCCGCTCGGTGTGCTCGCTCCCCCTGACCTACGACCACCGGCTGATCGACGGAGCGGACGCGGGCCGTTTCCTCTCCGCGATCGTCCACCAGTTGCGGTCGGCACCCTTCGAGACCGAACTCGCCGGCCATCTCGGCACCGTGTGACAGGAAGCAGGACCCCCATGAGTGCAGTGGAACAGTTCGACGTCGTCGTGGTCGGCGCCGGCATAGCGGGAACGTGCGCCGCGATCGAGGCCGCCGACCACGGGGCGAAAGTACTCCTCCTCGACCTGGGCTGGGGCGGTGGCGCCTCCAGCCTCTCCGGCGGCGTCGTCTACGGCGGAGGGGGCACGGCCCAGCAGCGCGAGGCCGGAGTCGAGGACTCACCGGAGGAGATGTACAAGTACATCAGGCAGGAGGTGGACGGCCTGGTGTCGGACGACACCGTCCGCCGCTTCGCCGAGCAGAGCGCCGGCAACATCCGCTGGCTGGAGTCCAACGGCGCGCGGTTCAGAGGCACACTGTGCACCTACAAGACGTCGTACCCGACCGACGCCCACTACCTGTACTACTCGGGCAACGAGAAGGCGTGGCCGTACAACCAGCACGCCAAGCCCGCGCCCCGCGGACACCGGGTGGTGGCCACCGCGCTCAGCTCCGGCAAGGTCCTGATGGACACCCTGCTGAAGTCGGCCGCGAGCAAGCACGTCGACTTCAGGCCGCAGAGCAAGGTGGACGACCTCATCATCACGAACGGGGCGGTGACCGGTCTGCGCTACCGCACCGCCACCCGGGGCGCGCTCTCCCGCAAGCTGACCGTCTCGCTGTGGCGGCTGGGAGGCAAGCTCGGCAACTGGGCCCCGGCGATCGGCAAGCGGCTCAACGCCTACCTCACCGGACGGTGGGAGCGGAAGGCCCGTCCGGCCGAGGTCCACGCCGGCTCGGTCATCCTGGCGGCGGGCGGCTTCGTCTACAACAAGGAGATGAAGGACCGGTACGCCGTCGGCGCCTACGCCGACACCACTCCGCTCGGCACCATCGGTGACGACGGCACGGGCATCCGGCTCGGAGTGGACGCGGGTGGGACGACGGCGCACATGGAGAAGATGTCGGCCTGGCGCTTCATCTCCCCGCCCAGCGGCTTCATCGAGGGCATCGTGGTGGGCCCACGCGGCACCCGCGTCGCCAACGAGGACCTCTACGGCGCCACCCTGGCCCACCACATGATCACCGACCATGAGGGCAAGGGCTTCCTCATCCTCGACTCACGGCAGTTCGAGAAGGCCAAGTCGCAGGTGAGCACCCAGACCCAGCTCTTCCAGCGGGGGCAGATGACCTACTTCTTCCACAAGGGTGCGAAGAAGGCGTCGTCGGTGCGGGACCTCGCGAAGATGTTCGGTCTGCCCGAGTCCGCCGTGGCCGAGACTGTGGAGGCGTACAACAAGGGCCTCGCCGGTGACGGCGACCCGGCCCACAAGATGCCGGACGTCTCCTCCCCCATCGAGAAGGGGCCGTTCTACGGCATCGACGTGTCGGTGCAGGCGACGAACCCGCTGTACTCCACGCCGTGCCTGACCCTGGGCGGGTTGCGGGTGGACGAGCGCACCGGGCAGGTGCTGACCGAGACGGACTCCGGTGTGCCCGGGCTCTACGCCGCCGGCCGGACGGCCGTGGGCATCTGCACCAACAACTACGTCAGCGGTCTGTCCCTGGCAGACGGTGTCTTCTCCGGACGGCGTGCCGGAGCGGCTTGCGTCGGACGGGATGTAAGGGCCTGAGGTTCCCTCCCCTGCCGTACCGGCGCACGGGCGGGCGCAAAGGAGGCGGCCCCTGCACCGCACGTACCGACGCCCCGCCGTCGAAGGAGGCGTCGGTACGTGCGTCCGCGGAGCGGGTCCGGCGGCGGGAAGGGTGCGCCGCCGGGCCGCCGCGCCGGTCCGGGCACGCTCCTTCGCCTCAGACGGTGCCGTCCCGGGGGGCGCCGAACGCGTCAGGCGGTCCGAGCCACGGTGGCGCCTCGGACCGGGCGCGAGGGGGATGCGCACCCGGCGCCGGCCACGGGGAAGCTCAGCCCCACCGCGGCACGGAACCCCTCGTCCATCAGTCCGGCGAAGGCCTCCATCCCGTCTTCCGGTTCCCAGGCGAGGAACGCCTCCCGCACTACGGCGAGGGCGACGGAGCTGATGATGCGCGCTCGGTAGGGTTCCACGGCCTGTTCGGCCAGCCACTGCCTGATCGCGGTGCCGAAGTGGGTGTTGGCCATGTGGTGAGAGCGCTCCAGTGCGGGGTCTCTGCGGATGAGAAGGCGCCGGGCCCTGACCACCGGGCCCTGGGACAGCACGTAGTCCCGGACCGAGGTGGTCAGCACCGTCCACCCGTCGTCCGTCCGCGGAGCGGATCCGAGCAGCCGCGTCAGGCCCCGTCTCTCCTCGGGATCGGGGTCGAAGACCGCTGCCGCCTTGGAGTCGAAGTAGTTGAAGAAGGTACGCCGGGAGACTCCGGCCGCCTCGGCTATCTCGTCGACGGAGACCCCGGCGAACCCGTGGTCCTCGAACAGATCGAGTGCGGCCCGCCGGATCTCCCTCCAGCGGGCTGTCTTCACGGCGCCTGGTTCCGTCACGCCTTCAGCCTACGGGGAGTGTGCGGGCGGCGAGAACCGTCCCCGCCCCGTCCCCGATCGGGGGGCAAGGCGGGAACGGGGCGGGCGGTGCTCAGCGCTTGGGCATTCCGATGGCCTTCAGCTCCATGTACTCGCGGAAGCCCTCTTCCCCGTTGCGCCGCCCGTTGCCGCTCTGCCCGTAGCCGCCCAGCGGGGTGGAGACGCCGAAGTAGCCGCCGCCGTTGACGCCGACGTTGCCCGCCCGCAGGCGCCGTGCCACCGCGAGTGCCCGCTCGTCGGAGCCGGAGCTGACCTCGCCGGCGAGGCCGTACGGGGTGCCGTTGGCGATGGCGACGGCCTCGTCCTCGCTGTCGTAGGGCAGCACGCACAGGACGGGGCCGAAGACCTCCTCCTGGCCGATGCGCGAGCCGGGGTCGACGTCGGCCAGCACGGTCGGCTCGACGTAGTAGCCCGTACGGTCGATGCGCTTGCCGCCCGTCACGAGCCGGGCGCCGCTCGCGACACCCTCCTCGACCATGGTCAGCACCTTGGTCATCTGGGCCTCGTTGATCTGCGGGCCGTGCAGGGTCGCCGGGTCCCAGGCGTCGCCGACAGGGATCCGCTGGAAGACCTGCTCCAGAATGGCCAGCGACGCGTCGTAGCGGTTGCGCGGCACCAGCAGACGGGTGGAGAGGGTGCAGCCCTGGCCCGAGTGCGAGCACACCGCCGAGGTCCGGGGCAGCACCTTGGTGAGGTCGGCGTCGTCGAGGACGATGTGCGCCGACTTGCCGCCGAGCTCCATGAAGCACCGCTTCACGGTGGCCGCACTGGCGGCGAGCACCCTCTTGCCCGTGGCGGTGGAGCCGGTGAACGTGATCATGTCGACCCGCGGGTCAGTGGTGAGGAGCTCCGAAACGGCCACGGAACCCGTCGTGACGACGTTGAAGACGCCGGGCGGGATGTCCGTCCGCTCGGCGATGATCCGGCCGAGCTCCAGGCCGCTCCAGGGGGTGTCCGGAGCCGGCTTCAGCACCACCGAGTTGCCGGCGGCCAGGGCCGGGACGGACTCCGCCACGTCCAGGTAGAGCGGGTAGTTCCACGGGGTGATGGCACCCACCACGCCCACCGGCTCGTAGTGGACTCGGCGGCCGCTGGGCCTGCCGTTGGAGACGTGGTCGGACCACTCCTGCTCGTACGGGAAGTCCCGGGCCATCTCCGCCCAGTACCGGGCCTCGTCGATCGGCTGCTGGAGCTGTACACCGTCGGTGAGCCTGATCGGACTGCCGGCCTCGGTCACGACCACGCGTCGCAGCCGTTCCCGCTCGGCGGCAAGGGCCTCGTGCAGCTGCATCAGGCAGCGGTGGCGCAGCTGCGGGTCCCTGGCCCACACCCCCTCGTCGAAGGAGCGCCGCGCGGCGGCGACCGCCCGGTCCATGTCCTCGGCGGTGGCATCCGCCGCCTCGCCCGCGGGCCGTTCGGTACTCGGGTCGATCACCTCCATGAGGCCCTTGTCGGCGGCGTCGACCAGCTGACCGTCGATGTACAGCCGGCGGTCCCCGGCGAGCGGTCCGGTATGCGACGGTTCGATGGTGCTCATTCGTCCTCGTCCTTCCGGGTCGATTTCGTGGCGTCCGCGGAGGCCGGGCCCGGCGTGGGGCCGTCGTCCGCGAAGTCGGTGAGCGCACCCTGGACGGCCGCGCTCACCAGGGTCGCCTTGCCCCAGCCGACGTAGTAGGCCAACTGGAGCACCATCTCCTGGAGTTGGTCAGCGTCGAATTCACCGCGGCGCAGCCCTCCCAGGAGCTGTACGCGCAGCAGCTCCGGCCGGCCCAGCGCGGCCGTCGCGCCGACCACGAGCAACCTGCGGTCGCGTACCGACAGGCCGGGCCGTGACCAGACCTCGGCGAACAGGCGCTCCACGGTGGCTTCCAGGAACGGCGGTGCCGATGCGGCGTCCCCGTGGTGGGCGGAGAAGCCGTCGCCGTACACGACGTCCATCCACCGCAGCCCCTCCTGCCAGCGCTCCTCGTGCATGTTCCTCACCCCTGACCGGTCAGCTGTTGTCCTCGCGGATGTACTCAGCGGCACGCCAGGCCGCGGCCATGGCAGGCGCGTTGAGGTTCCCGGAGACCATGGCGGGGAAGACCGAGACGTCCACCACGCGCAGCCCCTCCACTCCGCGCACACGCAGCCGGGGGTCGACGGGGTACTCGTCCGTGGGCCCCATCCCCACGGAGCCGCTGGCGTGGTAGCCGGTACCGCCGTGGAAGAAGCCCGCCCTGAGAATCTCTTCGTCGTCCTCGACCATCCGGCCGGGGATGATCTCGGTGGAGACCAGGTCGGCGATGGGTGACTGCTCCACCAGGGCGCGCATCCTGCGGAACAGGGCGACGGAGGTGTCCCTGTCGTACGCGGTGCTGAAGTAATTGGGCACGATCCGGGGCGGCTTGCGCACGTCGGCGGAGCGGATGTGGACAGAGCCCTCGCTCGTCGGGCGCAGGGTAAAGCCGAGCAGGGAGAAGCCGGGCCGGTTCTCCACCCCATAGCCACCCGCGGCGACCCCCATGGTGTAGGGCGTCAACAGAAACTGCGCGTCGGGACGGTCCAGTTCAGGGCGGGTCTTGGTGAAGGCGAGCATGTCATAGGCGGGAGTGCCGACCGGGCCGCGGCCGGTAAGCATCCAGCGGGCACCACTCAGCCCCTGTCCGGCGCGTGAGGAGAGCAGCCGGTTGTAGCCGATGTTCTTGGCGAGCCGCACCTGGAGCGGGACGCAGCGGTGTTCCCGTACGCCCTCCCCCACGCGGGGGCTGGCGACCCGTACGTCCACCCCGGCGTCCTTGAGTACGTCGGGGGCCCCGATACCGGAAAGCTCCAGCAGCTGGGGGGTGGCGATGGAGCCGCTGCTGAGAATCACCTCTCGGCGTGCGGACACCGTGACGCGTGAGCCGTCGACCAGTGCCTCGACACCACAGGCGCGGTCCCCCTCGAACAGCACACGCGTGACCTGCACGCCGGTGCGCAGGGTGAGCTGCGGGCGCTTGCGGACCGGCCGCAGGAACGCGCGGGCGGCGCTCATCCGTCTACGGCGGTGGATGGTGGCCGGGGCATAACCGATGCGTTCCTCGTCCGAGGAGTTCAGGTCCAGGGTCCGCTCCATCCCGAGCCGGGCGGCCGACTCGATCAACAGTTCGTCGACCGCCTCGGTGTCGGTGCGCACACTCACCGACAGGGGACCGCCGGACCCCCGCAGGCCGGAGGAGCCCAGGGAGTGGTTCTCCATCGCGCGGTAGACACGCAGCATCTGGTCCCATCCCCAGCCCGGGTTGCCCTGGGCCTCCACGCCGTCGAAGTCGGCCCGTGAACCGCGGTTGTACACCATGCCGTTGACGGAGCTGGACCCGCCGACGACCTTGCCACGCAACCAGGTCTCGCTCTGGCCGTACGGTCCGAACGGCTCGGTCCGGTAGTACCAGGCGTAGTCGGGCTTGCCGAGGATGAAGGCCACCCCCTTCGGGATGGCTATGCAGGGGTGCGCATCGGTTCCGCCCGCTTCGAGGAGCAGCACCGAGGTGCCTGGGTCGGCGCTCAGCCGATTGGCCAGCACGCACCCGGACGAGCCCGCCCCTACGACGACGTAGTCGAACTGACGTGTAGCCATGGTCACTCACCGCTTCACGACGAGGGAGGATTGATTTGCACTGAGTGCAATTCCGGGCTGACCATACACGGAGGCGTCGACGCTGTCTGTCCCCTGCGCGCGGCCCGTTGATGACATCTCAGCGATCCGGGCGGGTGTGGGCGGAATAGGCGCACGTGAGGGCCACCCTCCGGCTCCTTTGAGTGGCCGGGGTGCTTGGTGAGGTTCTGCCCGAGGTGCCGATCACCAGGGCCCGATCTCGCCGATCTGTACCGGTGCCGACCCCTCACCGACGCGGGCGTGCCCCTGGGCGCTGCCCTCCGACGCCTCCTACGGGCCGCTCGACCCGTAGGCCGTCGGCGCGGCCGCCGTGCGCCGCACGACACCGCGCGGGCGCGTCCTCGGGCCGGAAGAGCGGATCAGCCCCGCCGCCGCCCTGGGCGCCCTTCTGGCGTCGCTCGACGATCCCGGCGGAGCGCCCCGACGGGCCCGGGTCGGCGCCGTCGCCGATCTGGTGCTGCCGCACACCGGTCGGGCCGACGTCCTCTCCGACCCGACGGCCGAGGCGGTCCGGGCGACGCTCCTGGGCGTCGCGGCGGCTGCGGCCGGCTGACGGGACGCTCAGGGCAGCTCGCGCCGGATCGCGTCGACGACGGCTTCGTCGACGAGCACGGCGGTGGCGGCGGGCCCTCGGCGCGGTGCGTCGGGGGCATCGAGGTGTCGGCTACGCGCAGGCCACGGACTCCGTGGACGCGGCCGAACTGGTCCCCAGCGGCGTGCCGGGGGTCGTACGCAGGCTCCCTCGGGACGGTTCGGCAGGTTGGTGGGCCGTGCCGAGGTTCGACCTGTCGTCGAGTGACGCGTCGGCACCGAAGACGTCGGGGCCCGGGTCCGCCGGTCCCGAAGTCGGTGCGGTGAGCGGCGGGTGGCGGCGGTGCGCGTCGCCCGGAAGCCGGACGGCGTCGAGCACGCCGGCCGTCGGTACTCCCGCCTCACCGCCGATGGTGCCGTCGCCGCGCTGATCCAGACCGGGGCGCTGCTGGCCCGGCACTGGTGGCCGGTCACGGCCGTCGGCTGCCTCGTCCCGCGCCAAGTACGCCGGGCGGCCGCCGTCGCGGCGGTCGCGGACGTGGCTCTGGAGTACCGCGGCGCGAACGCCGGGATGGACCCGGTCCGCTACGGTCCGGCCGCCTGCACGATCTTGCCTACGGCGCCGGGATGTGGTTCTCCGCGGCCAAGGAGCGTTCGGTGACGGCGTTGAGCCCTCGGCTGCCGACAAGGAACGCGAACGGCTCCCCCAGGGCCCGGTCAGAGTGACGGTGCGGGCGGGCCAGGTCGGCGTCGTAGGCGAAGACCACCGCCTGCACCAGGTCGCGTGCGCCGAGGAACCTGCCCGTGAAGCCGGGGTAGGTCACCGCTTCGCCGACGGCGAGGACCCGTACCGCGTGGTGTTGACGCCGAACTGGGGCGACGGGCCAGGCAGCCGCCACGCCTCGTCGAGGAGGTCGGTGGCGGCGCCGAGCCCGACGGCGGCCTCGATCGCGTCGCCGGTGTCGCCGGGGTTGGCGAAGGACCACTCCCCCGTGACCCTGCTCCCCGCCGTACCGTTCCCGCAGGGCCTCGCTGTGGGCGAAGCCGCCGGCCGCCACGACCACGCCCCTGCGGGCCGCGACGAGCAGCCGCTTCCCGTCCTTCACCACCTCGCCCCCGGTGACCCACCCGTCCTCGACGACGAACCCGGCGAAGGCCGCGCCGGTCCACATCGGCACACCCCGGTCGACGCCGGCCTTGACCAACTGGGCGACCAGAGCGGTGCCGTTGGTGAGCAGCTTGCGTCCGGTGACCTTCGCGAGGATGGTGCGCGCCTGCACCCGGGCGGCGATGAGGAACGAGCGCACCGAGCGGTTGAAGATCCGCACGACCAGGCCGATCCCCGCCGCCATGCCGGGCTGCACCTTGGCCGTCCACGGCCACAGCGCGCGGCCGTCGTACGGCGGCGGCTCCATCGAGCGGCCGGCCTCGTTGCCGCCGGGGCGGTCCGAGTAGTAGTCGGCGTGCCCCGGGCAGCGCACCAGCCGTACGCCGAGCCGGAGCAGGAGGCGGGTCATCGCGGAGTCCTCGGAGATGAACGCCCTGCGCCGCTCCACGGTCGAGGCCGGGCCGACGTCACCGACCGTGGACTCGAAGTAGCGCAGGCCCTCCTCCTCGGCGTCCGCCAGTCGTCCCGCTGCATGAGGGGGTGTTCGGGATCCAGACGGCTCCGCCGGACATCGCGGTCGAACCGCCGGGCAGTTCGCGCTTCTCCAGGACCAGGGCGTCGCCGCCGGCGTCCCGCGCGGCGAGCGCCGCCCCCAGGCGGCCATCGCCGCTGCCGACGGAGACGACATCGTAGGAACGATCCCAGCGTGTGCTCATGTCTCTATGCAGCCGATCTCGGTTCCCACCGGGTAGGTCTCGTTCGGCTCGACGTCACCGTGCCTGAGCACGCCCGAGGCGACGGCTTCGACGTCGACGTCCGTCTTGTCGATCCCCACCGTGTAGATCGTCTCGCCCTCCTGCACGCCGGCGCCGTCGGCGGCCAGCCACTCGATGAAGACGGCTTCCTCGGCGCTCATCGCGACCTTGGGGATCGTCACCGGCACTCGATCAGACACGCACTGCTCCCATGGTTTTGCGGGCCGCTGCGACAATGTCTTCGGTGCTGAGCGTCACGGCGGCCTCGGACGCTCGGGAGGGGATGGGGGTGAATTTGCCACCGACCCGCTGGACGGGTTCGGCCAGTTCTCGGAAG
The DNA here is from genome assembly GCF_040706415.1 of Streptomyces sp. NPDC048106. Lineage (NCBI taxonomy): Bacteria > Bacillati > Actinomycetota > Actinomycetes > Kitasatosporales > Streptomycetaceae > Streptomyces > Streptomyces sp. NPDC048106. The sequence continues at coordinate 108,891 of NZ_JBEZND010000018.1, read as the reverse complement.
AGCTTCTGCGAGATCTGCGCGGCGACCTCGGCGCCCGGCCCCGCCACCGTGACAGCGGTGTGGGCGACGACGGCGCGCCGGGTCCTGGCGACCGAGGCGAGGACCGTCTCCATGTCGAGCGGCAACAGCGTCCGCAGGTCCACGACCTCGGCGTCGACGCCCTCCTTCGCGAGGATGTCCGCCGCGGCCAGCGTCTGTCCGGTCGCCAGCCCGTAGGTGACGATTGTGACGTCCTTGCCCGGCCGTTTGACGTCGGCCTTGCCGATCGGGACGCGGAACCCGTCGCCCGCCGGCACCGGGCCCTTGGTTCCGTACAGGCGTGACGCCTCCATGAACAGGACGGGGTCCGGGTCGAAGATCGACGACAGCAGCAGGCCCTTGGCGTCGGCCGGGGTGCTCGGGTAGACGACCTTCAGTCCCGGCACGTGCATGAACCACGCCTCCAGGGACTGGGAGTGCGTGCCGCCCGACCCGGTGCCGGCGAAGACCGAGGTGCGGACGGTGATCGGGCAGGTGGTGCGGCCGCCGGACATGTAGCGCAGCTTGGCGGCGTGGTTCACGATCTGGTCCATCGCGATGCCGATGAAGTCCATGATCATGATCTCGGCCACCGGCAGGTGGCCCTCCATGGCGGCGCCGACCGCCGCGCCGATGATCGCGGCCTCGGAGATCGGGGTGTTCATGACCCGGTCGGTGCCGTGGGCGGTGGCGAGTCCGCGGGTGACCGCGTTGACGCCGGCCGCCGGGTCGGCGAGGTCCTCGCCGAGCAGGAACACCCCGGGGTCGGTGCGCAGGGCCTCGTCGAGCGCCTGGTTGACGGCCTCGCGGATGCTCAGGTTCTGATCAGTCATGGGTGACCACCAATCCGTCGGCATAGACGTCCAGTTGGATCTCGTCGCGGTCCGGCGGCGGTGCGGCCACGACCGTGCGTACGGCCTCGTCGACCGCCCGCTCGGCCGCCGCCTTGATCTCGTCGAGCTCGGCCTGGTCGAAGCCGTGCTCCAGCAGGGTGCGCGGGAAGGTGACCATCGGGTCGTGCGCGCGCATCCGCGCCATCTGTTCCTTGGGGATGTACTTGCTCGCGTCGCCCGCGTAGTGGCCTTCGAACCGGAAGGTGACGGCCTCGACGAGGGTCGGTCCGCCGCCGGCGCGGGCCCGGTCGACCGCTTCCGCGATCGCCCGGTAGGTCGCGACGGGGTCGTTGCCGTCCACTGTCACGCCGGGCATGCCGACGCCCTTCGCACGGTCGGCGACGTGCGGGACGGCCATGGTCTCCTCGACCGGCGTCATCTCCGCGTACAGGTTGTTCTGGCAGAGGAAGACCACGGGCAGCTGCCAGGTCGCGGCGAGGTTCACGCCCTCGTGGAAGGAGCCGGTGTTCGTGGCGCCGTCGCCGAACGTCACCACGGTGACGCGGTCGGAGCCCTGCTTCTTCGCGGCGAGCGCCAGTCCGACGGCGACCGGCACTCCGGAGCCCACGATGCCGGTCGTCATCATCACGCCGTGCGCGGGGGCGGAGATGTGCATGGTTCCGCCCTTGCCCTTGGAGGCACCGACGGAGGTGCCCAGCACCTCGCCGATGATCTCGGTCAGCGGCACGCCCTTGGCCACGTGGTCGTGCAGGCCCCGGTAGGTGGTGATGAGGCGGTCGTCGGTGCGCAGGGCCAGGCCCAGCGCGGCGGGGATGGCCTCCTGCCCGCGCGAGGGCCAGATCACGGTGGCGAACTCGCCGCGTTTGATGCCGTTGAGCAGGCGCGTGTCGAGTGCCGCCGCCGTGCACATCGTCTCGTAGAGGGTGGTGAGACGGCGCTTGGTCAGCTCGGCCGCTCCGGTCTCGGTCACTGTCATGTCACTCTTCCTGGGTCGACCGGGGCGTCGAATGCCCCGGGCTCGGCGGGAGGCGGTCCGTCGGAGGCGGCCGCGGCGGGGCGGAATCCCGCCTTCTCCAGGACGAGGCCATCGCCCTTGCAGCGGAGCCGGCAGGCCAGCCGCACCAAGGGGTTGGTGCGCAGCCTCGGGCTCATCCGCTGCCGGGTGGCGTCCAGCTCGTCCTGTTCGGCCGGCAACGCGCACAGCTCACCGCCGACGATCTTGGTGAAGCAGGTCATGCAGTCGGCCTGACCCCAGCACTGCGTCGGCCAGACGTGGCCCTGGCGCCACGCTGCCTCGGCCACCGCCTCGCTTTCGCCGACCTCCAGCTCGGTGTCCGAGGGCAGGATCTTGACCCGGGGCATGGAGCGTCTCCCTTTCGTCGGGCAGGCCGGTTCAGGAGCCGGCCGCGAGCCTGCGGTCCAGTTCCTGATGCATGTTGGCGATGGTGACCTCCCACTTCTCGGAGAGGCGGATCTCGGTGAGCGACCGGTTCCTGATGCCGCGCTGCATCCGCTCCAGGTTGGCGAAGTCCTGCCGCGGGATGAGCCCCCAGTGGTCGGCGTCGTCCTTGTCGAAGCGGCCGGACAGCTCCAGTCGCCCCCGGTCCTCGCCCTCGGGGTAGGTGGTCAGCGACCACACCTCGAACCGGCACCAGTCGGGGTCGTCGTTGTGGGGCCGTACCCGGTAGCACAGGGCGTTGGCGTACATCGGCAGCATCAGGTAGTTGGGGAACAGATGGATGTCGCCGCCCCACAGCTTCAGGACCTCCGGGGTGCGTTCCGGGGCGGGGATACCCGCTCCCGCCCAGAACTCGTAGAGCGCGTCGATCGCCTTGGCCACGTAGGCCGGGTCGGAGGTGTCCATGCCGCCCGCGACGCTCTCGAAGACGGTGATGTCGCGCTCCAGCGTCATCGCGTCCTGGCCGGACCAGTTGAGCTTGGCGGCCTGGAGGAAGTCGGGCTTGCCGCCGTAGCCCTCCTTGGCGTCGCCGCTCTGGAACCTGCCGTGGCCGTTGACGAAGGGGGTGTAGACGGTGTTCTGGCGGTTGACCTCGCTGTCGGCGGCGTCCTTGTAGGTGTAGAGCTGCGGGTGGGTCTGCTTGACGTGCCACCCCTCGAAGAACGCCTCCTGCGCGAGCTTCCAGTTGCAGTTGAGGACGGTCTCCTTCCACCACTTGGCCCGCATCCGCTGGACGCCGCCGCGCTGGAGGATGTGGGCGGCGGGGAACAGGGCTTCGAGCAGCGGTGGGGCGTCGGCGTCCATGTTGATCCAGACGTGGCCGCCCCAGGTCTCGCACCTGGCCTCGCGCAGCGCGATGTCCTCGGGGCGCACGGTCTCCTCGTCGAAGCCCTCACGGCCGAAGACATGGGAGATCGAGCCGTCGATCTTCCACCGCCAGCCGTGGAACGGGCACACGATCTGGCCGCCGGGGAAGCGTCCGCAGCCTCGGCCCAGCTCGGTCGCCCGATGGCGGCAGGCGTTGTGCAGCGCCTTCACCGAGCCGTCCTGCTGCCGGACGATCAGCAGTGACTGGCCGACGATCTCGTACTCGACGAAGTCGCCGGGGTGGGGGATCTCCTCCTCCCGCGCGGCCATCTGCCAGACGCGCGGCCAGAGCTTCTCCTTCTCCAGGTCGAAGAACTCGCGGGAGTAGTACCGCTCGGCCGGCACCCGAAGCCAGCCGTCCATGGGGAAGGGGACCTTGGAGTTGACGTCGGCGCCGTTCGGGCCCGGTGCCAGGGCCGCCTCGATGTCGACGGCCTGCCGGGGATCGGTCAGAGTCATCGCCGATCACTCTCCTTTCGTTCGGGGGGGACCGCCTCCAGGGGCGGGCGTGCTCACTCGCCCAGCCGGACCTGATCCGGCGTGCGCTCGCCCAGGGCGGTCGCGAGGCGCGTGGACCACTCCTGCCGCGCTAGCGGCCCTTCGAGGGCTATGAGGCGCTGCTCCAACTCGGCGACGATCTCCAGGAGGCCGAACACCGCTTTGCGGAGGACCAGTTCGTCGGTGGAGTGGATCCTGCGGGCATCGATGTCCGCCAGCTTTTTCGCCAGCGCCGCGGCGAGGGGCGCGTCCTGGTGGAGGTGCAGGCCCCTGATGGTGTCGACGGTGAACATGGGCGTCCTCGGTCTCCGGGACAAGTGGGAGGGACGGGCGGACCGCCTGGGCAATGGGACCTAATATTTGCTCCCATCGTTGGGGCTCAAGCTAGCCCCTGATCTTGTTATGGGACAAGAGTGCTGCGCGCATTACGGCAGCCGTCACGGCCGTCCTCGGCTCCGCCCAGGGCGGGGCCTGCCGCAGGTGCGGAGCGTGCCGCGCGGGCGACGCCTGGCCCTCCGCCCGCCTGCAGCGGGACGAGCTCCTCCAGGTCGACGATCGCGTGGGCGGGGCAGTCGAACAGCGCCCGCCGGACCGCCGGTTCGTCCCCGGGGGCGATCTCGCCGCCTCCGACGAGCGAGGGGTAGCCCCAGTCGTCCATCGAGAAGATGTCCGGGGCGTGCAACGCGCAGATGCCGGATGCGGTCGGTGGTGTTCTCCGCGTGGGAGCGGCGGGTGCTGTTGCCCCACACCGCGCAGTGCGGCGGGTCGACGGTGAGCTTGTCGCCGGTCATGACGGTGCGGTAGCGGAACAGCAGGCGGACCGCGCTCTGGGCGACTTCGCGGCTGGCCTCGCTCGGCAGCACAGTGTGCAGGTGGGTCGCGACGTCGGCGCCGCAGACGTAACCGTCCCATCAGCGGTCGGCCGTCGCGCTGGCCGTCAGCTTCGCATCCGCCGGCGGTGTCGTGGCGGTGGACTCCCTGAACCCGAACACCTGCCCCCACAACCACACGCCCGCGAGTAAGCCTGCAATCATCCAACCGCTCATCCGCTTGGCGCTCCTGGGCTTCGGATTGCGACGAATGTGCCCGCGCACCCAATGGAACCCGGCTGGCACCTTCGACATGTTTCCCCCCGTCGGTGGGCTGCGAAGCGCGGCTCATCCCAACAAAAGGATGTAACAGTGGGCACTGACAGCAGCTGATGGGCCATCACGGCGCTACGCCCCGGTCGAGTCGCCATCAGGCCAGGAGGGCCCACACCGCCAGGCCAATCACGGGGCAGCGAGCCTAAGGCAGCTCAGCTGGGCGAACACCCTTCTCGGCTCCCAAGCGGTTCACCATGGCCCTCTCCGCCAGCCCTCACGCGGCGCGTGACTGTCCGTCTATCACCTGCGGAAACGGCCCCCGGCGACGCCAAGCCGAGCTCTGCCGACGAATGGCGAAAAGCAGCGGAAGCGCACTCACAGCCATAGTGCGCCGGAGCCGCCCCTTCGAACCACGGTTCTGCGAGCATGACCCGGGGGGCACGGGCTCGGGAGGCACTGATCAACCCACCGCCGCGATGACTCGGCCAACCGAGCCCCATGGAACGAATTCTCAGCGCGGTGCCGCCCAGGTCGATCAGGGACAGCGCCACGGTTGTAGCGCCGCACCGAGGAAACCGCCGCTGGTCCCCACCGGCGCCGAATCAGCCTTGGTGCAGCCCGGTCAGGACAGTCTTTTGCGGCCCGTCGTCGCCTCTCGAAGCAGTGCCGAGGCCGTCATCGTCGGACAAGCGCAACATGCGAGCAGCGCTCATCACCACGAACCTTGGAACCAAGATCCGGACCATACCCGGACCAGCCGTCCACAGCTCGTCGCGATCGGAGCTATTTTAGCTGGTCAAACTGCATCTGAGCCGTGTACCACCAGCAGACGAAGAACCTGCTGGGCGCTCCGCTCATGTGGCTGAGTATGACTGCTTGGCACCACGAAATTCCCAGCACCCCTGCCTCACGGCCTTAGAGGTCCTAACAGAAGTTGTTGATCAAGTGACCGTCGGCTTGTCGGCTCGTTGGTCGGGGCGTGGGGAAGCGTCAGTCGCGGCCGTGGATCGTGTCGGACGAACTGTGGTCGCTCATCGAGCCGTTGCTCCCGGAGCCGGCGCCGAAGCTGGTCTCGGGCCGTCCGCGTGTGCCGGATCGTCAGGCGTTGTGCGGGATCCTGTTCGTGCTGCACACCGGGATCCAGTGGGAGTACCTGCCCCAGGAACTGGGCTTCGGCTCGGGCATGACCTGCTGGCGCCGCCTGGCGGAGTGGAACGCGGCTGGCGTGTGGGACCAGTTACATATGGTGCTGCTGAAGAAGCTGCGGTCGGCGAAGAAGCTCGACTGGTCGAGGGCGGTGATCGACTCCTCCCACGTCAGGGCGGCCCGACGGGGCCCAAAAGCGGTCCCAGCCCGGTCGACCGAGCGCGTCCGGGCAGCAAGCACCACGTCCTCACCGATGGACAGGGCATCCCGCTCGCGGTGTCGCTGACCGGCGGCAACCGCAACGATGTCACCCAGCTGCTGCCGCTGCTGGACAAGGTTCCGGCTGTCGGCGGCCTCGTCGGCCGACCACGGCGGCGGCCGGACATGCTGTTCGCGGACCGCGGCTACGACCACGACAAGTACCGGCGGCTGCTCCGGCAGCGCGGCATCCGTCCCGCGATCGCCGCACGTGGCCAGCCTCACGGTTCTGGCCTGGGCATCTTCCGTTGGGTGGTCGAGAGGACGATCGCCTGGCTGCACGGCTTCCGTCGCCTACGCATCCGCTGGGAACGACGCGACGACATCCACGAAGCTTTCCTCGGTCTCGCCACCTGCCTGATCACCTACCGCCACGTCCAACGCCTTTGTTAGGACCTCTAAGCCATCAGACCGCCCGAGCAACGACGCAACACACCTGACACCTCATCAGAACGAGCGTCAAATGAGCGTCATGATACCGCCCGTAACGCCCACACCGCACATAATGCGCACGCACAAAACCGCAGATCAGGAGCCCTTCGCGGCCGGTTCGAGGATCGCGACGCACTCCACATGATGCGTCATCGGAAAAACGTCAACGCGAGTTCCGGATTCCACCTGCATGGACGGCGAACAGAGCAGTGGTGCCCATGACGGACCGCGGCCAGTCGAACGGTTGGACCACCGCACGCATGCAGCCGTCCTTCTTGTTCTTGAACGCTGTACCGGCCTTTGCAGCACGCACAAATGGCCTGCCGTACGGCGGCGGGACGGTCGGCCCGGTGCCGAAGTTAGCGTGACCTGGCTGTTGAAATGGGCAGGGCCCGGGCAGCGAGCGCACCCTCCGCACCATACTGGCCGAGTATGGGCCGTTCGGCCGTCCTGAGCAAGGCCGTCGCTCCGATCGACGGGACCACCGAGCCCCTCTACGGATCTCCGGACTGGGCGGTCAGCACGCCCGAGACCGAGACCAACAGCAGCCAGCCGCTCGCCAGCGTCGTCAACCAGCCCCTGGACCGCCAACCGAAGCCCGGTCCGGCACCTGCGCTCTCGCGAACGGTACGCCACCCGTTCCCAGGACCGGCCATGCCCTCTCCCGCGCCCAGCGGAGGCGGTACAACGGTTCTTGGTTCAACGCAGCGTAGTCAGCACCAAGTCAGCACGGGACGGGTGAAGACGGGTGCTGACATGAGCTTTCAGTCAGCACCGAACCAGCACGGGAGTCAGCACCGCAACGTCAAATCACCCTCAACTACGCGCACCGGACAGCCCGGTCTCGACCACTCCCGAGCCCCTGAATCCCCCCTCCCCCGACCCGGCATGGTGGCCGCACGCATACCCGTCCCCCGAACTATGGTGTCCCACCATATGTGCCCCTGACCTGCGGCTTCCTACCGTGTGCCGACACGTACCCGCCCCACCGCACACGAGGAAGTGGCGCACATGGCCTCCGGAACCACCGCTCCCCCAGCCCCCGCCGGTCTCCCCAGGATCGTCGCCGCCAGTCTCATCGGGACCACCATCGAGTGGTACGACTACTTCCTGTACGGTTCGGCCGCCGCGCTGGTCTTCGGTCGTGTGTTCTTTCCCGAGACGGATCCGCTGACCGGCACCCTGCTGTCGTTCCTCACCTATGCCATCGGCTTCGCCGCCCGGCCGATCGGCGCCGTGGTCTTCGGGCACTACGGCGACCGCCTCGGGCGCAAGAAGCTCCTGGTCATCAGCCTGCTGATGATGGGACTTTCGACCGCCCTGATCGGCTGTGTCCCCGGGTACGGCACGATCGGTGTCGCGGCTCCCCTGCTGCTGACCACCCTGCGCCTGATCCAGGGCTTCGCCCTCGGCGGCGAGTGGGGCGGTGCCGTGCTGCTGGTCTCCGAGCACGGTGACGCGAAGAGGCGCGGTTTCTGGGCCTCCTGGCCGCAGGGCGGCGCACCGGCCGGCAACCTGATCGCCGTCGGAGTGCTCTCCTTGATGACCACCGTGCTCAGCGACGACGCGTTCAACTCCTGGGGCTGGCGGGTGCCGTTCCTGCTCTCCGCCGTGCTGGTCATGGTCGGACTGTGGATCCGGCTGTCGGTCGACGAGTCCCCGCTGTTCAAGCAGGCGCTGGCCCAGGCCGAGCGGCGCAAGGCGGAACAGCGGGCCGAGCGGCCGCCGTTCGTCGCGGTCCTGCGCGACCACTGGCGGGACATCCTGGTCGCGATGGGCGCGCGGATGGCCGAGAACATCTCCTACTACGTGATCACCGCCTTCGTCCTCACCTACTGCGTCGAGCACCTCAAGATCGACAAGCAGACCTCGCTGAACGCGGTGCTGATCGGCTCCGCCGTGCAGTTCTGTCTGATCCCGCTGTTCGGCGCGCTGTCCGACCGCGTCGGGCGCAAGCCCGTGTACTTGGTGGGCGCGGTCGGTGTGGGTCTGTGGTCGTGGGCCTTCTTCGCGCTGCTCGACACCCGGTCGTTCCCCGCGCTGGTCCTCGCCGTCACCGTCGGACTGGTCTTCCACAGCGCCATGTACGCGCCCCAGGCGGCGTTCTTCTCCGAGTTGTTCGCGACCCGGATGCGCTACACTGGCGCGTCCATCGGGGCCCAGCTGTCCTCGGTGGCGGCCGGCGCCCCGGCTCCGCTGATCGCCACCGCGCTGCTGAGCTCCTACGGCAACTCCACCCCGATCTCGCTGTACGTCGCCCTGGCCGCCCTGATCACCGTGATCGCCGTCGTCGCCGCACGTGAGACGCGCGGCCGGGACCTGGCCGCCATCGAACCGGGCGGCGCGGCGGCCGAGCCCGCCGCGGACCAGCAGGCGGCCGCGTCCGCCTGACGGTCCGGCACCGCTCCCGGCCGAGGAGGGTCAGGGTCCGCCCCCGCCGGGGCGGGGCCTGACGTTCCTCGGCCGTCCCCGATCCCCGTCCCGCCGAGTCCGCAACGGTTGTCCGCCCATGCCGCACAGACCCGTCTCCGTCGCCCCCCATCTGCGCCGGCTGCTCGAACTCCTCGCCGCGGGCGCCCCCGCCGAAGACCTCGGCGCCGTCGCCGTCGAGGCCCGGCGCAGCGGTGCCGGCGCCCAGGACCTCGCGGAGGTCGAGCAGGCCGCCGAAGCGGCGCTGCGCGTGCAGAGCACGCTCCGGCAGCACCGGCGCCGGGAGGCCGAGCTGACCGCGCTCTTCGACACCGCGGGCGACCTGGCGTCCCTGCGCGACCTCGACGCCGTGCTGCGCTCCATCGTCCGGCGGGCCCGGATGCTCCTCGGCACCGACACGGCCTACCTCACGCTGCCCGACGAGGAAGCCGGGGACACCTACATGCGGGTCACCGACGGCTCGGTGTCCGAGCTGTTCCAGAACCTGCGGCTGCAACTGGGCGAGGGCCTCGGCGGTCTGGTCGCGCAGACCGCCCGTCCGTACGCCTCGCCGGACTACCGCACGGACGAACGCTTCCTGCACACCGGGAGCATCGACGCCGGGGTCCTCGACGAGGGGCTGGTCGCGATCCTCGGGGTGCCGCTGCTGCTGGGGTCGGGGAGCGGCGGCCAGGTCATCGGCGCGCTCTTCGCCGCGGACCGCACGCCCCGCACCTTCGCTCCGGACGAGGTCGCCCTGCTGTGCTCGCTGGCCGACCACGCCGCCATCGCCATCGACACGGCCAAGTCCATGGCGGACGCGCGGGTCGCGCTGGCCGAACTGGCCGAGGCGAACGCCGTGATCCGGGAGCACTCGGCGGCCATGCAGCGTGCCGCGGAGTCCCATGACCGGCTCACCGACCTGGTGCTGCGGGGCAAGGACGTGTCGGACGTGGCCGCCGCCGTGGCCGGTCTGCTGAAGGGGGACGTCGCGGTCCACGACGGCTCGGGACGGCCGCTCACCGCGGTCGGCGAGCACGGCGGCGCCTTCACCGGGGGCGCGCGGGACACCGGCACCCCCGAGGACGCGGCGGCGCTGGTCGCCGCGGCGGAAAGCTCACGCGCCGCCGCCCACGCGGTCTTCCGGGACGGGCGCTGGGTCTGTGCCGTGCTGGCCGGGCACGAACTGCTGGGCTGTCTGGTCCTGTACGGGCGGCCGCGGCTCGACGACCCCGAGCGGCGGCTGTTCGAGCGGAGCAGCGTCGTCACCTCCCTGCTGCTCCTGCTGCGGCGCTCGGTCGCGGAGACCGAGAACCGCGTGCGCGGCGACCTGATCACCGATCTGCTCACCGCGCCCGACCGCGACCCGGCCGGTCTGGTGGCCCGCGGCCGCCGTCTGGGCATCGACCTCGACCGGCCCCACACCCTGCTCGTCGCCCGGACCGGTGACGTGGCCCGCAACCGGCTCGCCGACGCCGCCGTGCAGTACCTGTTCGGGTGCGGCGGCGTGAGCGCCGAGCACGAGGACGCCGTGGTGCTGCTGGTCCCGTGCGACGGCACCGGTCCGGGCGAGGCGGCGCGCGCCGCCGCCGGGCAGCTCGGCCAGCTCACCGGCGCCCCGGTCACGGTGGCGGGCGCGGGACCGGCGGCCGGACCACGGGCCGTCGCCGACGCGCACGCCGAGGGTCTGCGCTGCCTGCGGGCCCTGCATGTGCTCGGCCGCGCCGGGCAGGGGGCGAGCGTCGCCGAACTCGGCTTCCTCGGCGTGCTGTTGGGCGACAACCACGATGTGGGCGGCTTCGTCGCCGTCGCCCTGGGACCGCTGCTGGAGTACGACGCGCAACGCGGCACCCAACTGGTGCGCACGCTGCGCGCCTACTTCGACTGCGGCGGCAGCCTGACCCGGGCCAAGGAAGAGCTGCACGTCCATGTGAACACGGTGGTGCAGCGCCTGGACCGCGTCCAGGCGCTGCTCGGCCCCGACTGGAACACCCCCGAGCGGGCCCTCGAACTCCAACTCGCCCTGCGGCTGCACCTTTTGTCGGAAGCCTGACGCCGAGCGGGCGCGCGCGAGGAACGGCCGCGCCGCCCGCCCGGCCCCGCGAACCACCTTCGGGAGCCGACGGGTTCACCGTGGCGGCAGGGCGCCCGGACCGGCGGGTTCCGGCACGTCGGCGGCGGCCAGCAGGTGCCGTGCCACCGCACGGGCGCCCTGGTCGCCGATGACGATCGTGTAGTGGTTGGTGCCGGGCACAAGCCGCGGGCGGACCAGGTGGGGGTCGAGGCCCGCGGAGGCGAGCCGCCGCTCGTCGTACAGGCCCTGCGGCTGGTCCAGCAGGCCGCGTTCCGCCCACAGCAGCACGGCCGGACCGGGCAGCCGGCGCACCGCGCCGGACACTTCCTCGCCGAGTTGGTCCACGCCGTCGGTGCGGACCGCGTCGAGGGCGCAGGAGGAGCGCAGTCGGGGCACCTCCCCCACGAGGTCGCGCTGGATGTAGGCGTCCACCCACGGCGACCAGGAGTCGGCGAAGGCCAGATGCCGCCGCCAGAACGCGCGGTAGGCGTCCCGGTCCGGGAACGTCATCGACAGCCGGTCCATGGCCGGGCCGATCACGGACGTGACCAGCGCGTCGGGATCCAGGCCGGGCGGCACGGGGAAGCCCACGCCGCCGTCCACCAGCAGCAGGGCCGTTGGCAGGTGCGGGTGGCGCACCGCGGTCAGGGCCGCGGTGAAGGCTCCCATGGAGTGGCCGGCCAGCACCACCCGGCCCACGCCCAGCGCGTCCGCCACGGCGGCCGTGTCGTCGGCGTGGGCCGCGATGCCGTACGGGCCGGGCAGCCGTCCGCTGCCGCCCCGGCCGCGCAGGTCCGGCGCGACCAGGGTGACCCGTCCGGCCAGGTGGTGGGCGACGCGGGCCCACATCAGGCCGTTGGCGGTGATGCCGTGCAGCGCGATCACCACCGGGGCGGACGGATCGCGGGCGGGCCAGCGCAGCACCGCCAATTCACCGCCGTGCACCGGGACTTGGAACTCCTCGGGTGTGAGGGTCATGCGGGGAGGACCTCCTCGTGGTCGGCGGCGGCGGGTGAGGGGCGGGTGCCGCGCAGCCGGGCCGGCAGCCGCGCCACTCCGCCGGGCAGGACGTAGATCACCGCGACGAACAGCGCGCCGAGCAGGAACAGCGGCTGCGAGAGCGGGACACGCACCACGGAGGGCAGGGAGGCCACCGCGTGCGAGCCGGCCAGGTCGCCGAGCCGCTGGTCGGCCCAGGTGTAGAGGATGCCGCCGGCCAGGGGACCCCATCGGGTGCCCGAACCGCCCAGCACCACCATCACCAGCAGCGACAGGGTGAAGTCGGAGGTGGTCGTCCGCGGGGTGGCGCCGCCGGTCAGCAGCAGGTACACGATGCCGCCGAGCGCGGCCAGGGTGCCGGCCAGGACGAAGGCGACCAGTTTGAAGCCGTACGGGCGCAGGCCCAGCACCTCCACCCGGCGTTCGTTCTCCTTGACGCCCTCCCAGACCCGGCCGGTGGGCGAGCGGACCGCCCACCACACGACGGCCAGCACCACGACGAGGTAGGCCAGGGCGATCCAGTACAGGTTGGCGGTGTGCTCGATGCCGACCAGCGAGGCGGGCAGCCGGTCCGCGGGCGCGGCTCTGCCCTCCTCGCCGCCGGTGACGCCTCCGGGGTCGCGCTGCACCAGGATCGAGGCGGCCTGCGCGAAGGCCAGGGTCACCATGGAGAACCCGATGCCGCCGACCCGCAGGCTGACGGCGCCCAGCAGGGCGGACAGCGCCACCCCCGCGAGCAGGCCGAGCAGTGCGGACACGGCGAACGGCAGGCCCGCTTCGAGCATCACGATGTCGGTGACGTAGGTGCCCGCGGCGAAGTAGAGCGCGTGCCCGAAGGACAGCAGTCCGGTACGGCCGAGCAGCAGGTCGTAGCCGGTGGCCAGGCCGCCGAACACCAGGCACAGGGCGAGGAGTTGGAGGTTGCCTGGGCTGCCGATGGGGCCGTCGAGCAGGCCCGGCAGCGGCAGCGCGCTGTAGGGCACGATGAACAGGACCAGCAGCATCGGGGCCGGCCACCAGCGGACGGCTCGCCGCACCCGCTCGAAGCGGTCGCCGACGGGGTGGTCCGCGGTGCGGGCCCGGCCGCGCGGCTGGGTGGCGGTGGTCATGCGAGCCTCCCGGTGAGCCCTCGCGGCCGGATGAGCAGCAGGGCGGCGAGCAGGACGACGACGGCGACGTCGCCGAGTCCCGCGGTGGTGTAGTAGTTGGCGAACTGCTGGACGAGGCCCACGGCCACCGAGGCCAGCGCGGCGCCGGTGAGCGAGCCCGTGCCGCCCGCCACGACGACCACGAAGGCGAAGATGAGCAGGGAGGTGCCCTGTCCGGGGTCGACGGAGCCGAAGTAGAGGCCGCCGAGGGCGCCGCCGAGCGCGGCCGCCGCGCCGCCGATGGCGAAGACCAGGGTGAAGGCCCTGCGGACGTCGATGCCGAGCGCGGTGACCATCGCCCGGTCCTCCACGCCCGCGCGGACGACCAGTCCGTGCCGGGTGCGGCCGAGGAACAGCTTGAGCACGGCGAGGACGACCAGGGCCGCGCCGATCAGCACCGGGCGGTTGAGCGGCACTTCGGCGCCCAGCAGGCCGAACGTGCCGGACAGTGCCTTCGGTCCGGGGAAGGGCCGGGCGTCGGCCCCCCAGATCGCGGACAGCAGGGCCGGCACGGCCAGGCCGACGCCCACCGTGGCGAGGATCTGTTCGCGGGGACGGGTGTAGAGCGGCCGGATGACGGCGACTTCGAGAGTTACGGCGGCGACGGTGCCGACCGCGGTGCCGAAGACGACGGCGAGCGCGAACCCGGCCCCCGCGTATCCGGCGCCGGGGAGGTGCCCGGAGGCGGCCCACCAGGTGCCGTAGGCGCCGACGGACAGCAGGGCGCCGTGGGCGAAGTTGAGGACGTCCATCAGGCCGAAGATCAGGGACAGGCCGGAGGCGATCAGGAAGTACAGGGCGCCCAGGCCGAGTCCGGTGAAGGTGAGCAGCACGACGGTGGCCATCAGGTGTCCGCCTCCGTGGTCCGGGCGGCGGGACGCGCCGCGGTGCGAACGGGCGGGCCGGCCGGCGTCCTCGCCGGGCCGGCGTGGCCGGCGACGCCGAGCAGCCGGCGGGCCGCCTCGGCGTCGGCGAGCAGGTCGTCGGCCGGGCCCTGGTGTGCGGTGCGGCCGTCGGCGAGTACGACGCAGTGGCGAGCGAGCCGGCGCACCAGGGCGAGATTCTGCTCCACGAGCAGGACCGGCACCGTCTCGGCGGCGCGCTCCAGTACCCGGGCCACCTCGGTGACCACCTTGGGTGCCAGGCCCTTGGTGGGTTCGTCGGCGATGATCAGCCGGTTGCCGTTGAGCAGGGTCCGGGCGATGGCGACCATCTGCTGCTGGCCGCCGGACAGGGTGCCGGCGGGCTGCCGGGCGCGTCGTCTCAGCTCGGGGAACAGCTCGTAGACCAGGTCGTAGGCCGGTTCACCGGCCCCGGCCCGCTCGGCGAGGCGCAGGTTCTCGGCCACGCTGAGGGCGGCGAAGACGCCGCGGTCCTCGGGGGCGTAGCCGATGCCCCGGCGCACCAGGACGTGGGTGGCCAGGCGCACCGTCTCCTCGCCGGCCAGCAGCACGCTGCCGGAGCGCGGCACCAGGCCGAGGACGCCGCGTACGGTGGTCGTCTTGCCGGCTCCGTTGCGGCCCAGCAGGGCGGTGGTGCCGGAGGCGGCCACGTCCAGGTCGACGCCGTGCAGGATGTGTCTGCCCCCGATGACGACCCGCAGGTCGCGCACGGTCAGCAGGGGCGCCGGGGCGGACGTCACAGTTCCTCCCCGAGGTAGGCCTGCTGCACGGTGGTGTCGGCCATCACGGCACGGGGGGTGTCCAGCGCCAGCAGCGTGCCGTGGTGCATCACGGCCACCCGGTCGGCCAGGCCCAGCAGCACGTCCATGTGGTGCTCGACCATCATGACGGTGCGCCCCTCCTCCTTGTGCAGCGAGCGGATCAGCTCGGTCAGCGCGGGCACCTCCTCGGCGCTCACGCCCGCCATCGGCTCGTCCAGCAGCATCAGCCGGGGTTCGCCGACGAGCAGCACCGCCAGTTCGAGTTTGCGTTTCTCGCCGTGCGAGAGGGCGTCGGCGCAGGTGTCGGCGCGGTGCGCGAGCTGGGTGCGCGCGAGCACCCGGTCGACCAGTTCGGGATAGGGGTCGGCGCGGCGCCAGATCCGGTACGAGCCGCCGCCCGCGGCCTGGGCCGCGAGTCCCACGTGGTCGGCGACCGTCATGCCCGGCCAGAGGCTGGAGGTCTGGAAGGTGCGCCCGAGGCCGCGCCTGGCCCTGGCATAGGCGGCCTCCGCGGTGATGTCGCGGCCGTCCAGTTCGATGGTGCCCCGGGAGACCGGGCTGACCCCGCTGACCAGGTTGAACAGGGAGGTCTTGCCCGCGCCGTTGGGGCCGATGAAGGCGAGGAACTCGCCTTCGCGGACGTCGAGGGAGACGGAGTCGACGATGGTCGCGCCGCCGGCCGTCCAGCCGAGGTCGCGCAGCCGGAGCACCGGCGCGGGGCGGGTGCGGGCCGCCCGGTCGCCCGGCGCCCCCGAGGCGTCCGGCGCCGTCGTGTTCGAGGAGGGCATCCGCTCAGCCCGCCGTCCGCGCGACCGGCGGCGCGACCGCTGTCATCGGGATGCTGTCGATCAGCTCGGGCCTGGCTGCGCTGCCGCTGCCCTTGAGCCGGGCGGTGAACATCGGCTGGAGCAGGGCGTGGTCCTGCGGGCGGATCCGCTCCTTGCCCTTGGGCCCGTCGAAGCTCCAGCCCTCCAGCGCCTTGGCCATGGCCGCGGTGTCGGTGGCGCTTCCGGACTCGATCGCGTGCACGATCATCTGGGCGGCGGTGAAGCCGTCGGGGCTGAACAGGTCGGGGGTGCCGCCGGCCTTGGTGATGCCGTCGAGCATGGCCTTCTCCACCGGGTTGCCGCCGCCGGCGCCCGGGAAGTAGTGCGCGAGGAAGGCGGCCTTGGAGCCGGCCGGGCCGAAGACCGGGTACGAGGCGGTGCCCGCGAGTCCGGTGACGACCTTGCTCGCGTCCAGCACGCCCTGCTGGTTCAGCGCGGTCCACAGGGCGGGGGCGGTGGCGCCCGCCCAGGCGACGAACACCAGGTCGGGCTTGCCGGCCCTGGTCTGGCGGGCGAAGGGGGTGAGGTCGGTGGCGCTCGGCGGGGCCAGCACGGAGCCGACGTGCGCGCCCTTGCCGCCGAGCACCGATTTCACCGCGGCCACGTTGGCCTGCCCGAACGCGGAGTTCTGGGCGAGCACGGTGACCTTCTTGCCCTTGGCGTCGCCGAGCAGGGTGCCGGCGGCGAGGATGTCCTGGTACGACTGCCGGCCGGAGCGGAAGGTGTAGGCGTTGGCGCCGGTGACCGCGTCGACGGCGGCCGGACCGCTGACGTACAGCACCTTGTTCTGCGCGGCCAGTGGCGCCATCTGCAGTGCCACACCGGAGTCGGTGGTGCCGGCGAGGACCTTGTAGCCCTTGCCGACCAGGGACTTGGCCGCGGCGACGGCCTTCGCCGGGTCGCCCGCGTCGTCCTGTTCGGTGACCTCGATGGGGTGGCCGCCGGCCTTGTTCGTCCCGTGCGTGGCGTAGGCCAGTCCCGCCTTGAAGCCTTCCTCGTACTGCTTTCCGTAGGCGGCCAGGAGTCCGCTGCGCGAGTAGACCAGCCCCACCTTCACGGGGGCGGACTTGCCGCCGGAGCCGGCGGACGCGGTGCCGGCGGTGCCGGCCGAGGAACAGCCCGCGACCAGGGCGCCGACGGCGACGAGGGTGAGTGCGCGAAGAGATCTGCTGGTGAAGGTGTCCGTGCGGCTGGGACGCATGACGATCGGCTCCTGACGGTGTGTCGCCCGCCCGCCGCCGGGTCCCGCCGGGACGGCGGCCCCGTTCGCGAGGACGGGAGCGCGGTGCGTTGGTTCCCGGAACCCTAGGAGCGCCGTCGGGCGGGCGGCATGTGGCCGGTCACCGCTCTTCGGGGCCCGGTCATGGCACGGGCACACATGGCCGGTGACCGCCGGCACCGGCGAAGGTGAGGAGCACCCGGTCCCGGTCGCGACGTGGCGGGCGGGCCCGGGCACGGTGAACGGAACGACCCCGGCGGGGAAGGAAACGGCATGGACAAAGTGATGGCCGCGGCGGCGCGGGCGGTGGCGGACATCCCCGACGGTGCGACACTCGCGGTCGGCGGGTTCGGCCTGTGCGGCATCCCGTCGACGCTGATCGCCGCGCTGGCCGAAACGGACGTGTGCGGTCTGCGGGTCGTGTCCAACAACTGCGGGGTGGACGACTGGGGGCTGGGGCTGTTGCTGCGGGCCGGCCGGATCGCCCGGATGACCTCTTCCTACGTCGGTGAGAACAAGGAGTTCGCCCGCCAGTACCTGGCCGGTGAGCTGGAGGTGGAGCTGACGCCGCAGGGCACGCTCGCCGAGCGGCTGCGGGCCGGTGGCACCGGCATCCCCGCGTTCTACACCCCCGCGGGGGTGGGCACCCAGGTGGAGGAGGGCGGCCTCCCCTGGCGGCACACCCGCGACGGCGGCGTCGCGGTGGCCTCCCCGCCCAAGGAGACGCGGGAGTTCGGCGGTCGCCGCTATCTGCTGGAGGAGGCCATCACCGCCGACTTCGCCCTGGTGCGGGCCGCGGTCGCCGACCGGCACGGCAACTGCGTCTTCCACGCGGCGGCGCGCAACTTCAACCCGCTGTGCGCGATGGCGGGGCGGGTGACCGTCGTGGAGGCCGAACGCATCGTCGAGGCCGGCGAACTGCCGCCGGACGCCGTCCATCTGCCGGGCGTGTACGTGGACCGCGTGGTCGCCGCCGACGCGGCGCTGGACAAGCGCATCGAGCGCCGCACCGTGCGCCGGGTGCGCATCGGCGCCGTAACAGCCGTCTCGCACACCGAATCCGAGGAGAAGTGACCATGCCGCTCGACCGCGACCGGCTCGCCGCCCGCGCCGCCAGGGAACTGCGCGACGGCCAGTACGTCAACCTGGGCATCGGCCTGCCCACCCTGATCCCCGGCCATCTGCCGGCCGGGGTGCACGTGGTGCTGCACTCCGAGAACGGCGTGCTGGGCGTGGGCCCCTACCCGTACGACGGCGAGGAGCACCCCGATCTGATCAACGCCGGGAAGGAGACGGTGACCACCATCGCCGGTTCCGCCTACTTCGACTCGGCCCTCTCCTTCGGCATGATCCGGGCCGGCCGGATCGATGTCTCCGTGCTCGGCGCCATGCAGGTGTCGGCCCGGGGCGACCTGGCCAACTGGATGATCCCCGGCAAGATGGTCAAGGGCATGGGCGGGGCGATGGACCTGGTCCACGGCGCCGGGCGGCTGGTGGTCGTGATGGAGCACACGGCCAAGGACGGCAGCCCGAAGATCGTGGAGGAGCTGAGCCTGCCCGCCACGGGGCGCCGGGTGGTGAACCGGATCATCACCGATCTGGCGGTCGTCGACGTCACCCCCGAGGGTCTCCGGCTGGTCGAGACGGCTCCCGGTGTCACCGTGCCGGAGGTCCTGGCCGCGACCGGTGCCCGGCTCCTCGTCCACGAGGGCGTGGCTGCGCTCGCGCCGAGCTGATGCCGCGAGACGGCCCCGGCCGGGCCGCGGCGGTGCCACGATGGTCCTCTTCGTCCAGATATCGGGAGGGACTGTGAGTGCTGACATCCGCCGAAGGCTGGCCGGACTCGGGCTGCGGCTGCCGGAGGTGAGCGCGCCCAAGGGGGCGTACGTGCCGGCCGTGCGCAGCGGCGCGTACGTCTTCGTCTCCGGTCAGATCCCCTTGACCGGCGGGGAGATGACCGCGACCGGGAAGGTCGGGGCGGAGGTGTCGCCGCAGCGGGCCCGGGAGCTGAGCAGACAGTGCGCGCTGGCGGCGCTCGCCGCCGCCGACTCGGTGGCCCCGCTGGAGACGGTGGTGCAGGTGGTGAAGGTCGTGGGGTACGTGTCCTCCGCGCCCGGGTTCATCCGGCAGGCCGAGGTGGTGGACGGGGCGAGCGAGCTGCTGGTCGAGGTGTTCGGCCGCTCGGGCCGGCACGCGCGCAGCGCCGTCGGCATGAACATCCTGCCGCTCGACGCGCCGGTGGAGATCGAGGTCGTCCTCCAGGTGTCCGGGGAGGACGACCGGTAGCCGGGGCCCGTCAGGTGAGGGGGACCGCCGTGCCCGTCACCTCGATGCCGCTCGACGCATCCGCCGGGATCGCCACCGTCAGCAGGCTCGGGCGCCCCATGTCGACGCCCTGGTGGAGGGTCAGCACCGTGGGCGGCGTGACGAGCCCGTTGCCGCGCAGGTATCCGCCGAGGGCCGCGGCCGCCGCCCCGGTGGCCGGGTCCTCGACGACGCCGCCCGGCGGGAAGGGGTTGCGGACGTGGAAGACGGTGTCGGACTCGCGGTGCACGAGGGCGATGGTCGTCCAGTCCCGGCGCGCCATGAGGGCGGCCAGCGCCGGCATGTCGTAGTCGAGGTCGGCCAGGCGCGCCCGGTCGGCGGCGGCGATGACCGGATGCCACGCGCCGGCGTAGGCGACCTGGGGCGGCAGGGCCGGGTCGAGGTCGGCCGCGGACCAGCGCAGGGCGGCGAGGAGTTCGGCGAGGTCGGTGCCGGCGAGGTCCGTCGTGCGGGGCTCGACGCTGACCAGGGTGGCCGTGACGGAACCGTCCGGGGCGGTGGAGGTGGTCACGGGGACCGTCCCCGCCTGGGTGTGCAGCACCAGACGGCCGACACCGTGCCGCGAGGCGTGCGCGACGGCCGTCGCGATGGTGGCGTGGCCGCAGAACGGGACCTCGGCCCGCGGGCTGAAGTAGCGGATGTCGAGCGACCCGTCGGGGCGGGCGACGGCGAACGCCGTTTCCGAGTAGCCGACTTCGGCCGCGGTGGCGGCCATCGTCGCCTCGTCGATGCCGGCGGCGTCCAGCACCACACCCGCCGGGTTCCCGCCGAGGGGGTCGCTGCTGAACGCCACGTAGCGCAGGATGTCCATCGCCCGAACGTAGTCGCTCCGTCACCGCGCAGTCAAAAGTGCTGCTGGCCAGCACAGTTGGCGTACTGACGGGGTCGGTCGCGGGCCTGCGGTCCCGTCAGGCCCAGGTGACCAGTTGCCCGGAGGAGGCGAGTCCCACCGCGAACCCCAGCGCCACGCGGCGGGCACCCCGGCTGGGGCGTACCGCGTGGAAGAAGCGGGGGTCGATCAGCAGCGCCTCACCGACGCGAGGGGTGATCTCCAGCGACTCGGCACCGCGCACGACCGCCTCGTCGTACCCGTAGGAGGCGGGCAGCCGGTACGCCTCGTCCTCCGGCTGCCACCGGTGCCGCCACAGCACCGTCTCACCGCCCGAAGGGGGCACGCTGAGATAGAGGTTGAAGGCGAACTGGCCGATCAGCGGGACGTCGAGCAGGTCCTCCGTGTATTCGCGCGACGCGTCGTCGAAGTGGACGAGGAAGCCCTGGTTGGGTTCCCGGGCCACCCCGTCGCCGAGTTCGCGGCCGCCCCGGCGGCCGACCGCCACGCCGCCGGGCCAGTGCGCGCCCAGCGCCTGCCGGCAGGCGGCGAAGGGGTCGAAGGAGAGACCGAGGTCCCGCCATGCCCGGCGGTGCCCTTCGAGTGCCGCCCAGTAGCCGTCGGCGACGCCGCCCTGGGCCATGTGGTCGCTGATCCCCACGCCGAACCGCATGACCGGCGGCTGGACGCGCGCCTTTCCGTACGAGTCGAAGGTCCGGTGTTCCAGGGCGGTGAGGATCTCCTCGCAGCGCTCGGGAGACAGCAGGCCGGGCACCCGGACGGCCGCGTACCGCCCGGCGGCGAGGCCGGCCAGGAGCGGGTGGGTGAAGGCGGGGACGGAGGCGACGCGGAAGAACGGATCGTGCGGCGCGACCTGCGGCATGTCCCGAGCGGATGTCCCTGTTGTCATTCGTGGGTCCCCCCGACGCTCTGCAAGACAGCGGAAAGAGATGGCGCCCCCGCACCCCTACCCGGGAGGCGCTCCGGTGGTCGCGCGGAACGCGGTCTTCGCGTCGAGTTCGAGTGCCTGACGCCCGGCCTCCAGCGCTTCCATCGCGATGCGCCGGCCCGCCTCCGCCTGCAGCTCCTCCAGCTCGCTCCCCGGGGCGCCCCACGTCAGGGAATGATCGTCGTAGGCGTCGGTGGGGAGAGCAGCCATGGGTGGACCTCCGCGCGTCGGGTAAGGGCCGCGTCACACAGGGTGAAGCACTATCAGGCTACGCGCAAGGGCGGAAAAGGCCGTGCGTTTTGGCCAACCTCCTGGGAAAGGAAAGGGTTTCAGGTCGGCATTTCCCGCAGCGTCTTCTCCAGGAGGGCCCTGGCCTGGACGGACAGCGGATGCCTGGAACTGACCACCCGGTCGAGGTCGTGCACAAGAGTACGAAGTTCACTCACCGCTTCGGAGGTGCGCCCGCGTATTCCCAGCAGGACGAGGACGAAGGTGTAGCGCAGTCGCATCACGAGGTTGGAGTCGGCGGGCTGGGAGGCGTCCCGCAGCGCCTCGCGGATCACCTGTTCCGCCTCCTCCGCGCGGTCCTGGCTGAGCAGGGAGTGCGACAGGGTCTCCCGGACCCGCAGGACCTCGGGGGTGGCCGGCGGCCAGTGGTTGCGGCGGCTGATGTCGAGGATCTGGCGGGTCTCCGCCTCGGCCTCGCGGTGGGCGCCGAGGGCGTGCATGGTCCGGGCCAGGGTGTGGCGCACGACGAGGGTGTCGTAGTGCTCGTGGCCGCGCACCTGCTTCTCCGCTTCGACGATGGAGCGCAGCATGGCTTCGGCCTCGGTCTCCCGCCCCGCCTGTTCGTGGATCGCGCGGGCCAGCTTGTGCCGGCTGGCGAGTGTGTCCGCGTGGTCCTCGCCGAGGATCCGGGACCGGGCGCGCACCACGAGGCCCAGCACCCGCTCGGCCTCGGACAGCTGCTCCCGGTCGAGGTGGATGCGGCCCTGTTCGTGGCGCAGGCCGAGGATCTCGCGGTCGTCCGGGTCGAACCCGAAGGCGGCGCAGCCTTCGACCAGCGGCACGACGAGGTCGTACGCGGGTGCCAGCAGACCGGTGGCGATGAGGTAGCGGGCGGTCAGCCGGGCCAGCTCCAGGGCCTCGGTGCGCACCGTGCGGTCGGACAGCCGCAGCTCGCCGAGCAGGCACGCCTTGGACACCTCCAGCGCGTGCGGGGCGAGTACGGCCCACAGGGGCCAGTTGGCGGGATGGTCGGGATTGCGGTGGTCGGTGGCCGCCAGGAGCATGCGCAGCGCGACCCCGTAGAAGTCGGCGGGCCGGCTCCGTACCTCCTCGTCCTCGCGCAGGACGCCGTGCACCACGGGATGCAGGGTCAGCATCCCGGCCAGTTCGCGGTGGGACACGTCCGCGCGCTCGTAGGCGTCCACGAGTCCGAGTTCCTCCAGGCCGGCGAGGGCGGCGTTGGTCCGCTCGGGGGTGGCGCCGGGGAAGAGCGGGGACCGGGCGAGCACGGGCCCGGAAAGCAGGCAGCGGTAGGGGATCGGGGCGATGCTCAGGCAGGTGAAGACCTTCAGCAGGGTCGGGGCCTGGGGCAGCTCGTGCTGGGTGAGCAGGTCCATGCCGATGCCGCAGACCTTCTCCACGATCTCCCGGCCCAGAAGCTCGCTGAGGTGCGGTCCGTCCTGGCCCGCGGAGGTGTTCACGGTACGGCGGAAGGTCTCGAAGTTCCGGATGTCGCTGTCCAGAGAGATCTGGCTCTCGTTGACCGCCTTGATCACGTCGGCGGCGTGGCGCAGGGCGAGCGGCAGGCCGCCCAGCTCCCGCGAGAGCGCGCGGGCGTCCTCGTTGGTGCCGCCGAGGCCGCCGGTCCGCTCCAGGAGCATGGAGGCGCCGTCGTTCTCGTCCAGCGGCAGCACCTGGTGGATGCGGCTGGCCTCGCCCCAGGCGTGCCTGCGGCGCACCCGGCTGGTGACGAGCACGGTGCCCTTGGGATTGCGCGGCCGGCGCAGCCAGCCGGTTCCGTCGGAGACCGCGCCGTCGGGGGGTCCGAGCCGTTCAGGCTCGTCGGCGTTGTCGAAGACCAGCAGCCAGGGGTCGGGGCACGCATCGAGGAAGGTCCAGACGAGGTCCATGGCCTGGCCGACGAGCCAGGCCCGCTCCACGTTGATGGACGGTGCGCCCAGGTCGCGCGCGATCATCCGCATGCGGAGGCTGAGTTCGGGCATGGACACCCACCACACGCGGTGGCCGGCGCGCCAGGCGCGTTCGGCGGTCTCCAGCGCGATCCGGCTCTTTCCCGAGCCGCCGAGGCCCGCCACGATGTGCACCTGCCGGCGGGCCTGTTCGGACAGCAGGTAGGCCACGAGTTCCTGCCGGTCCTTGCCTTTGAGCTGGCCGTCGTTCAACTGGCCGTAGGGCGGCGGCGGGTAGGGGGCGAGGTCCGGGGCGTCGGACGCGGGCGAGGGGACGGCGCCGGCCGCGGTGTCCGCCGTGGTCGCGGCGGGGTACGGGGCGTCGGCGCCCTCGTCCGGCACGGCCGGGGGGAGGGTGCCGCGTGCCGCGGGCGCGAGCGGGGCGGCCGGGTCGGTCCGCGCCTCCTCGGCGGCCTCCAGCACCGCCGCGCGTACGGCCAGGTAGGAGGCGGCGCCGCGGTCCGCGGGCTGGATGATGGAGAAGTGGTCGGCGGTGACCACGCCGCCCTTGGGGAAGAGGCCCCGGGCGACGATGGGGGGCACGATGTCGTCGGTGGAACCGCCGTAGGCACGCACCGGTATGGGGCATTCCGTGTCGCTGTACGCACGGGCGTGCACCACCGAGCCCAGGACGGTGCGCTGGGCCTCGGTCACCGCCCGGTCGAAGGGCCTCAGTTGCTTCTCCTGCGGGTTGTTCCAGAGTTTCAGGAACTTGCGCACGGTGAGGAAGAAGCCGGAGCCTGTGTTGGGGCAGGCGAACATCGTGAAGTGCCTGATCCGGGCCAGGTCGGCGCCTTCGCCGTTCCACAGCTTGCGGGCGAGGAAGCGCTGCACGACCAGGCCGCCCTGGCTGTGGGTGACGAGCACGATCCGTTCGGCGTCGGCGAGTTCGGTCTCCAGGAAGGTGCCGAGCTGGTCGGCGATGTCGTCGGTCTCGGCGACCCGGCGGTCGGGCCGGAGCCGGCCGAGCGGGGAGTCGTACTCGAAGGGATGCACGCTGACCCGGTCGGTCAGTTCGGGGTCGCCGGCGATGAGTGTCTCGAACGCCTTCCAGACCTTGGCCGAGGAGAACAGCCCATGCACCAGCACGAGATGGACGCGCGTCGACGCCATCGCGGACCTCCGCAGTCAGAAGGGGGGTGAGGTCGAAGGGATTCGATCGCAGATGAAGTGGCAGTCAGGTCAATGATGCATGAGGGGCGGTCGTGGAGCCATGACGAGACGGGCGGGAAGCGGCATCGCCGCCCGCCTGCGTGAAGTGTCCGTAGATCTATGCGAGTTGGCCGGTGGCTCCCGGCCGGGTCAACGGGCCCGGGGTGAGTGGTCGTAGGCGGCGAGGACGGCGTCGAGCAGGCCCGGGAAACGCTCGTCGAGTTCGGCGCCGCGCAGCGCGGTGAGGCGTCGGTTGGCCTCTTCGCGCTGGTGGATGAGGCCGGCCTCGCGGAGCACCTTGAAGTGGTGGCTGAGGGTGGAGGGCGCGACGTCCACGGGGAAGGTGCCGCAGGGACGTTCGGGCTCGGTGCGGAGCGTGTGCACGATGGTCATCCGGGTCGGGTCGGCGAGTGCGTGCAGCACGTCGAACAGGTCGATCTCTTCGGGCCTGGGATGCGCGAGGGCCGCTCGGCGCCGGCTGGTGGGGGACATGGGGGGCTCCATGTTCGACAATCATCGAATAAGTGTGGTGTCATGTACGCCGTTCGTATTTCGACGTTCGTAGAACATCGTACCGAGGGGGAACTCGACATGCGCGCACTGGTCATGACCGCACCGGGTGGGTCGGAGAACTCGGAGGTGCGGGAGATCGAGGAGCCCCGGCCCGGTGCCGGGCAGGTGGCCGTGGAGGTGGCCTACGCGGGGCTCAACTTCGTGGACGTGATGGCCCGTCGGGGCGACGCCGGCTATGTCCCGGCGTGGCCGTACCTGCCCGGCAAGGAGGTGGCGGGCACGGTCCGCGAGGTCGGCGAGGGGGTCACCGGTCTGGCGGTCGGTGACCGGGTGGTGGCCGCCCCCGTGGGCGGGGGCCTGGCGCAGGTGGTCGTCGCCGAGGCGGCCCTCACCGTGCCGGTCCCGCCCCAGGTCGCCCTGCGGCAGGCCGGCGCCGTCCCCTTGGGCCTCGCCACGGCCATGCTGCTGCTCACCGACGCGGGCCGCTTCACCGCGGGGGACACCGTGCTCGTGCACTCGGCCGGCGGCGGGATCGGCAACGCGATCGCCCAGTTGGTGCCCGTGCTGGGCGGCGGTCGGCTGCTCGGCACCGTGGGCCGCCCCACGAAGGCGGCTCAGGCCGTGAAGGCCGGTTACGACGCCGTCTTCCCCCGGGACGAGGGGCTGCGCGAGGCGGTCCTGGAGGCCACGGAAGGCAAGGGCGTCGACCTGGTCCTCGACCCGCTGGGCACCGAGGCCCTGGAGCTCGACCTCCAGGTGGCCGCGCCCGGCGGGCGGATCGTGCTCTTCGGCAACGCGGGCGGCGGCGCGGTCGACGCCCTCCCTCCGGCGGGCCGGCTGCTCGCCGGGAACCTCACCCTCACCGGTTTCAGCCACAAGGGCCTGGCGGCGACCGCTCCGGCCAAGGTCGCGCGGGCGATCAGCCGGGTGCTGTACCTGCTCGCCGCGGGCCGCCTCGACCTGCCGGTCACCGAACTCGCCGGTCTCGCCGGGGTACCGGCCGCGCACGACCTCATGGCGACGGGCGCGGGGGTCGGCAAGTACGTCACCCGGGTGGCGTGAGCCGGGCCGCCCGGTTCCGGCCGACCAGGCCACCGCACGCGTGGTGCTCAGCCGAGGGCGTCGTCCCCGGCGCCGTCGTCCTCGTCGTAGGGGAACTCGGCGATGCGCTGCTCCGCGCGGGCCGCGAGGGCCGCCCAGCGGGTTGCCGACTCGTCGTCCGCGCAGGCCGCGGCGGCGGCGTGGGCGGTGCGCAGGAGGGCCGGGGGCAGGGGGCGGGCGAGCGCGGCGAGGAGGTCGGAGGCCGTGGTGAGGGACCGGCGGGCGAGGGGCAGCGTTGCGGACTCGGCGGCTGTCCGGGCGAGCCGGAAGTGCTCTTCGGTGAGGTCGAGTCCGATGGCCCGGTCCGCCCAGCGCGGTGGCTCGTCGGCGGTGGCCGGCTCGACCTCGAAGAGGGGCTGCCGGCCGGCGGTGTACGGCTCGGGGGACGGCGCCGGGACGCCGAGTGCGGTGCGGGCGGTCCGCAGGGAGGTCCACGCGCCGTCGAGGTCGCCGTACCGCCGTTCCAGTGCGGCGAGCCGGGTGTACGCGGTGCCACGGCTGTGGCCAAAGTCCTGGAGCCGGGCGTACAGGCGCTGGGCGCGGACGGCTTGGCGGAGGTCGCCGATCGCGGTGAACTCGTCCCGTATCCAGGGTAGTTCGGCGGTGTCGGCGGGGCCGATATCGTCCAGGGCGCGGATCAGGGCGGCGCGGGCGAGTTCGGTGCGCCCCTGACGGCGGGCGAGCGTCACCCAGGTCGCGTCCGGCTCGTGGCCGGGGTCGTCGCCGAACCACTCGGGCACGTCGAGGGCCGCGACCCAGCCTCGCAGCGCCTCGGGCTCCCAACTCGGCCGCGCCCCGGATGCGTTGCCCGGCAGCCCGAGCGGCAGGTCGGACAGCGCGCACCAGGTGTCGAAGTTGGCGGCGCGGGCGGCGTACAGGCGCGGCAGGTCCTCCTCCTGGTGGTGGCGGGCCACGAGGAAGACGGCGAGGTGGAGTTCCCCGCCCATGCCGCCGAAGGGGGCCTGGCGCCGGCCGCGGGTCTCCTGGTCGAGGAGGTGGCGCAGGAGCGGGAGGTCGGCGGGCCGGCGGTCGTACCGCGCCGCGTGCAGCGCGCAGGCCCGCGCGGCGAAGTGGGCGTCGTGCTCCGGGTCCTCGGCGTCGGTCACCGGGGCGAAGGCGACCTCGTGCCAGGTGGCCGGGTCGGCCCTGAGCCGGTCCAGTCCGGCGCGGCAGCCGGCGAGCACCGTCCGGGCCAGCGGGGGCCGGGGGTGGGGGTCCAGCGGCTCGTAGGCGGTGCCCTCCTCGGTGAGCAGCAGCACGTGATCGGGTTCGGTGTGGCGCAGGGCGCGGTGCATCGTGGCGAAGAGTTCGGCGGGCGGGCGCGGGAACAGACCGAGGCCGGTGAGGAGTTCGGCGCGGAGGGCGTCGAGTCCGGGTGCGTAGGAGGCGCGCAGGTCGGCCTCGTGCGCGCGGGCCGCCGCCGTCACCTCCGCGTCGCCGGTTCCGGGCGGGAGTGCCAGGTGGTCGCGCCAGCCGGGGAGGCCCGTCACGAGTTCCAGTACGTCGGCGACGCTGCGCCCGATCAGTCCGGCGCGGCCGTCCGAGTCGGCGTAGAGGACGCCACCGTCGGGGCAGAGGAAGTAGGTGCCGCCGGTGTCGTCGCCCGCGATACCCGTCAGCGGGGCGCCCGAGGCCAGCTCCACCTCCTCGCCGTGTTCCGCGCGCTCCAGGTCGAAGTCGAAGGGGAAGGCGGCCAGTCGGGCCAGGCGGGGGTCGCGCCGGAGCAGATCGAGGACGTGGTGCGTACCGGAGCCGGACATGCGGCCGACCCTACAGCTCGTCCTGGCTGGTCGGACGGGTGCCCCGGGCCGGACCGGCACCCTAAGATCGACCGCACACCGGCCGGCACGGCCGACGGTGCCCGCGGCGGGGTCCGCGCGCGTTCGCCGACCCGCTCGGGCAGGCGGAATCCGTGCGCGAGGGACGGGGCCGGGGAGGGGGGAAGAGGACCATGGAGGAAATCCGGCCGCACACGGCCGCGCGCGTGGGGCCGTACGTGGTGGAACGGGTGCTGGGCGAGGGCGGCATGGGCGTCGTCCACCTGGCCAGGTCCCGGGACGGTCGGCAGGTCGCGGTGCAGGTGGCGCGCGCCGAGCTGGCGCGTGACCCCGGCTTCCGCGAGCGGTTCCGCGTCGAGGCGGAGTCGGCGCGGCGGGTCGGCGGCTTCCGTACGGCGCCGGTCGTGGACGCCGACGCGAACGCGGACGCGCCCTGGCTGGCCACCGCCCATGTCCCGGGCCCCACTCTCGCCGAACTGCTCGCGGTGCAGGGCCCCTTGGACGAGGCGCGGCTGCGCGATCTGGGCGCCGCCCTCGCCGAGGCCCTGCGGGACATCCACGCCTGCGGCCTGGTGCACCGGGACCTGAAGCCGGGCAACGTGGTCATGGCCGCCGACGGCCCGCGCGTCCTCGGCGTCGGCATCGCCCGCGCCGTCGAGAACTCCCGTCTGACGATGACCGGCGCGGGCCTGGGGACGCCGGGCTTCCTCGCCCCCGAGCAGGTGGAGGGACTCGATGTCACCGGCGCCGCCGACGTGTTCGCGCTGGGCGCCGTGCTCGTCGCCGCGGCGGGCGGCACGGCGTTCGGCGACGGCACCGCCATGGCGCTGATGTACCGGTCGGTCCACCAGGACGCCGACGTCAGCGCGGTCCCGGTGAGCCTGCGGCCGGTCGTCGGGTCGTGCCTCGCCCGGGAACCCCGGCAGCGCCCCGCTCCCGAGACGCTCCGCGAGGCGTTCGCCGCCGGCCCGCCGCCGGCTCCCACGCCCGCTCCCCCGTCCGCTCCCCCGCCCGGGTACGCTCCCGTCGCCGTGCCCCCGCCACCGCCGTACACCCCGCCGGCGCCGGGGGGCCTCCCCCCCGGGCCGGCGCCCCGCGCGGGGGTGCCCCCGTTGCGGGCGGTGGTCCGCAATAACGCCGGGCGGGGGGGCGCGCGGGG
>NZ_JBEZND010000018.1:0-79921 GCF_040706415.1 Streptomyces sp. NPDC048106 | reverse complement strand
GGCGCTGCCCCCCGCGCGCGGCCCCCCCCCCCCGCCCCACCCCCCGGCGGGGCGGGGCCCCCCCCCCCCCCCCCCCCGCGCCCGGCGAGGAGGAGCCCGAGTTCCTGGCGATGGACCGCAAGAACGCCGTCCTGGGGGACGCGCGGGGCGTGTCCCTCGGCATCAACGGCAGCATGATCGACGTGCCGTGGCCGTTCGTCGCCCGGATCGCCTACCAGCAGAGCGTCCGCACCCGCGGCTTCGCGCTCACCGTGGCCGTCGACACCTACGCCGGCCAGAGGTACTTCTGCGCGGTGCGCACGCGTGACGGCGAGCAGATCGAATCATGGATCGCCGACCTCGAAAACCTGCTCGAACGCCATCACCCCGGCAGGTGACGGGCCCCACCCGCCGGGCACCGCGTCGTCCAGCCCCTCAAGTCGCCCAAGTTCCCTAGAGGTTGGCGGCGTCGAGAACGGCCTGGGCGAAGACGGCGGGTGCCTCCTGCGGGAGGTTGTGGCCGATACCCTCGACGACCCGGTGCTCGTAGGGCCCGGTGAAGCGGTCGCGGGTGGGGTCGCCGGACGCGGTGAAGGGGTCCAGTCCGGGGCTCAGGGTGATGGTGGGGACGTGGATCACGGGCCGGGTGGCGAGTTCCTTCTCGTAGCGGTCGTAACGGTGTTCACCCTCCGCGAGGCCGAGGCGCCAGCGGTAGTTGTGGATGACGACGGCGGCGTAGTCGGGGTTCTGGAAGGCCTGCGCGGTGCGCCGGAAGGTGGCGTCGTCGAACTGCCAGGTGGGCGAGACGAGTTTCCACACCAGTTGGCACAACTCGTCGCGCAATTCCGGGGTTTCCAGGGCGACACGGCCGCGTTCGGTGGCGAAGTAGTACTGGTACCACCAGTTGTGCTCGGCGGCGGGCGCGATGGGCGACTTCTGGGCCTCGACGTCGGTGATGAGGTAACCGCTGGTGGACACGAGCGCGGTGACGCGTTCCGGCCACAGCGCGGCGATGATGTCGGCGGTACGCGAGCCCCAGTCGAAGCCGGCCAGGACGGCCTCGGGGATGCCGAGCGCGTCCATGAGGGCGACGATGTCCAGGGCGACCGCGGACTGCTGGGCGTTGCGGACCGTCCGGGAGGACAGGAACCGTGTGCTGCCGTGGCCGCGGAGGTAGGGGACGATCACTCGGTAACCCCGCTCGGCGAGGAGCGGGGCGACATCGACGTAGCTGTGGATGTCGTACGGCCATCCGTGCAGGCAGATCACGACCGGGCCGTGCGCCGGTCCCGCCTCGGCGTACCCGATGTCGAGCACGCCGGCCTCGATCTGCTTGAGCACGGGAAACGCGGTGTGTGTCGCGGGTGCGGCGGGGGCCGCGTCCGCCGCGCGGGGAGCGGCCGCGGCGGCGTCCGCCGCGTGCGAGCCGGTCAGGGAGAGGGCGGCCGCGCCGGTCCCCAGGCCGACGGCCTTCCCGAAGGTACGCCTGTCGATCATATGAAACCCTCCGTCGTGCGCTTCGCGCGGTGAGGTCAGCTCGTCCGCGACGCTACCGGCCGGTCCCCGCTCTCCGAAGGCGGCGCGAAGGGATGATCGGTACGGGCCCGCCCCGCCCGGCCGGCCCGCGTGCGAGGACGACCGGGCATTGGGTACGTTCGGGCCAACTGCCCTCGGGCGAGGAGGAGTTCATGCTGCTGCGCGATGTCTCGCCGGACGATGTCGAGGCCTACGTCCGGATGCGCTGCGATCCCGTCATGATGGCGGGCCTCGGCGGGCCGCTGCCCCGCGCGGGGATGGCGGACAAGGTCCGCCGGGACGCGGCGGAGGCCGCGGCGGACGGCGCGTGGCTGAAGATGATCGTGCCCGATCCGGCCACGCCCGAGGTGGTGGCGGGGACGGTGACCCTGTGGGCCCACGACACCCCAGCCGCACCGCTGTCCGAGATCGGCTGGATGGTCCTCCCCGAGTTCCAGGGCCGTGGACTGGCCAAGCGCGCCGTCCGCGCGCTGCTGGAGCGGGCCCGCGACGAGGACCGCTGGGGCGTCGTCCACGCCTTCCCGGCGGTCGCCAACGCTCCGTCGAACAGCATCTGCCGCTCCGTCGGCTTCCGGTTCCTCGGAGAGACCGACACGGACTTCGCGGGCCGGATCCTCAGGACCAACCACTGGGCGCTGGACCCGGCCAGGGACCTGGCCTGACGGAGCGGACGGGACGGGCCCGGCCCCGCGGGTGTTATGTTCCCCGGGCCGCCTCCCCCGCCCGTGTTCCGTGCCCACCACCCCGCAGGAGTGACCGCGTGACCAGTCGAGTCCTGCTCGTCTCCCCCGC
This sequence comes from Streptomyces sp. NPDC048106, assembly GCF_040706415.1. Classification (NCBI taxonomy): domain Bacteria; kingdom Bacillati; phylum Actinomycetota; class Actinomycetes; order Kitasatosporales; family Streptomycetaceae; genus Streptomyces; species Streptomyces sp. NPDC048106. The sequence goes on along the minus strand of NZ_JBEZND010000018.1, from coordinate 77,614 downwards.
CATCGGCGCCTCGCTCCGGCAGATCCGCTTCGACGACGGTGGTCCGCTCGACGCCGGGGGCGTGGCGCGGGCCCGGGCCGCGGCCGGGGCGTTGCCCGCCGTGGCCCGGGTGCTCGTCTCCCCCAGTGCGCGCTGCCGGGAGACCGCGGCGGCACTGGCTCTCGAAGGGGTGGTGTCCGTGCCGGAGTTGGCGGGTCTGGACGTGGGGCGCTGGCGGGGCCGCACCCTGGACGAGGTGGGGGCCGCCGAACCGGAGGCGGTGGGCCGGTGGCTCGCCGATCCCGGCTGCGCCCCGCACGGCGGCGAGTCGGTGCGGGAGCTGTGCGCGCGGGTCGCGGGCCGGCTCGCCGACGCACGGCTCCTGACCGGTCGTACCCTCGCCGTGGTCGAGCCGGAGGTGGTCCGGGCGGCGGTCGTCGCGGCGCTGGGCATGCCGGACACGTCCTTCTGGCGGGTGGACGTGCCGCCCCTGACCGTGACCGAACTCAGCGGCAGGGCCGGGCGGTGGAACCTGCGGCTGGGACGCCCGATCGCCGCGCCGGACGGCGTCAGCGCGCGGCCGGCACCGCTCGCCCCTTCGCGGCCCTCGTCGGCGTCGGATTGAGCAGCCGCTCCGCCAACTCCCCGAAGAGCAGTCCGAATCCGCCCCACAACACGGCCTGGACGGCCAGCGCCGAGAGCCGGAACCGCCACAGCAGGACGGCCGGGAAGCCCTTCGGCACCTCGTCGACGGCCGGCAGGAACTGGTAGGCCAGCGCGACCACCACGGCGAACGCGACCACCGCGGCCACCGACGCCCACCAGGGGCCCAGCACGGGCGCGAGGCGTCTGCCGAGGAGTGTCGCGGCGATCGCCAGCAACACGCTGAGCAGCATCATCAGGAAGTACAGGGCCGTCCGTTCGCCGATGGTGTCGGCGTCGCCGACCGACGGCGGGTTGGCCGGGTACTTCAGGAACGGTACGACGTACACGGCGAGCAGCGCGCACCCCGACAGCAGCAGCGCCGTGGCGCGCGGGCCGAGGCGGCCCATCCGTCCGAGGGCGAAGCAGCAGGCGAGGGCGGCGATGCCGCCGAAGGCGACCCCGTAGACCAGGACGCCGGTGGCGAGACCGGCGGTGGACTGCAGGGAGCGGGAGACGACCACCATCTCGTGCTCGTGGGAGTGGGCCTCCTCGAAGCCGATCGCCTTGTCGACGTTCGGCTCGCCGAGGAGGTACGCCACGACCAGGGCGAGCACACCGGCGGCGAGGCCGGCGAGCATGCCCCGTACGAGAAGGTTCCGTACGGTTGCGGAGTTCATCAGCGCGCGGTGTCCCCCGGCGTCAGTGGCAGGGGAAGCCGAGCAGGTGGCGGGCGTCGTGCAGCCACTCGTGGACGTCCGTGCCGTTGAACACGGAGGTGGCGCCCTGCTCGGCGCCGACGAAGTACAGCAGGACCAGCATCAGGATGCCGAAGAAGACCGCCCAGGGAGCTATCGCCTTCAGCGGCAGCTTGGCGGGGAGGGCGGGGGCGGTGGCTGTCGGCCGGGCGACGGTCTGCGCCATGGCAGGACCTCCTTTGGGAGTTCGCGTCCCATGTCGGTGGTGCGTGGTACGACGGCTACGGGTCTGACTCACGGGCCCTTGGGCCCGCATACAGTGGCGCGACCGTGCCGGGTTCTCACCGGCTTCCGTCCTGCCGTCGTCGATATCGGACAGACCGTACCGCGTCAGCCGCCCTCGGCCAAGACCGCGCCCGCGGACGTGATCTTCCTCTCCGACCCGAGGGGCGGCCGGTCCCCGCTCCGCCCGCTGCGGGTCACCCGGCTCCGCCCAGGCCGAGTTCGCGGTCGCCCAGCGGCGCGAAGAAGCGCTCCACGTCCGCCTCGGTCACCTCGGCCAGGGTCGCCGGTGACCAGCGGGGACGGCGGTCCTTGTCGATGATCTGGGCGCGGACGCCCTCCACCAGGTCGTGGCTGCTCAACGCGGCGCACGAGACGCGGTACTCCTGGTCCAACGCCCGTTCCAGGGACCCGAGTCGTCGGACCCTGCGCATGGCGGCCAGTGTGACCTTGAGGGCCGTGGGCGACCGGGAGAACAGCGTCTCCGCCGTCTCCTTCGCCTCCGGGCTGCCGTGCGCGAGCAGCCGCTGGACGATCTCCTCGACGGTGCCGGCCGCGCAGCAGGCGTCGATCCACTCCCGCTGCGCCGCCAACTCCCCCGGCGGCACGGTCTGTTCGTGCCGCGCGAGCGCGTCGGACACGGGCATGACGGCGAGGTCGTCCAGCAGCGCGGGCAGCTCCCCGGAGGGCACGTAGTGGTCGGCGAGCCCGCACAACACGGCGTCGCCTCCGCCGATCTGATGCCCCGTCAGAGCAAGGTAGGTGCCCAGCTCCCCGGGTGCCCGGGCGAGCAGATGGGTGCCGCCGACGTCCGGGACGAATCCGATGCCGGTCTCGGGCATCGCGATCCGCGACCGCTCGGTGACGATCCGGACGCTGCCGTGCGCGGAGACGCCGACCCCGCCGCCCATCACGATGCCGTCCATGAGGGCGACGTACGGCTTGGGGTAGCGGGCGATACGGGCGTTGAGGTGGTACTCGTCGCGCCAGAACGCGGCGGACGCGGTGCCGTCGCCGTCCCGGGCGTCGTCGTGGACGGCACGGATGTCGCCGCCCGCGCACAGTCCGCGCTCGCCGGCGCCGGTGAGGACGACGGTCTCCACGCGGGGGTCGTCCTGCCAGGCGGTGAGCGCCGCGTCGATGCGGCGGACCATCTCGTGGTCGAGGGCGTTGAGCGCCCTGGGCCGGTTCAGGGTGATGCGGGCGGCCCGGCCGGTGGTGTGGCACAGCACGGGTGCCCCGGTGCCGCTCACCGGGACGTCTCCGTCAGGGCGCGGGCCGCGATGTCGTACATGATCTGGTGGTTCCTTCCGGGTGCCGGTGGACGCGAGGGGCACGGACGGTCTTCCCCGTGCCGCCCGCGTCATCCGTTCTGCCAGGGGCATCATGCCTCCCGCCCCGGGCGGGCCCGGCGTCACCCCTTCGTGCTCGGCGACCACCCCGGCGGCCCGAAGACGTAGCCGGCCCGGTCCCGCCAGCGCCCGGCCGCGCGGACGTCACGCCAGGCGGCCGCGTACTCGTGGAAGGCCACCCGCAGCGGGTTGTAGGTGTCGATGTTCTTCGTCAGGCCGTACACCGGGCGCACCCCCTCCGGTTCGAACGTGCCGAAGAGCCGGTCCCAGATGATGAGGATGCCGCCGTAGTTGCGGTCCAGGTACACGTTGTTGGAGCCGTGGTGGACGCGGTGGTGGGAGGGCGTGTTGAAGAACCACTCCACCGGGCGCCACAGTTTGTCCACGCGTTCGGTGTGCAGGAAGAACTGGTAGACGAGGCTGACGGTCTGCTCGATCAGGATCATCCACGGCGGTACGCCGATCAGCGCCAGCGGCAGCCAGAAGGGCAGGCCGGTCATCGGCGTCCAGGTCTGGCGCAGGGCGGTGGAGAGGTTGTAGCGCAGACTCGAGTGGTGGACCACATGGCTCGCCCACAGCACCCGGACCCGGTGATGGGCCCGGTGGTAGGCGTAGTACGCCAGGTCCTCGCCGAAGAACAGCAGCAGCCAGGTCCAGCCGGAGGACGCCGACAGGTGCCAGGGGACGAGGGTGTACGCGGCGGCGTACACCACGATCGTCGCGACCTTCCACGGCACCGCGATGACCTGGCTGCCCGCGCCCATGGACATGCTGGTGGCGGTGTCGCGCAGCTCGTACCCGCGCTCGTCGTCGTCCGGCAGGAAGCGGTACGACAGCGCCTCGACGACCACCAGCAGCACGAACGCCGGGATCGCGTAGACCACGGTGGGGATCACCGGCCCGCCCCCTTACGGGTGCGCGGCGCCGCGGGCACGCTGCGGGACAGCAGCTCGCGGGCCAGCCGCTCGGCCTCGTCCGCCTCGCGGGCCGCGATGTGCGCGGCCAGCCGGCGGTGGGCCTCGACGTCGAGGATCTCGCCCGCGCCCAGGTCGGCGGGCACGTCGGCGACCGGGATCAGGCCGTCCACCAGGCTGTTGAAGGCCAGCAGATAGGCGATGTTCCCGGAGCCCTCCACGATCAGCCGCCACCAGGCGACGTAGGACTCGTCCAGCTCGGTCAGATCGGGCCCGGCGTGCGCGTGCGCCTCGACGGCCGCGGTGATCTCGGCGGCGGCCCGCGCGGAGCAGCGCAGCGCGCACAGCCGGGCCGCGTCGGCGCCGACGCAGGCCCGCATCTCCAGGGCGTCGCGTGCGATGTCCTGCACGGTCGGCCCTGCGTCGGCCGCGGCGATGCCCACGGCGAGGTCGAGCCCCGCGGTGCGCCGCCAGTCCAGCACCTGGGTGCGGCCGCCGTGACTGACGTCGACCAGTCGTGCCTGCTGGAGGCGTTTGACGGCCTCCCGTACGGCATGCCGGTTCACCCCGAACTCGGCAGCCAGTTCCCGTTCGGCGGTGAGCGCGGCGCCGGGTGGCAGCTCCCCGCCGAGAATCCTGTCGCGCAACAGGGCGAAGAGCTGGTCGGAGACCGCCTCGCGCCGTATGTGTCCCTCAGCCATGGCGATCAGGGTGGCCGCACCCGGTTCAGTGGTCAACTGGTTGGACCAGTATTCCCGCGCGGGTCCGCTGACATGTCGGCTTTCGTCCGGATCCGTCAAGCGGCGCTGCCCGGCCGGGCGTTGACGCGCCGCCTGCCGGGCCCCGCCCGGGTGGCCGTGCGGGCCTGCGGTTCTCGTCCCATGCTGGAGACGAGGGGCGGGTACGGCGGAGGAGGAAGTGGTTGCGATGCGGACCGTTGTCGACCTCACGCGCTGCCAGGGCTACGCACAGTGCGTGTTCCTCGCGCCGGACGTGTTCCGGCTGCACGGCGAGGAGGGGCTGCTGTACGCCCCGGCCGTCCCGGACGACCAGGTCGAACGCGTGCGCCAGGCCGCGGCGGCCTGCCCGGTCCAGGCCATTCTCCTCGGCGAGGAGGTGAGCGGCGGTGCCCGATGACCTCATGGACGGCCGCATCGTCATCGTGGGCGCCTCGCTCGCCGGGCTGCGGGCCGCGGAGGCGCTGCGCGACGAGGGTTTCACCGGATCCCTGACGGTGGTCGGGGACGAGCCCCATCCCCCGTACGACCGCCCGCCGCTGTCCAAGCAGGTGCTGCTGGGCATCGCGCCGGCCGAGTCCACCGGGCTGCCGATGCGCCGGGACCCCAAGGCTGACTGGCTGCTCGGTGTAAGGGCCACGGGTCTGGACCCGCTGGGGAAACGGGTGCTGCTCGAAAACGGGGAGTCACTGCCGTACGACCGGGTGCTGATCGCCACCGGGACGCGCGCCCGGCCCTGGCCGAACCCGCAGGAGGCCGCGCTGGACGGTGTGTTCACCGTGCGCACCCGCGAGGATGCCGCGGGGCTCGCGCGGCGGCTGGACGCGGGGCCGCGGCGGGTCCTGGTGATCGGCGGCGGGTTCACCGGCTCCGAGATCGCCTCGGCCTGCCGGGAACGCGGCCTGGAGGTCACGGTCACCGAACGCGGCCCCGCGCCCCTGGTCGGCGCGCTCGGCGGCACCCTGTCCAAGCTCGCGGCCGTGATGCAGCGCAACCACGGCGTGGACCTGCGGACCGGCGTGACGGTGACCAGGCTGCTCGGCGACGGGAGCTTCACCGGCGTGGAGCTGTCCGACGGCAGCCGGGTGGACGCGGACGTGTGCGTGGTGGCGCTGGGGGCGGTGCGCAACGTGGAGTGGCTGGCGGAGTCCGGTCTCGCGGCGGGCCCGCGCGGGCTGGCCTGTGACGCCGGGTGCCGCGCCTTCACCATGTACGGCATCGTCACCGACGACGTGTTCGTGGCCGGCGACGTCTCCCGCTTCCCGCACCCGCTCTTCGGCTACCAGCTGCTGTCCCTGGAGCACTGGGGCAACGCGGTCACGCAGGCCGAGGTCGCGGCCCACAACATGGTCAGCCCGGGGCCGCTGCGCCGCCCCCACCTGGCCCTGCCGACGTTCTGGTCGACGCAGTTCGGGCTCAACATCAAATCGGTCGGGGTGCCCACCTACTCCGACCACGTGGTCATCGCCCAGGGCTCGCTGGAGGCGCGCAGGCTCGCCATGGTCTACGGCTACCGGGGCCGGGTCACGGCCGCGGTCACCGTCGACATGGCCAAGTCGCTCGACTACTACCAGCACCTGATCGAGACGGCCGCGCCGTTCCCGCCGCCGCCGGGCGCCGCCGACCGGGCCCTCGCGGCGGAGATCCCGATCCCGTCCGACGTACCGGACCCGTCGGTGCTGTCCCACGGCCCGACGGTCGCGCTGACCGGCTATCTCCCGGACCGCCGGCTGACGGTGGTATAGCCCACGCCCACTTCGAGGAGCCGACATGGACTCGGGCACCGACCCCGGCACCCTGCTGGCGAGGATCACCGACTACGCCAGCCGCCCCGACCCCTACCCCCTGTACGCGGAACTGCGCGCGGCCGGTCCGGTCGTCCCGCAGTCGGACGGCAGCCTGCTGATCGGCGGCTATCACGAGGTCGCCGCGCTGCTGCACGACCCGCGGATGAGCGCCGATCCCCGCACCCGTGGCGTGGTGACCGCCAAGCCGCCGTTCCTGCGCCTCGACGACCCGGAGCACCACCGGCTGCGCACCCTGGCCATGCGGCCCTTCGGCCCGCCGCACTCCCCGCGCCGGGTGGACGGCATGCGCGCCGAGATCGACGGCATCACCAAGGAGCTGCTGGCGCCGTTCGAGGCGGGCGGGCAGGTCGACGTCGTGGACGACTTCGCCTATCCGCTGCCGGTCACGGTGATCTGCCGGCTGCTCGGTGTGCCGCGCGAGGACGAACCGCTCTTCCGCGCCTGGTCGGACGCGCTGGTCGCGTCCGCCGACGTACGGCCGGACGCGGGCTCGGCGCCGCGCGAGGAGGCCGACCGGGCCCGCCGGGAGATGGGCGGGTACCTGGTTGGCCTGGCCGAACAGCGCCGCGAGACGCCGGGCGACGACCTGCTGTCCGCGTTCGTCGGCGAACCCGACCCCGAGCTGCGGCTCAGCCGGGAGGAACTCGCGGAGACGGCGGTGCTGTTGCTGATCGCCGGGCACGAGACCACGGTCAACCTCATCACCAACGGGGTCCTGACCCTGCTGCGCCACCCCGCGGAGCTGGACCGGCTGCGCCGCGAACCCGGCCTGCTGCCGCGGGCGGTGGAGGAACTGCTGCGCTTCGAACCCCCGGTGCACATGCGCGAGCGCATCCCCCTCGCCGACTTCGACGTCGCCGGCGCCACGCTCCCCCGCGGCTCGTCCGTCATCCTGGCCCTGGCCTCCGGCAACCGCGACCCCCGTCGCTTCCCCGACCCGGACCGCTTCGACCCGGCCCGGCCCGACAACCAGCACCTCGGCTTCGGCTCCGGCATCCACCTCTGCTACGGCGGCCCGCTCGCCCGGCTGGAGGCCCAGTCCGCCCTCGCCGCCCTGCTGCCCCACCTGGGCACGGCGGAGCTGGCCGAGGACCCGCCGCCGTACCGGCAGAACGCGATGCTGCGGGGGCCGCGCCATCTGCGGCTGACGCTCTGACGAGCGGGCGCGTCCCGGCGGTGCCGTGCGGCTGACATGATCGCCCCATGGCAGAGATCATCTTGATGTCCGATCCGCGGGTCGCCGCCGTGCCCGTGCGCGAGTGCGGTGAGCGGCTCGTGGACGTGCGCCATGGCGGGCGCCTGCGGGTCGACGGGCGGAAGGCGGACGGGGACGGGGCGTTCGCCCGGCTGCGCGAGGGCGTGCTGGAACGGCTGCTCAAGGCGCAGGAGTCGCTGCCGGGGAAACTGCGGCTGCTCTACGTCGAGGGATACCGGCCGCCGGCCCTTCAGCGGCGCTACTTCGACCGGTACGGCGCGGAGTTGGGTGCCGCCCATCCCGACTGGTCCGCCGAGCGGGTGCGTTCGGCGGCGAGCCGTTACGTCTCGCCGCCCGAGATCGCGCCGCACAGCGCCGGGGCGGCCGTCGACCTGACGCTCGCCGACGCCGACGGTCAAGAACTGGACATGGGAACGGCGTTGAACGCGAACCCGGAGGAGAGCGCGGGCGCCTGCTACACCGAGGCCGACGGCATCGGCGAGGAGGCCCGCGCCAACCGACGCCTCCTGGGCCAGGCCCTGACCGCCGCCGGACTGGTCAACTACCCGACCGAATGGTGGCATTGGTCGTACGGCGACCGGTACTGGGCCTTGGCCACGGGCGCCCCGGCCGCGCTCTACGGCCCGAAGGAACTCGCCTGACCGATTGATCGCGGGGTGCTACGCCGTCAGCCGCGCCCGCAGGAGCTCCGCCAGTTCGTCGATCCGGTCGGTGAGGTAGAAGTGACCGCCCGGGAAGATCCTGAGGTCGAAGGCGCCGGTGGTGTGCGTGCGCCAGGCGTGGGCCTCCTCGGGGGTGACGCGGGGGTCCGCGTCGCCGGTGAGGGCGGTGACGGGGGCGGCGACGACGGTGGCCGGGTCGGCGCGGTAGGTCTCGATGGCGGTGTAGTCGCTGCGCAGGGCCGGGAGCACCATGCGCAGCAGCTCCTCGTCGCCCAGGAGGCGGGGGTCCGTGCCGCTGAGGCGGCGCATCTCGGCGATGATGCCGTCGTCGTCGCGCTGGTGCACGTTCTCCACCGTGCGGGCGGACGGGGCGCGGCGCGCGGAGGCGAAGAGGTGGACGGGGCCCTCGCCGTCGCGTTCCAGGCGCCGGGCCACCTCGAAGGCGACGATGGCCCCCATGCTGTGCCCGAAGAGGACCAACGGGCGGTCCGCGTAGGGCTGCAGGGCCTCGTGGGCCCGGTCCGCCAGCTCCGCGATGGTCTCGATGCCCTTCTCCGCGTGCCGGTCCTGCCGCCCGGGGTACTGCACCGCGACCACGTCGGCCGCGTCGCGAAGGGCCGCGGAGAGGGGGAAGTAGAAGGTCGCCGAACCGCCGGCGTGGGGGAAGCAGACCAGTCGGGCGGGCGCCTGCGGCGCCGGGTGGAAGCGGCGCACCCACAGGTCGCCGGTCGGGCTGACTGTCGTCATGGTGTGTTCCAGGGGTCCGGAGGGGGGTGACAGGTGCGGGGCCCCTCGCCGGTGTCCGGCAAGGGACCCTCGGCAGACCCGGTCAGGCGGTCAACCAGCCCTTTTCCCGGGCCAGTTCCACGACCCGCTCCCGGACCTGGCGGATCTGCGCGGCCGTGAGGGAGTCGACCGAGGTGACCAGGATCTCGGTCAGTTCGGCGCGGAAGCCGGCCGTGCCGGTGCCCTCGCCGGACGGTGCGGCGGGGCGTTCGGCGGCCGAACCGTCCGAGAAGACGGGGCGGCTGGGGAGGCGGTGCGAGGAGGGCTGGTAGACCAGCCGGATCTGGGAGGCCTTCGGGCCCTTCTCCCCCATCTCCATGTGGAACTCGACCTCGCTGCCCTCGTGGTAGAGGTACTTCTCGTCCAGCAGGTCGTTCGCGTGCATGAAGACGTCCTCGCCTGGTTCCGACGGGGCGATGAACCCGTATCCCCGGACCTCGTCGAAACGCAGCACCTTGCCGGTCATCAGCACAGCCCGCACACCTCCAACAACACCAGCACAACGACAACGCAGTTGAACTTACACAGCTTCGGCGGCAGTTTCGACCCCGGGCAGCACCAGCCGCACCGTCCGCCCGGGCCGCACCGTCACCACCCGGTCCGGCAGCCGTACGTCGATGGGGTCGCCGTCGGAGTCGGGTACGGCGATCTCAAGCTGGCGGCTGGTCAGGCGGACGCCGATCCCCCAGTGGCCCTGGTAGCGGACCGAGAAGCCGTAGGAGGAGACCTTGGGGAGCGGGACGGGGTCCAGCCAGAGGACTCCGCCGCGGGTCTCCAGGCCGGTCAGCCCGCGCTGCACGAGATCGAGGGTGCCGGCCATCGCGCCGAGGTGGACGCCCTCGCCGGTGGTGCCGCCCTGGACGTCGGCGATGTCGCCGCGCAGCGTCTCCTGGACGAACCGCCAGGCGTCGGCGCGGCGGGCGCGGGCCAGGATCCAGCCGTGCACGAGGCCGCTGAGCGTGGAGCCGTGGCTGGTGCGGCTCAGGTAGTGGTCGACCGTCGCGGACCAGATGTCCTCGTCGACATGGTGGCCCAACTCCGCGAACAGCGCGTGCAGTTCGCGGGGTGCGAAGAGGTAGCCCAGCATCAGGACGTCGGCCTGTTTGGAGGCCCGGTAGCGGTTGACGGTGTCGCCCTCGGCCTCCAGGATCCGGTCCAGGCGCCGGATGTCGCCGTAGCGTTCGCGGTAGGCGCCCCAGTCCAGTTCGGCGAGTTCGCCGTAGCCCGCGAACTGGCTGAGCACGCCCTCGTGCCAGGGCACATGGAGGGTGTGCGCGACCTCCTGCCAGCGGTCCGTCTCGCCGGGTTCGAGGCCGGCGCGCTCGGTGAGGTCGCGGCGGCGCGGTTCGGGCAGGCTGCGCAGCAGTTCCAGGGTGCGGGCGAGCACCCAGGCGGCGGTGACGTTGGTGTAGGTGTTGTCGTCCAGGCCCGGCCGGTCGGCGCCGGGATAGGCGTCGTGGTACTCGTCGGGGCCGACCACGCCCCGGATGCGGTGCCGGCCGAGGTGGTCGTCGTACACCGCCGAGTCGGCCCAGAAGCGGGCGATCTCCAGGAGCATCTCGGCGCCTTCGCCGGCCCGGAAGGCGGTGTCGCCGGTGGCCTCGCAGTACTGCCACACGTTGTAGGCGACCGCCGAGCCGACGTGGTGCTGGAGGCGGGAGTTGTCGGGCAGCCAGCGGCCGGAGCGGGGGTTGAGATGGAGTTCCTGCGTCTCCTCGTGGCCGTCACTGCCGCTCTGCCACGGGTAGCGGGCGCCGCGCCGGCCGAGCCGGGCCGCCGCGTGCCGGGCGGCGTCCAGGCGGCGGTGCCGGTAGCGGAGCAGGCCCCGGGAGACCTCGGGCAGATGGAGGTTGAGGTAGGGCAGCACGAAGAGTTCGTCCCAGAAGACGTGGCCCCGGTAGGCCTCGCCGTGCAGTCCGCGCGCGGGGACGCCGACGTCGAGGTCGGCGGTGTGCGGGGAGAGGGTCTGGAGCACGTGGAAGAGGTGCAGGCGCAGGATCCGCCCGGCCTCGCCGGGCACGTCGAGCACGGTGCGCCGCCACAGCCGTTCCCAGGCGGCGTGGTGGGTCTCCCGCAGGTCGTCGAAGGCGGGGGCGCCGGCGAGCCGGTCGAGGGCCGCGCGCAGCGGGTCGCCGATGGCGGGGTCGCGGGAGGTGTGCAGGGCGATGGTCTTGTCGACGGTGGCGGTACGGCCGGGGGTCAGGGCCAGGCGCAAGGTCTGTACGGCTCGGCGGGGTTCGGCGGCGCCGGTGACGGCCACCGGGGCGTCGGCGGCCCCCGGCACCCGGGCGGTGAGCCGGCCGGTGAGGGCGATCCGGATGTCGGAGGTGCGGGTACGGCAGTCCAGCCACACCGGTCCCGCGCCGGCTCCCGCGGTGTGCACGTCGGTGAGGTGGCGGCCGTCCAGGTCGCGGTAGCGGGCGACGCCGGAGTTGGTGACGTCACCGTCGAGCGCGGCCTCGACGTCCAGGTCCAGGGCCTCCCCCTCGGCGGTGAACTCCGTGCGCAGCGCGGCCAGATGCGGGTCTCCGAGGTGGACCAGGCGCAACTGCCTTACCAGCAGGGAGCTGTGCGGGCCGAGGGAGTAGCGGGTGCGGCGCTCCAGCAGGCCCGCACCGAGGTGCAGGGTGAGGTGGTGCTCGGTGACGGCGGCCGTGTCCGGGGTCAGCCAGACGGCGCCGTCGGCCGCCGGACGGAAGCGCAGGGGAAGCCAGTTGGGCAGGTTGACCATGTCCTCGTTCTCGACGCGGCGGCCCGCGATCTCGGAGGTGAGCCGGTTGTAGCAGCCGGCCGCGTAGGTGCCGGGATAGTGGATCTCGTCGGCGGTGCACTCGGGCAGCGCGCCGCGGGTGGCGACGTAGCCGTTGCCCAGGGTGCACAGGGACTCCCGCAGGCGTTCCCGCGCGGGCTGGTAGCCGTCGTACTCCCAGGCCGGGCCGGCCACCGTCACCGCGCGGCGCCCAGAGCGGCGAGGATCCGGTCGGGGGTGAGGGGCAGTTCGCGGCAGCGGACGCCGGTGGCGTGGTGGACGGCGTTGCCGATCGCGGCGGCGGTGCCGACGATGCCGATCTCGCCGATGCCCTTGCTGCCCATGGGGTTGAGGTGGGTGTCGTCCTCGTCGATCCAGTGGGCCTCGACGGCGGGCACGTCGGCGTTCGCGGGCACGTGGTAGGAGGCGAGGTCACGTTCGGTGAAGTCGCCGAACGCGGGGTCCATGGTGCTGCCCTCGGTGAGGGCCATGCCCAGCCCCATGATCATGGCGCCGGTGAACTGGGAGCGCGCGGTGCGGGAGTTGAGGATGTGCCCGGCGGCGAAGACGCCGAGCAGCCGGCGCACCCGGGTCTCGCCGGTGACGGTGTCGACGGCGACCTCGGCGAAGTGGGCGCCGAACGCGTGCCGGGCGTAGGGCACTTCGGCGTCGGCGCGGCCCGCGGTGTCGGCGTGCGCGTCGAGGCCGTCGGCGGGCAGCGGGCCTTCGTGCGCGGCGAGTCGGGAAGCGAGGTCGGCGCAGGCGTCGTGCACGGCCCAGCCCCAGGAGGCGGTGCCGGTGGAGCCGCCGGCCACCCAGGCCGGGGGCAGGTCGCTGTGCCCGATCTCGATGCGCACCCGGTCCAGGGCGGTGCCGAGGGTGTCGGCGGCGATCTGGGCGAGGACGGTGCGGGCCCCGGTGCCGATGTCGGTCGCGTTGGTGCGCACCGCGAAGGTGCCGTCGGGCAGGGCGCGCGCGGTGGCGGTGGCCGGGACGGCGGAGGCCGGGTAGGTGGCGGCGGCGACGCCGGTGCCGAGCAGCCAGGGGCCCTCGCGGCGGGCGCGCGGGCGCGGATCGCGCTCGTCCCAGCCGAACCGGCGGGCCCCGTCGCGCAGACACTGCACCAGGTGGCGGCTGCTGAACGGCTTGCCGGTGCCCGGCTCGTGCTCGGGCTCGTTGCGGATGCGGAGCTGGATCGGGTCCATGTCCAGCGCCTCGGCGAGTTCGTCGACGGCGGACTCCAGGGCGTACATGCCCGGCGACTCGCCGGGGGCCCGCATCCACGAGGGGCTCGGCACGTCGAGGGCCACCACCTGGTGCACGGTGCGCAGGTTGGGCGTGGCGTACATGACGCGGGCGGGTGCCGCGGCCTGTTCCACGAACTCCTTGACCTGTGAGGTGTGGGTGGTCACCTCGTGCACGAGCGCGGTCAGCCGGCCGTCCGGGCCGGCGCCGAGGCGCAGCCGGTGCAGGGTGGGCGCGCGGTGGCCGACGACGGTGGGCAGACAGCGGCGGGGGTAGGCGAGGGTGACCGGGCGGGCGGCGCGCAGGGCGGCCATCGCGGCGAGGACGAGGTCGGGGCGCGGGGTGCCCTTGGAGCCGAAGCCGCCGCCGACGTGCTCGCAGACCACGGTGACCTTGTCCTCGGGCAGCTCGAACATCTGGGCGAGTACGGAGCGTGCCGTCGTGCCGCCCTGGCTGGAGGTGTACACCGTGAGCCGGTCGTCGTCCCAGTGGGCCGTGGTGGTGTGCGGCTCCATGGGGTGGTTGTGCAGCGGCGGCACCCGGTAGGCGACGTCGACGCGCGTCTCCGCCGCGGCGAAGGCGCCCTCGGGGTCGCCGTACTCCACGCGGCCGGGCAGACCGGCGTTGGCCTCCTCCGGTTCGTAGGCCCGCGGGTGGCCCTCGGTCAGTTCGACCTCGTACGGCTCGCTGTCGTAGCGGACGCGCACCAGCCGGGCGGCGTCCCGTGCCGTCTCCAGGGTCTCGGCCACGACGAGGGCGACGCACCAGCCCCGGTGCGGGACGCGCGGGTCCTGGAGCACGGCGAGGGTGGCGTCCTCGGGTTCGGCGAGCCGGGGGGCGTCGCCGGGGGTGAGGACGGCCAGGACGCCGGGCAGGGCGCGCGCGGCCGAGCTGTCCACCCCGGCGACCCGTCCGCGCGCCACGGCGGCGGGCACGGGCCAGGCGTGGGCACGCCCGGGCAGCGGGTACTCGGCGGCGTAACGGGCGGCGCCGGTGACCTTCTGCCGCCCCTCCAGGCGCTCGGCGGGAGCGCCGAGGACAGTGTCGGTGTGGGACACGATTCCTCCTGGCACCGGTGGGGTGCGCGGTCAGGCCACAGCGGGGGACGGGGTGAGGCGGCCGAGGACGTCGAGGGCGAGGTTGCGGGCGAGGGGCACCTTGTAGGCGTTCTCGCCCAGGGGCCGGGCCTCGGCCAGTTCGAGGTCGACGGCGCGTTCGAGGGCGGCCGGGGTGGGGGCGGCGCCGCGCAGCGCCTCCTCGGCGCGGCGGGCCCGCCAGGGCCGGTGCGCGAGCCCGCCGAAGGCGAGGCCCACGTGCTCGACCGCGCCGTCCGCGAGCCGCAGCACCACGGCCACGGAGGCGAGGGCGAAGGCGTACGACGCCCGGTCCCGCGCCTTGCGGTAGGCGGAGGGCATCCCGGCGGTGGCGGCCGGCAGGAGCACGCCTGTGATGATCTCGCCGGGCCGGATCTCGGTGTCCCGTTCGGGGTGTTCGCCGGGCAGCCGGTGGAAGTCGGCCACGGGCACGCTCCGGGTGCCGTCGATGCCGTACAGCTCGGTCCGCGCGTCCAGCGCGGCGAGGGCGACGGCCATGTCGGAGGGGTGGGTGGCGATGCACCGCTCGGAGTGGCCGAGCACCGCGTGGTCGCGGTGGACGCCGTCCAGGGCGCCGCAGCCACTGCCGGGGTCGCGTTTGTTGCAGGGCTTGTCCAGGTCCTGGAAGTAGGGGCAGCGGGTGCGCTGGAGGAGATTGCCGCCGGTGGTGGCGGCGTTGCGGAGCTGGCCCGAGGCGCCGGCGAGGAGGGCCTGGGAGAGTGCCGGGTAGCGGTCGCGGACGCGCGGGTCGGCGGCCAGGTCGCTGTTGCGGACGGTGGCGCCGGCCCGCAGGGAGCCGTCGGGCAGTTCCTCGATCCCGTCCAGGGGCAGGGCGCCGACGTCGACGAGGAAGGCGGGGCGTTCGACGCCGAGTTTCATCAGGTCGACCAGGTTGGTGCCGCCGGCCAGATAGCGGGCGCCGGGGTGGGCGGCGTACGCCTCGGCGGCCTCCTGGAGCGTGCGGGGCCTGAGGTATCCGAAGCCGTTCACCGGATCACGTCCTCCACCGCCTCGACGATGCCCGGATAGGCCCCGCAGCGGCACAGGTTGCCGCTCATCCGCTCGCGGATCTCGGGCCGGTCCAGCGGGACGGGGCGGCCGGAGGGGGCCGCGGGGTCGGTGACGTGGGAGGGGTGCCCGGCGGCTGCCTCGGCGAGCATTCCGACGGCGGAACAGAGCTGGCCCGGGGTGCAGTAGCCGCACTGGAAGGCGTCGCGGTCGAGGAAGGCCCGCTGGAGCGGGTGCGGTTGCTCGCCGTCGCCGGCCAGGCCCTCCACGGTGGTGACCTCGGCGCCGTCGAGGGTCACCGCCAGCAGCAGACAGCTGTTGAGCCGGCGCCCGCCGGCCAGCACGGTGCAGGCCCCGCACTGGCCGTGGTCGCAGCCCTTCTTGGCGCCCGTGAGCCCCAGGTCCTCGCGGAGCAGGTCCAGCAGGACACGGCGGTGGTCGACGTACAGGGTGTGCGGCTTGCCGTTCACCCGCAGGGTGATCTCCGAACCCGGGGCGGGCGCGTTTTCGCTGGTCATGGCATAGGGGCCTTCCGGACGGACCGAGGTGCCGTGCGTACCGGGTTCCGCGTATCCAGGTTCGCGGCACCTCACACGTCCACAAGGCCGGGCGGCCCGGGGCTCAGCCGGTGTAGCCGGCGAAGACGCGGGTGTAGTCCCAGTCGGACTGGGAGACGCCGGAGCAGCTGTCGGCGCCGCCGCCGGTGCAGGGGCGGTCGCGGTTGACGGACCAGAAGGTGAGGCGGGCGAGGTGGTGGGCCTGGGCGTAGCCGAGGATGGTGCGGAAGTCGTTCACCGTGACCGTCTCGTTGTTGTCGGTGACGCCGTTCATGGACGAGATGCCCATGTCCCGGTAGGCCTGGTCGTCGCTGTAGTGGTAGGCGTTCTTCAACGCGTTCTTCAGCCCCTCGGCGGCCTGGGTGGTCAGGTTGCCCATGTTCTGTCCGGCGCCGCCGAAGTCGAACGGCATGATGACCCAGGCGTCCGCGGTCAGCCCGGAGGCCGCGGCCCGGTTGACGAGACCGGTGTCGGGGCCGCTCTGCCCGGTGCCCATGGTGACGTACACCTTCAGGCCGGGGTTGTTCGCCTTCACGGTCTTCAGCGCGTCCACGGTGCGCTGCTGCACGGTGGCGTTGCTGTAGGCGTCGGCCTCGATGTCGATGTCGATCGCCTTCAGGCCGTAGGCGTTGATCACCTTCTGGTAGGCGGCGGCGAGTTCGCCCGCGCTGGAGCAGGAGCTCTCCAGCTTGTTGCCGCTGTAGCCGCCGAAGGACGGGATCACGTCACCGCCGCCCGCCCGCACGGTGTTGACGGTCTGCTGGTCCACCCCGCCGGTCAGCGGACGGCTGCCGTCCCACTGGGGGTTGCAGTAGCCGTTGCTGAGCACGAAGGCGAGCGTGAACCACTTCACACCGGTGGCCTGGGTGATGGCGGTGGGGCTGGGCGGGTTCCCCCAGCCCTCGTAGAGGTACGGCGCCACGGCCATCGGCGCGGCCGGGGTGCTCCCGCCCGCCGCGGGCGCGGTCCACTTCTGGTTGGCGGCGCCGGTACAGCTCCAGATCTGGATGAGGCTGCCGTTGGCGGAGTTGCCGTCGGTGACGTCCATGCACTTGTCGGCCTGCGGGTTGACGATGTCGTGGGCGGCGGTGACCGTCCACTGCTGGTTGGCGCCCCCGGTGCAGGTCCACAGCTGGAGCTTGGCGCCGTCCGCGGTCGAACGGTCCTTGACGTCGAGGCACTTGCCGAGGGCGCGGAGGGTGCCGTCGCTGCCGACCGTCCACTGCTGGGCACCGGTGCCGTTGCAGTCGTAGAGCTGTACGGGCGTGCCGTCGGCGGAGTCGGCGCCGGCGACGTCGAGGCACTTGCCGGCGAGGCCGGTGATGGCGCCGGTGGCGGCCTGGGCGGGGGCGGCGGCGAGCAGTCCGGAGGCGAGGGTGAGCGTGGCGAGGCAGACGGCGGTGGGGAGGGCTCTGGCCATGCGGGCGGCCTTTCGTGGGGGAAGCGGAGCGCGCCCGACTCGCTGGGGAGGCTTGGTGCGTCAGGCACGTCCGCAGTCTTTGTTTAAGGCGTGAAGTTAAAGGTCCACACCAATGGCGTCAAGGGTTCGCGCGGATCTCGTACCGGGACGGCCCGCCCGCGCCCCGCCCACGCCCCCGCCCGGCGCCCCCGCCCGCACCCCTCAGACGGCCTCCACCGCCGCCCCCTCGCCGTCCCGCTGCGCGAACTGCGTCCGGTGCAGCTCGGCGTACCGCCCGCCCACCGCCAGCAGCTCCTCGTGCGTGCCCCGCTCCACGATCCGCCCGGACTCGATCACGAGGATCTGGTCGGCGGCGCGGACGGTCGACAGCCGGTGGGCGATCACCACGGCGGTGCGCCCCTCCAGCGCCTCGGCGAGAGCCTCCTGGACGGCCGCTTCGGACGTGTTGTCCAGGTGGGCGGTGGCCTCGTCGAGGATGACGACGCGCTGGCGGGCCAGCAGGAGGCGGGCGATCGTCATCCGCTGGCGCTCGCCGCCGGACAGCCGGTAGCCGCGCTCGCCGACGACCGTGTCCAGGCCGTCCGGCAGGGACCGTACGACGTCGGCGAGGCGGGCGCGGCCGAGCGCGTCCCACAGTTCCTGGTCGTCGGCGTCCGGCCGGGCCAGCAGCAGGTTGGCGCGGACGGTGTCGTGGAAGAGGTGGCCGTCCTGGGTGACCATGCCGAGGGTGGCCCGCAGCGAGGCCGCCGTCACGTCGCGCACGTCCACGCCGCCCACCCGGACGGCGCCCGCGTCCACGTCGTACAGGCGCGGCAGCAGTTGGGCGATGGTGGACTTGCCGGCGCCGGAGGAGCCGACCAGGGCGATGGTCTGGCCGGGTTCGGCGCGGAAGGAGATGCCGTGCAGGACCTCGGTGCCGCCGCGGGTGTCGAGGGCGGCGACCTCCTCCAGGGAGGCGAGGGAGACCTGGTCGGCGGCCGGGTAGGCGAAGCGGACGGCGTCGAACTCGACGGCCACCGGGCCCTCGGGGACCTCGACCGCGTCCGGCTTCTCCTCGATCAGCGGCTTCAGGTCGAGCACTTCGAAGACCCGCTCGAAGCTGACGAGGGCGCTCATCACCTCCACCCGGGCCCCGGCGAGCGCGGTGAGCGGGGCGTAGAGGCGGGTCAGCAGCAGGGCCAGCGAGACGACCGCGCCGGCCTCCAGGGTGCCGCGCAGCGCGAACCAGCCGCCGAGGCCGTAGACGAGGGCCAGCGCGAGGGCGGAGACCAGGGTGAGGGAGGTGATGAACACCGACTGGGCGGTGGCCGTGCGCACCCCGATGTCCCGGACCCGGGCGGCGCGGGCGGCGAACTCCGCCGACTCCTCCCCGGGGCGGCCGAACAGCTTGACCAGGGTGGCGCCGGGCGCGGAGAACCGCTCGGTCATCCGGGTGCCCATGGCCGCGTTCAGCGCCGCCGCCTCCCGCTGCATCCGGGCCATCCGGCTGCCCATCCGGCGGGCGGGCAGCACGAAGACGGGCAGCAGCACCAGGGCGAGCAGGGTGATCTGCCAGGACAGGGTGAGCATCACGGCGAGCGTGAGCAGCAGGGTGACCAGGTTGGTCACCACGCCGGACAGGGTGTTGGCGAAGGCCCGCTGGGCGCCGATCACATCGTTGTTGAGCCGGCTGACCAGCGCTCCCGTGCGGGTCCGGGTGAAGAACGCGACGGGCATGCGCTGCACGTGGTCGAACACGGCCGTTCTGAGGTCGAGGATGAGTCCCTCGCCGAGCGTCGAGGACAGGCGCCGGCCGAGGATGCCGAGCCCGGCCTCCGCGAGGGCGACCAGCGCGATCAGCAGGGACAGGCGGACCACGGTGGCGGAGTCGTGCCCCGACACGATGGTGTCGACGACGTGCCCCGCGAGCACCGGGGTCGCCACCGCGAGCAGGGCGGTCACCACCCCGAGCAGGACGAACCGGACGATGCCGGCGCGGTGCGGGCGGGCGAAGGCGGCGATGCGGCGCAGCGTGGCGCGGGCGAGGGGACGGCGGTCGGCCTGCGCGTTCATCACGCTGTGCAACTGCGTCCAGGCGGTGGTCTCCATACTCATGAGGAGAACGTAGGACCTCAAGCTTCGTTGAGGTCAAGTCCGGGGCTTTTCCTCCGCTCCGGTGTCCGCGGGGCGGTCGCCGGGGCACTGGTGCGGCCGAAGGCCCGCTGCGGCAGAGTGACCCTCCCAGCCGCCTGGAGAGGGAGTGCCCGTCGTGCCGGTCCGTGTGGAGCGCAAGGAGTACGTCACCACCGTCGTCCTGTCCCGCCCCGAGGCCCGGAACGCCGTGGACGGTCCGACGGCCGCCCGGCTCGCCGAGGCCTTCCGGGAGTTCGAGGCGGACGAGAACGCCCGGGTGGCGGTGCTGTGGGGCGAGGGCGGCACGTTCTGCGCGGGGGCCGATCTGAAGGCGATCGGCACCGAGCGGGGCAACCGGGTGGCCGAGGACGGCGACGGGCCGATGGGGCCGACCCGGCTGCGGCTGTCCAAGCCGGTGATCGCGGCCGTCGCCGGGCACGCCGTGGCGGGCGGCCTGGAGCTGGCCCTGTGGTGCGATCTGCGGGTGGCCGAGGAGGACGCGGTGTTCGGCGTGTTCTGCCGCCGCTGGGGGGTGCCGCTGATCGACGGCGGCACCGTACGGCTGCCCCGGCTGATCGGTGCCGGCCGGGCCATGGACCTGATCATGACCGGCCGTCCGGTACCCGCGCCCGAGGCATACGCGATGGGGCTCGCCAACCGTGTGGTGCCCACCGGTGCCGCCCGCGCCGAGGCGGAGGCGCTGGCCGCGGAGATCGCCCGGTTCCCGCAGGCGTGTCTGCGCAGCGACCGGGCCTCCGTCCTCGACCAGGAGGGCCTGTCGGAGGAGGCGGCGCTGCGCGGTGAACTCCGGTATGGAACGGGCGTGTTGGCGGAGAGCGCGGAGGGCGCCGCCCGGTTCGCCGCCGGGGCGGGGCGGCACGGTTCGTTCTCCTGAGCACGCCGCGGGCGAGCCCCCCCGCCGGGGTCACTCCTCGGGCAGTCCGGCGTAGGCCCGCAGCGCGTCGCGCGGGGTGGGCAGGCCCCAGGAGCGGAGGATGCCCCAGAAGTTCGCCCACTGCCAGGTGACCTGGTCGAGTCCGGCGAGGACCCGGACCAGCCGGCGCTGGGGCCCGGTCAGCTCCGCGAAGGCGCCGGGACCGTCGGGGCCGGGCTCACCGAAGGCGAGCCGCAGCGCAGCCGTGGCGACGGGGAAGCTCGCCGGGCCGCTGGTGGCGGCGAGCCCGTCGGTCACCGCGTCCAGGGCCTCCGTCGGGAACCGGTCGGCGAGCAGGGCGAGGGAGGCGGCGGAGTAGCCGCGCGGGTCGCCCTCGTGGAACGGCACGCGGGGCGCGTCGGGCCGCGGCTCCCCGGCGCCGGCCACGAGTTCGGCCAGCACCCGCTCGCCGAGGGCCGCCTCGACGAGACCCTCGGCGCCGAGGCGGGACAGCGCCGTGGCCGCCGCCCACCGCACCACCGGTTCCCCGGCGACGAGGAACGGCCGCAGCCGGGCCGCCAGTTCCCCGCCACTCTCGCCGTCGCCGAGCAGCCCCACGGTCACCAGCGCGGTGGCCAGGACCGCCGGCTCGCCCTCTCCCTCCAGCAGCGGCAGCAGCCGCGGCAGACTCTCCGCGGCCGCCTCCGGGAACCAGGCCAGCACATACGCCGTACCCGCCCGCACGGCCGCGTCCGCGTCCCCCAGCAGGGGCAGCAGGGCCGGTATCTCGCCGCGCACCGCGTCGTAGGCGGCCAGTTCCGCCGTCATGGCCTCCAGTTGCGCGTCATGGTCGTACATGTCGCGGCGGAACTCCCGCATCCGCCGCTCCTTGTCGTCGGTCGCCGCCTCGACCCAGGCGTCGTACTCGGCGCGTACCGCCTCCGGGTCCTGGGCGCGGACCTCCTCGACGTCGGCCCGCCAGCCGGCCACCGCGACGCCGCCGGGCAGATGCGCCTCGTCGTAGCCGATGGCGAGGGCGGCGAGCAGTTCCAGGTGCGCGGCCCGGCCGGGCAGCGCGGGGTCCGCCGCCATGCGGGCGAGGAACGGCACGGCCGCGGCCGTGGCCGGGTACCGGCTGCCCTGGTGGAAGATGTTGCCGTACAACGCGTCCAGGGCCTGATGGCGCTGCTCCGCGTCCGGGGAGCAGAGGGCACACAGCAGTGCGGGCACGTCGTCGGCGGGGCCGTAGGCGTGCGTCAGCGCGGACCAGTCGACGGCGTCCAGGCCGGACAGCGCGGCGGGCAGCGCAGGGTTGATCTCAGTCACCCCGGCACTGTCGCACACGGCACCGACAACGGCTCCGGCCCCGGTGGTAGGGCGCGTTCCGGATACGGCAGGATGAACGCTCGTGCCGGTCACCGGAGTTCCGGGGCCGGCACGTTTCGCACATCCGCACATCGAGCAGGTGACAACGTGACGAGACCTCACATACGGCACTCCGCAGAAACCCTGCGTCCCGGAGGTGACCGGTGAACCGCGCGCTGACCCTCGACGACGCCGTGGTCGCCGGCATCGCGGTCGCGGCCGGCCTGGTGGCCGCCTTCCTCTCCCGTTCGCTGCTGCGCTGGCTGGCGAAGCACGCCAAACGGACCCGCTGGAGCGGCGACGACGTCGTCGTGGACGCGCTGCGTTCGATCGTGCCCTGGGCGCTGATCGCGGCGGGCGTGGCGGCGGCAGCGGTCGTCCTGCCGCTCACCAGGACCGTGCAGCACCACACCGACCAGGTGCTGGAGGTGTGGCTGATCCTGGTGGCCACGCTGTCCGCGGCCCGGGTCATCGCGGGTCTGGTGCAGACGTTCACCCAGTCCCGCTCGGGCGTGGCGGGCTCGGCGACCATCTTCGTCAACATCACCCGGGTGCTGGTGCTGGCGATCGGCTTCCTGGTGGTGCTGCAGACCCTCGGGATCTCCATAGCGCCGCTGCTCACCGCACTGGGCGTCGGCGGCCTCGCGGTGGCCCTCGCCCTCCAGGACACGCTGGCCAACCTGTTCGCCGGCATCCACATCCTCGCCTCCAAGACCGTCCAGCCGGGCGACTACATCCAGCTGAGCAGCGGCGAGGAGGGGTACGTCGTCGACATCAACTGGCGCCAGACGACGGTCCGCCAGTTGTCCAACAACCTGGTGGTGATCCCCAACGGCCAGCTCGCCAAGGCCAACATGACCAACTACACCCGGCCCGAGCAGCGGCTCACGGTGCCGGTGCAGGTGGGGGTGAGCTACGACTCCGACCTGGAGCAGGTGGAGCGGGTGACCGCCGAGGTGGTCGAGGAGGTCATGCACGAGGTCGGCGGCGCCCTGCCGGACCACGAGCCCGCGATCCGCTTCCACACCTTCGGCGACTCCCGGATCGGCTTCACGGTGATCCTCGGCATCGGCGAGTTCAGCGACCAGTACCGGATCAAACACGAGTTCATCAAGCGCCTGCACCGCCGCTACCGCGAGGAGGGCATCCGCATCCCCTCCCCCGTCCGTACCGTCGCCATCCAGCAGGGCACCCTCCCGATCCCGCAGCAGCGCAGCGCGGAGGAGGTGCCCCGGAGGGCCGCGGACTAGGGGGTGCCCGGCGGATCTTGGTGGAGGGAAGCCACGGCACGGTTCTGACCCAGGTGAGCGGGGTCTGGTGCGTCGAGATGCAAGGCGGAGGAGGGAGTCGACGATGGGGGCGCCCCCGCGCGAGCGAAGCCGAGCGTGGGGGAGTCGGCGACCGACGACAACGCCGCAGATCGGCGTGCCGGACCCCGCGTCTGCGCCAAGATCCGCCGGACACCCCTAGGGCGGGCGTCGCGAAGGCGGAAGCCGACGCGGAAGCCGACGCGGACGCAAAGCGGAATGCCGGTCACCGGCGCGGTCTCCGCTCGGCGGGGCGGCGGCCGAGGCGATCGCCGAGCCGGGTTCGAGGGTGGAGGCGGCGGCCGGGGCAGAAACCGGAAGCCGGCCCGAGGCGCCGCCCGGCGCCGAGAGCGACCACCCCGGCGGCGGTCCGCAGCATGGCCGGAAACCGCCGAAGGCGGCGGCCGGCCGCCGCCGCGAGACGCCGGGGCCGGCGCGGGGGCCGGTCGCCGTGACGCAAGCGGAAGCCGGCCGGTCCCGGCGGCCGGGCCCGGGACCGGCCGCCGGGACCGACGCGGAGGGCGGGGCTGAAACCGGGGCCGGGGTGATCGACGGGGCGGACCGTATGCTCGTAGCGGTATGACCGATTCACCCGATCCCCGCCCGATCGACCGGCGCCTGGACGCCCTCGCCCGCCAGCCGTTCCGGGCGGGATTCCACCTGCGCGGGCGGGACCGGGCCACCGCCGAGCTGAAGGGGCCGGCCACCATCCGGTGGCACGCCTATGACCTGGTCGCGCGGCGTCTCGCACCGGCCGCGCCGTACAAGGACGGCAAGCAGACGCCGTACCGGGGGCACCCGGTCTTCGTCGCCCAGCACGCGACCGCCACCTGCTGCCGGGGCTGTCTGTCCCGGTGGCACGGCATCCCCCGGGGCCGGCAGCTCACCCGCGCCGAGCACGTGTACGTGGTGGAGGTGATCTGCCGCTGGATCGAGCGCGAGATGACCGGCGGGTCCGGCGGGACAAGCGGAACCGGCTGACCGGGCACGGGGCCGGTCGGCGGAAAACAGTGTTCCCGGGGGCCACCCCTGTCGAGACCGCCCCCGGCACGAGATATCTTGATGTCGAGCAATGTTGCAGACGTGGAGCGGAGCACCCGGTGACTGACTCGACCATCATCTACACGTACACAGACGAGGCCCCGGCCCTGGCGACGCATTCGTTCCTGCCGGTGGTCCGGGCGTACGCCTCGCAGGCCGGTGTGCCCGTGCAGACCCGCGACATCTCGCTGGCCGGGCGCATCATCGCCGTCTTCCCGGAGTACCTGAACGAGGACCAGCGCATCGCGGACGCGCTGACCGAGCTGGGTGAGCTGGCCAAGACCCCCTCGGCCAACATCGTCAAGCTGCCGAACATCTCGGCGTCCATCCCGCAGCTCAAGGCCGCCGTCGCCGAGCTGCAGGCCAAGGGCTACGCCCTGCCGGACTACCCGGACGACCCGAAGACCGACGAGGAGCGCGAGATCCGCGCCCGCTACGACAAGGTCAAGGGCTCCGCGGTCAACCCGGTGCTGCGCGAGGGCAACTCCGACCGCCGTGCCCCGGCGTCGGTGAAGAACTACGCCAAGAGCCACCCGCACCGCATGGGCGCCTGGACCCCCGAGTCCAAGACCAACGTGGCGACCATGAGCGAGAACGACTTCGCCGGCACCGAGAAGTCCACGGTGATCACCGAGGACACCACCCTGCGCTTCGAGCTGGTCGGCGCCGACGGCACCGCCACCGAGCTGCGCGCCCCGCTGAAGGTCATCGCGGGCGAGGTCGTGGACGCCGCCGTACTGCGCGCCGCCGCCCTGAACGAGTTCCTCGCCGCGCAGGTCGCCCGCGCCAAGCAGGAGGGCGTGCTGTTCTCCGTGCACCTGAAGGCCACGATGATGAAGGTCTCCGACCCGATCATCTTCGGTCACGTGGTGCGCGCCTTCTTCCCGAAGACGTTCGCGAAGTACGGCGAGACGCTCAAGGCGGCCGGTCTCTCCCCGAACGACGGCCTCGGCGGCATCTACAAGGGCCTGGAGAGCCTGCCCGAGGGCGCCGAGATCAAGGCGTCCTTCGACGCCGAGCTGGCCGACGGCCCGGCGCTGGCCATGGTCGACTCCGACAAGGGCATCACCAACCTGCACGTCCCCTCGGACGTCATCGTGGACGCCTCCATGCCCGCGATGATCCGCACCTCCGGCCACATGTGGGGCGCCGACGGCCAGGAGCACGACACCCTCGCGGTGCTGCCGGACCACAGCTACTCCGGCGTCTACCAGGCCGTGATCGAGGACTGCCGCGCCAACGGCGCCTTCGACCCCTCGACCATGGGCTCGGTGCCGAACGTCGGCCTGATGGCGCAGAAGGCCGAGGAGTACGGCTCCCACGACAAGACCTTCGAGATCCCGGCCGACGGCACGGTCCGCCTGGTCGACGCGGCCGGCAACGTGGTGCTGGAGCAGGAGGTCGCCGCCGGCGACATCTTCCGCGCCTGCCAGACCAAGGACGCCCCGATCCGCGACTGGGTCAAGCTGGCCGTCACCCGCGCCCGCGCCACCGGCGACCCGGCCGTGTTCTGGCTGGACGAGAACCGCGCCCACGACGCGCAGCTGATCGCCAAGGTCAAGCAGTACCTGCCGGAGCACGACACCGAGGGCCTGGACATCCGCGTCCTGTCCCCGGTCGAGGCCACCAAGCTGTCGGTGGAGCGCATCCGCCGCGGCGAGAACACCATCTCGGTCACCGGCAACGTGCTGCGTGACTACCTGACCGACCTGTTCCCGATCCTGGAGCTGGGCACCAGCGCCAAGATGCTGTCGGTCGTCCCGCTGATGGCGGGCGGCGGCCTGTTCGAGACGGGCGCCGGCGGCTCCGCGCCCAAGCACGTCCAGCAGCTCGTCAAGGAGAACTACCTGCGCTGGGACTCGCTCGGCGAGTTCTTCGCGCTCGTGCCCTCCCTGGAGCAGTACGCGACGGCCACCGGCAACACCCGTGCCAAGGTGCTCGCGGACGCGCTGGACCGCGCCACGGCGACGTTCCTCAACGAGGACAAGTCCCCGACCCGTCGCCTCGGCGGCATCGACAACCGCGGCAGCCACTTCTACCTGTCCCTGTACTGGGCGCAGGAGCTGGCCGGGCAGACCGACGACGCCGACCTGGCCAAGGCGTTCGCGCCGCTCGCCGAGGCCCTCGCGGCCGACGAGCAGAAGATCGTGGCCGAGCTGAACGCCGTCCAGGGCAAGCCGGCCGACCTCGGCGGCTACTACCGCGTCGACCAGGAGAAGGCGGACGCGGTGATGCGCCCGTCGGCCACCTGGAACGCGGCGCTGGCCTCGCTGAGCTAGTACCGGTTCGTACCGGCGCTTCGCCCCATCGCCGCGCGGTGGGGCGAAGCGCTGTCCGGGTCGGCCGGGCCGTCGACGCGGTAGAAGAAGTACCGGCTGTCGGCGAGCGGGTGGTCCACCAGCCACGCCGTGGTTCGTCCATGACCATCCCCGGCCGCCCCGCGTGTCGGGGGCATTGCGGCCGTGTGTCCTCCGTGACGTCCTCATGTCGCCCTGTGCGTAAGCCTGTTGAGCGGTGCACCCGCGTGGTTGCCTCGTGCCACGTCACCGCCTCCCGCGCACGAGGAGCACGCACCATGAGCACGCAGCCCGGCACCGACGCCTGGTCCTTCGAGACGAAGCAGATCCACGCGGGAGCCGCCCCCGACCCCGCGACCGGCGCACGGGCCACCCCCGTCTACCAGACCACCTCGTTCGTGTTCCGGGACACCCAGCACGCGGCCGACCTGTTCTCGCTGGCCGAGCCCGGCAACATCTACACCCGGATCCACAACCCCACCACGGACGTGTTCGAGCAGCGGATCGCCGCCCTGGAGGGCGGGGCCGGGGCGGTCGCGGTGGCCTCGGGGCAGGCCGCGGCGACCCTGGCGATCCTGAACCTGGCGGGCGCCGGCGACCACATCGTCTCCAGCACGGCGCTGTACGGCGGGACGTACAACCTCTTCCGGCACACGCTGGCGCGGCTCGGCATCGAGGTGTCCTTCGTGGACGACCCGGACGACGCCGAGGCCTGGCGCGCGGCGATCCGGCCCGGCACCAAGGCGCTGTTCGCCGAGTCGCTCGGCAACCCGCGCGGCAACGTGCTGGACGTGCGGGCGGTCGCGGACGTGGCGCACGCGGCCGGGGTGCCGCTGATCGTGGACAACACCGTGCCGACCCCGTATCTGCTGCGGCCGATCGAGCACGGCGCGGACATCGTGGTGCACTCGGCGACCAAGTTCCTCGGCGGGCACGGCACCGCGATCGCGGGTGTGGTGGTGGACGGCGGCACCTTCGACTTCGGCGCGCAGGGGGACCGGTTCCCGGGCTTCACCGAGCCGGACCCGAGCTACCACGGGCTGCGCTACTGGCCGGCGCTCGGTCCGGGCGCGTTCGCGGTGAAGCTGCGGGTGCAGCTGCTGCGCGACCTCGGCCCAGCGCTCGCCCCGCACTCGGCGTTCCTGCTGCTCCAGGGCGTGGAGACGCTGAGCCTGCGCCTGGAGCGGCACACCGCCAACGCGCAGGCGCTCGCCGAGTGGCTGGAGCGGCGGGACGAGGTGGCGGTCGTCCACTACCCGGGCCTGGAGTCCAGCCCCTGGTACGAGGCCGGGCGGACGTACCTGCCGCGCGGGGCCGGTGCCATCGTCTCCTTCGAGCTGCGCGGCGGCATCGAGGCGGGCAAGCGGTTCGTGGACGCCGTCGAGCTGTTCAGCCACCTCGCCAACATCGGCGACGTACGCAGTCTGATCATCCACCCGGCGTCCACCACCCACAGCCAGCTCACCGAGGAGCAGGCGGCGGCCACCGGTACCGCGCCGGGACTGGTGCGGCTGTCGGTCGGCATCGAGAACCTGGCCGACCTCAAGGCGGATCTGGAGGCCGGCTTCCGCGCGGCGAAGGGCGTGTAGGTGAACGCCGTCACCACCGCCGAGCAGGTGCCGGTCACCGGGGCCTGGCGGGCGGGCGACCCGCCCGGCCGGCGCCGGTGGCACGCGCCCGGACGGCCGCTGGCGCTGGAGGCGGGCGGTGAACTGCCCGGCCTCCGGCTGGCGTTCGAGACGTGGGGGCGGCTCGCGCCGGACGCGTCCAACGCGGTGCTGGTGCTGCACGCGCTGACCGGTGACAGCCATGTCGCCGGT
The DNA here is from genome assembly GCF_040706415.1 of Streptomyces sp. NPDC048106. NCBI lineage: Bacteria > Bacillati > Actinomycetota > Actinomycetes > Kitasatosporales > Streptomycetaceae > Streptomyces > Streptomyces sp. NPDC048106. The sequence continues at coordinate 49,649 of NZ_JBEZND010000018.1, read as the reverse complement.
CCGGCCGGGCCCGGACACCCCACGCCCGGCTGGTGGGAGCCCCTGGTAGGGCCAGGACGGCCGCTGGACACCGACCGGTGGTTCGTCGTGGCCCCCAATGTGCTGGGCGGCTGCCAGGGCAGCACCGGGCCCGCCTCGCCGCACCCGGACGGCCGCCGGGCCTGGGGCGGCGCCTTCCCCTTCCTCACCCAGCGGGACCAGGTCGTGGCGGAGGCGGGCCTCGCGGACGCGCTCGGCATCGGCCGCTGGGCGCTGGTGGCGGGCGGCTCGATGGGCGGGATGCGGGCCCTGGAGTGGGCGGCGACGTACCCGGAGCGCACCGGGGCGCTGCTGCTGCTCGCCACGACGGCGGCGGCGAGCGCGGAGCAGATCGCCTGGGCGGGCATCCAGCTCCGCGCCATCCGCGAGGACCCCCACTGGCAGGGCGGCGACTACCACGACACCGGCCGCGGCCCCCACACCGGCCTCGGCCTCGCCCGCCGCCTCGCCCACGTCACCTACCGCAGCGAACCGGAACTGGCCGCCCGCTTCGGCCGCGCCCCGCAGGGCACCGAACACCCCTGGCGGGGCGGCCGTTACCAGGTGGACTCCTATCTGGACCATCACGCGGCGAAGCTGGTGCGGCGCTTCGACGCGGCGAGCTACGTCGTCCTGACGGAGGCGATGAACGCCCATGACGTCGGCCGCTCCCGCGGCGGCCCGCGGTCGGCCCTCGCCCGCGTCACGGCCCCCACCCTGGTCGCCGGCGTCGACTCCGACCGTCTCTACCCCCTCGCCCAGCAACGGGAGCTGGCCGCGCTGCTCCCGGGCGCGGACCGGACGCGGGTGGTGGAATCGCCGTACGGTCATGACGGGTTCCTGATCGAGACGGAGCAAGTGGGAGGGCTGGTCCGCGAATTGCTGGGCTGACTCACGTGGCACTGTGATCAGGCAGACCATCACCTCACGGAGCGGCCATGACCTCCTTCGAACTCTTGCCAGGTGCCCCCGAGTCCCCCGTGCTCCTGCACGTCCCCCACTCCGCACGCGCCGTCCCCGGCGACGTCCGGGACGGGATCGTGCTGGACGACGCCGCGCTGGAGCGGGAGCTGGACCACATCACGGACGCGCACACCGCGGAGCTGGCCGAGCGGGCGGCGGGGCTCGCGGGGCGGACGCCGTGGCGGTTCGTGAACCGGTTGTCGCGTCTGGTGGTGGACCCGGAGCGGTTTCCGGACGAGCGGGAGGAGATGCTCGCCGTCGGGATGGGCGCGGTGTACACGCGGACCACGCACCGAGGGGAGCTGCGGCCCGCGGACACCGATCCGGGGCCGCTGGTCGAGCGGTACTTCCGGCCGTACGCCGAGGCCATGACGCGGGCCGTGGCCGAGCGGCTGGCGGCGACCGGGCGGGCGGTGATCGTCGACGTGCACTCGTACCCGGCCGAGGCGCTCCCCTACGAGCTGCACGGCCATGGCCCGCGGCCGCCGGTGTGCCTGGGCACCGACCCCTTCCACACCCCGCCGAAGCTGCTCGGCGCCGCCCGCGAGGCGTTCGCGCGGTGCGGGGAGACGGGGCTGGACAGCCCGTTCGGCGGGGCCTACGTGCCGCTGGAGTACTACGGCACCGATCCCCGGGTCGAGGCGCTGATGATCGAGATCCGGCGGGACACATATATGCGCGAGCCCGGCGGACCGGCCGGAGCGGGGCTCGACCGGCTCGCGGCCGCGCTGGGCGCGCTGGTCGACGCGCTGTAACCGGGACGGCCCGTACCGTGCGGCCGGGCCGGCCGGCCCCGCGCGCGCCCTCCGCCTGGAGCAGTCCGGCACGACACCCGCCGCGCCCCGCTCCATGGTGGAGGGCATGACGACCATGGAGACCAGCGCGCCCACCGGCCAGGAACCGCCTCCCGTGCGGGACTGGCCCGTGCTCGACCTGGACGGCACGGAGTTCGACCCGGTGCTCGCGGGACTGGTGGGTGAGGGTCCGCTGACCCGAATACGGCTGCCGTTCGGCGAGGGCTGGGCCTGGCTGGCCACCCGGTACGAACACGTGCGGCTGATCACCAATGACCCGCGGTTCAGCCGTGCGGAGGTCGCCCGCGGCCGGGTCACCCGGCTGGCCCCGAACTTCGCGCCCCGCCCCGGCTCGCTCGCCTGGGCCGACCAGCCGGACCACAACCGGCTGCGCAAGCCCATCGCCGGCGCGTTCACGGTCGGCGCTATGAAGCGGCTGCGCCCCCGCGCCCAGGAGATCCTGGACGAGCTGGTGGACGGGACGGTCCGCGAGGGGCCGCCCGCCGATCTGGTCGAGCGGGTGCTGGAGCCGTTCCCGTTGTACGTCGTCAGCGAGGTGATGGGCGTCCCGGACACCGACCGGGACCAGGTGCACGCCTGGACCCGGCAGATCATCTCCCTGTGCGGGGGCGCGGAGGCCGCCGACCGGGCCAAGAACGGCCTGTACGGCTGGATCACCGACATCGTCCGGGCCCGCGCGCGCAGCGCCGGCGAGGACGTCTACTCGCTGCTCGCCGGGGCGGTGGCGCGCGGCGAGATCGGCGAGGAGGAGGCCGTCGGGCTCGCCGGCCCGCTGCAGATCGGCGGCGAGGCGGTCACCCACAACTGCGGACAGATGCTCTATCTGATGCTGACCCGCCCGGAGTTGATGGAGCGCATGCGCGCCCGGCCCGGCGAACGTGGCCCGGTGCTGGACGAGTTGCTGCGCTGGATACCGCACCGCAGCACGGTCGGGCTCGCCCGGATCGCCCTGGAGGACGTGGAGATCGCCGGGCACCGGATCGCCGCGGGCGAACCGGTCTACGTCTCCTATCTGGCCGCCAACCGCGACCCGGAGGTCTTCCCGGACCCGGACCGCATCGCCCCGGACCGGGAGCCCAACCCGCATGTCGCCTTCGGCCACGGCCACCACTACTGCACCGGCGCGGTGCTGGCCCGCCTCCAGCTCGAACTGCTGGTGGGCACGCTCCTCGACCGGTTGCCGGGGCTGCGGCTCGCCGTGCCGCCCCAGGAGGTCGAGTGGCGGCGGCAGACGATGATCCGGGGTCCGCGCACCCTGCCGGTGACCTGGTGAGCCGGCCCCCTGCTCAGGCCCGCAGCCACTGCGTGACGATCACCTCCGCGCCGGTGCGCAGCCGCAGGGCGAAGGGCCCGGACGGCGGGTCGTCGCTGGTGAAGCGGCCCAGGGTGTCGACGGCGACCGGGCGGGCGGCGCCGGGCCCGCCGAGCACCTCGATCCGCGCCGGACCCGGCGGCAGCACCTGTCCGATCAGCCCGTCCTCCGTGACCTCGACGTCGACGGTGAGCGGACCCGCGCGGAAGGTCAGCATGCGCGGCGCGTCCATGACCCCGCGCACCGGCAGCGCGTCCACCAGCGAGTCGAAGGTCAGCTCGGCGATCTTCGCGTCCAGGTCGTGCAAGGCGTAGGCGTCCAGGGCGAGTTGGCACAGCGCCTCGGGCACGGGGTCGAGGACGGCCGCCGCCTGGCGCAACTCCTCCTCCAGCAACGCGTCCGCCGCGAGGGCGGCGTGCTCGTCGAGAGAGTCCTCCGTGAGGGAGTCCTCGGCGAGAGGGTCCTCGTTGAAGGCGTCCTCGCTGAAGGGGTCCTCGCTGAAGGAGTCGGGCTCGCCTGCCTCCGTCTCCTCCCGGGGAAACCGCTCGTCACCGTTCATCTCACCGTTCACGCCGCACCCCGTTGGTCCATCCGGGCCCGCAGCCGGCGCAGACAGCGCTGGCGCAGGGGGCCGATGCTGCCGACCGCGATGCCGAGCGCGGCCGAGATCTCGCCATAACTGGGCGGCGGCGAGGCGATCAGCACGCGCAGCAACTGCCGGCAGCGCTCGCCCAGTTCGTCCAGCTCCTGCCACACGCGGCGGATCCGCTCGGCCCGGTCCGCCGCCTCCTCGGAGTCGATCAGGGTCTGTTCCGGCGTACGGTCGTCGCTGGCCCGGTCCAGGACCTGCGGATCATCCGTAAGGGTGAGCCGCGTCATGCCCTTGATCACCTTCAGGCACTCGTGGCGGGCGGTGGTGGCCAGCCAGGCGCCGGTCTTGTCGGGTTCCCGGATCCGCCCCAGGTGCTGGGCGAAGCGGAACCACACGGTCTGGTAGACCTCGTGCCCGTCGGCGTCGGAGAGCCGGTGGGCCCGCACCACCGACCACACCAGCGGGCTCATGCCTTCCACCAGCGCCTTCCAGGCCGCGGCGTCCCCGTCGACGGCGGACCGGACGAGCGCGCCGACCTCTGTTCGGTCCACGGCCCCACCCCTCGTATAGGGCTCGTCATGGTACGCCGTCAAGCGGAGGGTTCCGGCGCTCACGCGGGCAGCGCCGGGGCCGGTACCGGGACGGGGCGCCAGGTGGGCGGGCGCAGCGCGCGGACCTTCGCCCCGCGTACGTCGGCCCGGCGGGGCGCCTCCGCCAGCAGCCGGGCGCCGGCCCTGCGCGGGTCGCGTTCGCGCTCCGCCGTCATCAGGGCGGCGACGAGTCCGGCGGCGACCGGGGTGGCGAAGGAGGTGCCGCTCCACTGCGCGAGCCCCTCGAACATCACCTGGTCCGGCTTGCTCCCGGTGCTCTCCCGGCCCTCGCTCAACGCGCCGGTGTGGCGCGGGAACTGGCAGGTGCAGGAGTAGTCGAAGCCGAACCGGCAGTCGTCGTAGGTGGAGTGCTGGTAGTGGTACGGCACCGGGGTGCCGAAGCCGGTGAGGGCGCTGGTGAGGCGCTCGCCGGGGGCGAAGACGCGTACCCAGCGGCCGTGGTTGCTGAAGCACGCGGGGCCCTCGCCGTCCGAGCGCAGCGCCCCGACCGACACCACGCTGTCCGCGTACTCGGGCAGGGCCGCGTAGGCGGCGGGCCAGAACGGGACGTCGCTCGCGTTGTTCCCGGCGGCCGCGACCAACAGGGTGCGCCGCCCCCGCAGTTCGCGCATGAAGGCGTCCAGGCCGAGCAGCCCGTGCGGGCCCGGGGCGGGGCTGCCCGCGGAGAGGCTGATCACGTCGGGCCAGCCGCCCCGGTCGACGGCCTCGAAGAGCCGGGTGCCGAACTCCGACTCCAGTACGGCGCCCGCATCGTTGAGGGTGCCGCGGACGGTGATGTCCGTGTTGGGCGCGACGGCCGCGAGGATGCCGGCGATGAACGTGCCGTGGCCGACGTACTGGCGCAGCAGTCCGCCGTCGTCGGTCTCGGCCTCCTGGAGGTCGCCGGTGGTGTGGGCGAGCGGCGGGTAGGCGCGGTGGTCGTGCACCAGGCCGGTGTCGACCACCAGGACGCGGACGGCGGTCCCGGGGTCGTGGACGGCCTGGGCGGCGGCCGGGTTGGGCCGCGCGGTGCGCGCGACGGGCACCGGTTCGTCCCCGGGGCAGGCGTTGACCGCGATGTGCACCACGTGGTTGCGGCCGACCAGCCGGCGTCCGTGCCGCTCCTCGGCGGCCCGCAGGGCACCCAGGGCGTGCGGCACGGCGTCGTCGCCGAGGTCGGGGGCGCCGACCCGGATGCGGGTGACCCCGCCGCGGCCGTCGTCCGGGCCCTCGCGGCGCACGTGTTCGGGCAGCAGGCCCCGCGTCTCGGTGAAGTGGGCGCGCACCGCGTCCTCGACGGCGCGGGCCTCCTCGCCGGACCGGGCGAGGACGACCCCCTTCTCGTACAGCGGATGGGCTTCGTGGTCCGGGCCCATGGCCAACGGGACGTCGGGCATCGAACGCTGGATATGGTCGAACTGCTCGCTGAATCGCTGGGGTGCCATGCCGTGTCCTCCCCCTGAAAGGCGGTGTACGAGAGTGAGAGCCGCCGGTCCGCCATCTGATACAGGCCACTACCATGCGAGGCGTGACAGCGGGAAGCGAGCCGGCCCTCCAACTGCTGCCCCTGGTGTTCGCCGACCCGGGCGAGGCGCGGGCACGCGCCGAACTGCTGCTCGAAGCCGGCCCGGCGCCGCTGGCCGCCAGCATCGCCCACCAGGTACTCGGCATCTGGCAGCGGGACTTCGGCGATCTGCGGATCGCGCTCACGCATCTGCGCCGGGCCCGGGACCTGGCCGCGCGCGCCGAGTCCGCCGACCGCGAGGCGGATGTGCTGGCGACGCTGGGGGTCGCACTGGTGCACGCGGGGCGCACCCGGCAGGGGCTCGCCGCCTTCGAGCGGGGTGTCGCGCGGGGCACCGGACACACCCGGGCCCGGGTGCTGTACCGGCGGGCGTACGTCTGGTGGGTGCTGGGCCGGCACCGGGAGGCGCTGGAGGACGTGCGGCGGGCGCTGCCGGTGCTCAGGCAGCTGCGCGACGACATCTGGACCGCGCGGGCGCTGACCCTGCGGGCCACGGTGCATCTGGCGCTCGGCGCGGTGGAGCGGGCCGACGCGGACTTCACGGCGGCGGAGCGGCTGTGGGACACCACCGGCCAGGAGCACGACAAGGCGGACGCGGTGGAGAGCCGGGGTCTGGCCGCGTTCCGCTCCGGGGACGTCCCGGCCGCGCTGCGCCTGCTGGACGAGGCCGAGGAGCGGTACGCGAAGCTCGGCACGCCCACCTACATGCTGTCGGTGCGGCGCTGCGAGGTGCTGATGGCCGCGGGGCTCGCCCCGGAGGCGCTGGCCGAGGCGGACGCGGCGATCGCCCTGCTCGACCGGATCGGCGGGCAGTCCACCCGCAAGGCCGAGCTGCTGCTGGCCGCCGCGCGGGCGGCCCGCTCGGCGGGGGACCCGCACACCGCGATCGCCCGCGCGGCCGTCGCCGTACGGCTGTTCGCGGCGCAGCGGCGGCCGTGGTGGGAGACGCACGCCCGGCTGGTGCTGATCGAGGCGCGGGTGGCGGCCGGGCGCCGCTCGGGGCGGCTGGTCGGGGACGCGGCGGCGGTGGCCGACCGGCTGGCCTCCTTCGGCTCGCCCGCCGCGCCGGAGGCGTCGCTGCTCGCGGGCCGCATCGCGCTGGCCCTCGGCTGGACGGCGGACGCGGAACGGCATCTGGCGAAGGCGGCCCGCAGCCGCCGCAACGGGCCGCCGCCGGCCCGGATGACCGGCTGGGCGGCGCAGGCGCTGCGGGCCCGCGCGGCCGGCTCCCGGCGGGGCGTCCTGGAGGCGTGCCGGCGCGGCCTGGACGTCCTGGACGACCACCGGATGACGCTGGGCGCCTCGGAGCTGCGCGCGCACGTGAGCGCCCAGGGCGCCGAACTGGCCGCGCTGGCCCAGGAGGTGAGCCTCACCCACGGCGGGCCCCGGCGGCTGCTGGAGTGGAGCGAGCGGTGGCGGGCGACCGTGCTGTCCACCCCGCCGACCCGGCCGCCGGCCGACGCGGCGCTGCTCAGCGGCCTCACCGCGTACCGGGAGATAGCGGCCCGCGCGGAGGAGGCCCGCATGGAGGGCCGCCCGGTGCCGGCCCTGGAGCGTGAACAGCGGCGCCTGGAGCGGGAGATCCGCTCCCGCACCCGCCACATCCGCGGCTCCGCCCCGCACGAGGGGACCCGCTTCGACGTGCCCCGGCTGCTGGACCGGCTCGGCGACGGCAGGCTGGTCGAACTCGCCGTCGTGCGGGGCCGGGTGCATGTGCTGCTGTGCGGTCAGGGCAGGGTGCGGCGGTTCGTCGGCGGTCCGCTCGCGGACGCGGTGGCCGAGGCGGGGTACGTCCAGGCCGGGCTGCGGCGGCTCGCGCACCCGGGGGCGGAGGCGCGGCTGCCGCTGGTGGAGGCGGCGGGCGCCCGGCTCCAGGAGCTGCTGCTCGCCGGGGCCGTGCCGCATCTGGGTACGGGACCCGTGGTGGTCGTGCCGCCGGGCGCGCTGCACCGGGTGCCCTGGGCGCTGCTGCCCGCGCTGCGCGACCGGGTGCTCAGCGTGTCGCCGTCGGCGGGCAGTTGGCTGCGCGCCCGCGAGACCGAGCCGCCCCGCGACGGCCGCACCGTGCTGGTGCGCGGCCCCGGCCTCGCCACGGGCGGCGCGGAGGTGCCCGAACTCGCCGGCCGCTACGGCACGGCGACGGTCCTGGAGGGCGACGACGCCCAAGCTCCGCGCGTGCTCGCCGAGTTGGACGGCGCCGGTCTCGCCCACCTCGCCGCCCACGGCACCTTCCGCGCCGACAGCCCGCTCTTCTCCGCCCTGCGCATGTCCGACGGCCCCCTGATCGTCCACGACTTCGAGCGCCTGGCCCGCAGCCCCTACCGCATCATCCTCTCCAGCTGCGACACCGCCCGTCTCGCCTCCGTCGGTGCCGACGAACTCCTCGGCCTGGTCACGGCATTGCTCCCGCTGGGCACGGCCGGGGTGGTCGCCAGCAGCGCCCCGGTCAACGACGCCGCGGTGGTCCCCCTGATGCTCGCCCTGCACAAGGGCCTCACCGCGGGCCTCTCACTGGCCGAATCCCTCCGCGACGCCCGCACCACCCTCCCGTCCGACCCGGTGCACCGGGCGACGGGCTGGGCGTTCGCGGCGTTCGGCGCCGCTTAGACCGGCCGGGCGGCGGGGCATCCGGCTACGCCGGTCTGTCGAGCAGGCAGGGCAGCGCCCCGCGGTCCCCGGTGCCGAGCCGCGTGTACGCGCTGTACAGATGGTTCCCCACCGTGCGCACGGACAGCGTCAGCCGTTCGGCGATCTCCCGGTTGCTCAGTCCCGCCGCCGCCAGCGCCACGATCTGCCGTTGCCGGGCGGTGAGTTCCCCGAGCACCAGCCCGGCCAGCGCGGGCGTGCGCGCGCCCTGGCAGCGGCGGGCGAGCGCGAGTGCCCGTGTGCGGGAGCGCCGCGCGGCACAGGGGTCGCGATGGACGCGTACGGCCTGCGCGTGCGCCTCCGCCGCGAAGAGCAGGTACCCGCGCTCCTCCAGAGCGGCCGCGGCGAGGTCCAGCGCGACCCCGTCCCCGCGCGCCAGCGCCTCGGCATGCCGGGCGAGCACGCTGCCGCCCGGCAGCGAACCGGCGGCCCGTCCGGGCTCACCGAGGCGTACGGCCCCGTACCGCGCGTACGCGTCGCCCTCGGCGAAGCCGTGCCGCGACTCCTCCAATTCGACGTCGGCCAGGGAGAGTTCGGTGCCGCACCCGGCATCCCCCGGCGCCCACCGCAGCCCCTCCCGCGCCCACGCCGCGGCGTCCCGCACCGCACCCCCCAGCCGGGCGAACCGGGCCCGTACGGCCGCGTACCGGGCCGGCAGCGGGCGTCCCTCGGCCACCGCCCACTCCCCCACCGGCGCGGCCACCGGCCGGACGTCCATCCGGTCCAGGCGGCTTTCCAGGAGCCGCCGTTCGGCTTCGAGTGCCGTGGCGTGACCGTCCGTGTCGCCGCTGAGCCGGCGCGCCCGCAGCCGACCGGTCACCGCCCGCAGCGCCGGTCCGTGCAGCGGGTCGGCCAGCGCGACGCCGCCCGCGTCGTCCACGGCGATCAGGCCGGCCGCCTCCAGCCGTTCGAGGGCGTCGAGGCCGAGGCCGGACAGGGGCAGCCGCCCCGGTTCGGCGAAGGCGAGGCGTTCGAGGATCTCGCGTTCGCCGGGCGCGGTGCGCTCCAGCACGGGCGCGAGGCGGGCGCGGACGGCCGAGGTGACCGGCAGCGGCCCGCGCCAGGCGCGCTCGCCGGTGCCGGGCACGGCGACCAGGTCCTCGCCCGCCGCGAGCGCGGTCACCAAGGACCGCAGCAGCCGCAGATCCCCCTGGCACAGCCGGTGCAGCCGCCGCACGGTGAGCGCTTCGAGACCGGCGGCGCCGAGGAGCCGGGCGGTGTCCTCCAGCGGCAGCGGGGCCAGGGCCAGCCGGGGCAGCAGCTCCCCGGTCCACAGCCGGGTGACCGCGCCGGGCGCCGGCGCCTCGTCGGTCGCGGCGACGACCAGCCGGGTGCGGCCGTGCACGGCCAGTTGGTGGACCAGCGCGGCGGAGGACTCGTCCAGCAGATGGGCGTCGTCCACGACGAGGAGCCGGACGCCGGACAGGGCCCGCACCGCGCCGTGCAGCGAGCCGGTGTCGGCGAGCAGGTGTGCGAAGGCCGCGAGCGGCAGGTCGCGGGCCTCCGGGGTGCCGGTCACCCGGGCGTGGTCGGTGCCCCGGACCGCCTCCGTGATCAGCCGGGTCTTGCCGCGTCCCGCCGGGCCGGTCACCACGATGCCGGGCCGGCCCGCTGCCGACGAGCCGCGCACCAGCTCCAGTTCGTCCTCCCGGCCGGTGAACGGCCAGGGCAGTTCGAGGGTCTTCGCGTGCTGTTCGTAAGTCCTCACACCCATCAGAGCTCCCGTACTCAGGTTTGATACAGGCGACTTGAGTAGCCCCCGACTCAGGCGCCCGCACCCGTGGGCCGGGCACGCTGGCCGCATGACCCGACGCCTGTGCTCGCTGGCACGGCAGCCGGCCCCGTCCTTCGGACCGGGGCTGACCGCCGAGCGGCAGGGCGCGCTGCTCGCCGGGCGGCGCATGTGGGTCAACGGCACGGTGCTGCACTACTGCTTCCTCGACGCCGACCACGACGCCTCGGTGATCCCGGTCCCCGGGACCGGGGAGCTGCGCCGGGTGCCGTGGGCGGGGGGCAAGGAGCAGCAGGACGTGGTCCGCGAGTGCTTCGCGCAGTGGGAGGCGCTCGGCATCGGCGTCGCCTTCGCGGAGGTCGGCGACCGGGGGGAGGCCGAGCTGCGGATCGGGTTCCAGGCCGGCGGGGGTTCCTGGTCGGCGGTGGGCCGCGAGGCCCTCGCGGTCGGCCGGGGCGAGCGCACCATGAATCTCGGCTGGGACGTGACCGCGCCGGGGGAGCGCGGCACGGTGCTGCACGAGATCGGGCACGCGCTGGGCCTGGTGCACGAGCACCAGAACCCCTGCGCCGGGCTGCACTGGGACGACGAGGCCGTCTACGCGGAGCTGGCGGGCCCGCCGAACCACTGGAGCCGGGAGACGGCCTACACCAACGTCCTGCGGGCGCTGGACACGGGGGAGTCCAGGGGCGCGGTGTGGGACCCGCTTTCGGTGATGGCCCTGCCGTTCGGTCCGGGGCTCGTGCTGGAGCCGGAGCAGTACCGCGGGGGGCTGTGTCCGGCCGGCCGGCCCTCGGAGGGGGACCGGGAGGTCGTCCTGCGCTGGTACCCGCCGGGCACCGCGTCCGGACCCGGCCCGCTGGTGCCGTTCCGGTCGGCGCCGCTGGGCCTGGGTCCGGGCGAGCAGGCGGACTTCGTCGTCGAGCCGGCGCAGACCCGCGACTACACCGTGGGGGTCTTCGGCGACGCCGACACCGTGCTCGTGGTCTTCGAGGAGCGGGACGGGGAGCCGCGTTTCCTCGCCGGCCACGACGACGGCGGCACCCCGGACAACGCGTCCGTACGGGTACGGCTCGTCCGGGGCCGCCGCTACTTCGTCCGCGTCCGCCTCTACTCCGCGTGGGGGTCGGGTCAGACGGCGGTGATGTGCTGGTGAGCACACGCGGACGGCACGGCCCATAGTCCGGCGCCGGGGGAGCGGGCGGGTACGTCACCCACGGGGGAGGTGACGTACCCGCCCGCGCCGGCGCCACGCGGTGCCTACGAGGCGGCCCGCTGGGCCGGGGCGGCGGAGTCGGGGTGGGCCAGGCCCAGGTGGTCGCGCAGGGTGGTGCCCTCGTAGTCGGCACGGAAGACGCCCCGTTCCTGGAGGAGCGGGACCACCTGGTCGGCGAACGGGTCGAGGCCGCCCGGGGTGAGGTGCGGGACGAGGATGAACCCGTCGGAGGCGTCCGCCTGCACGAACTCGTCGATGGAGCGGGCCACGGTGGCGGGGGCGCCCACGAAGGTCTGCCGGTTGCCGGTATTGATCACGAGGTCGCGGATGGACCACTTGTTGGCCTCGGCGAGTTCACGCCACTCGCGCGCGACGGCGAGCGGGTCCCGGTACATCCGCACCTGGGCGCGGCCCCGGGAGATGTGCTCCTCGCTCACCAGCGGATCGACCTCGGGCAGCGGGCCCTCCGGGTCGTAGCCCGACAGGTCGCGGTTCCAGACGAACTCCAGGTGCCTGAGGGCCGTGGCGCCGCTGACCTGTTGCCTGCGCACCTCGCGGGCGAGTTCGGCGGCCTCGGCGTCCGTGTCGCCGAGCACGAAGGTCGCGGCGGGCAGGATGAGCAACTGGTCGGGGCGGCGGCCGTACTTGGCGAGGCGGCCCTTGACGTCGGCGTAGAAGGCCCGGCCCTCCGCCAGCCCCGCGTACCTGCTGAAGATCGCGTCCGCGCCCTCGGCGGCGAACTCGCGGCCCTCGTCGGAGTCGCCCGCCTGGAAGATCACCGGGCGGCCCTGCGGGGAGCGGGGCACGTTGAACCGGCCGTGGATGTCGAAGTGCCGTCCCCGGTGCTCGAAGGCGCCGGCCCGGGTGTCGCGCAGGAAGGCGCCGGTGGCCTGGTCGGCGAGGATCTCGTCGGGGCCCCAGGAGTCGAAGAGTTCGCCCGCGGTGGCGAGGAACTCCCGTGCGCGTGAGTAGCGTTCGCCCTGGGGCAGGAATCCGCCGCGGCGGAAGTTCTCGCCGGTGAAGGCGTCCCAGGAGGTGACGACGTTCCACGCGGAGCGGCCGCCGGAGAGGTGGTCGAGGCTCGCGAACTGGCGGGCCACTTCGTAGGGTTCGTTGAACGTGGAGTTGATGGTGCCGGTCAGGCCGATCCGCTCGGTGACGGCTGCGAGCGCGGCCAGCACGGTGAAGGTGTCGGGGCGGCCGACCACGTCCAGGTCGTATATCTTCCCGCCCTGTTCGCGCAGGCGCAGGCCCTCGGCGAGGAACAGGAAGTCGAACTTGGCGCGTTCGGCGGTGCGCGCGAAGTGCGCGAAGGAGCTGAACTCGATGTGGCTGCCGGCGGCCGGGTCACTCCACACGGTGGTGTTGTTGACGCCGGGGAAGTGGGCGGCCAGGTGGATCTGCTTCAGCGGCTTGCTCATGGTCGTACGGTCCTCCGGCTCAGACGGCTGCGGCATAGCGGTTGGCGGGGCGGGCGAGGCCGAGCAGGCCGCGCAGGGTGTCCGCGCCGTAGGCGGTGCGGAACCGGTCCCGGCGCTGGAGTTCGGGCACCAGGTCGCGGCTGACGCGGGGCAGGTCGTGTCCGGCGACGGCGGGCCGCAGCCGGAATCCGGTCAGCCCTTCGGCCGCCAACTCCTCAAGCAAGTCCGCGAGTTCGGCGGCCGTCCCGGTGAAGATCCGGGCGTCGCTGGTGTACGGCTCCCCCGCGAGCGCGTCCAGCCGCTCGCGCCGCGCCTCGGCGGCGGCCCGGCTGTCGTCCAGGAAGACCACGAGGTCCCCGAAGACGTGCAGGGTCTCCCCCGCCCGCCCGGCCGCCTGCTGCTCGGCGCGGACCTCGGCCACGATCGCGCGGGCGCCCGCCGCGTCGTGCGGGGTGACGTAGCCGACGTCGGCCTGGCGGCCCAGCAGCCGGTACGGCACGGTGTCATGGGCGAGCGCCGTGACCAGTGGCTGCCCCTGGGGCGGGCGGGGCGTGATGGAGGGGCCCTTGACGCTGAAGAAGCGGCCCTCGAAGTCGATGTAGTGCAGCTTGTCCCGGTCGATGAAGCGGCCCGTCGCCCGGTCGCGGATCTCGGCGTCGTCCTCCCAGCTGTCCCAGAGCCGGCGCACCACCTCCACGTAGTCGGCGGCCTCGTCGAACAGGTCGGTGACCTGCCCCCGGGAGTCCGGGCTGCCGTAGTCCTCGATCCGGTCGACGGTGCGGCGGCCGAAGTGGGCCGCCTCGTTCGGCCGGGCGGTGATCTGCACCCGCAGGCCCGCGCGGCCGGTGCTGACGTAGTCCAGGGTGGCGATGGCCTTGGAGATGTGGAACGGCTCGGTGTGCGTGGCCACCACGGTCGGGACCAGGCCTATGTGCCGGGTGAGCGGGGCGACGCGGGAGGCGATGAGGACCGCGTCGAGCCGGCCGCGGACCTGGTCGGTGCGGTCGTCGGGGTCCAGCCGGTGCGCGGACTGGGGGCCGAGGCCGTCCTCGATGGTCACGAAGTCGAGCAGTCCCCGCTCGGCCTCGGCGACCAGGTCGGCCCAGTATCCGGCGGTGAACAGGTCTCCGGGGCGGGCGAGGGGCTCCCGCCAGGAGGCGGGGTGCCAGCCGGTGCCGTCCAGGGCGACGGCGAGGTGGAGGTGGTGGTCGGGATGGTCGAAAGCAGCGGCAGAGGACACGAGTCGGGCGCCTTCCTGGGTGTCCGTACGAGGGCGTGCCGGGCCGCGCCGGTGGCGGGGCACGGCGGTGGGCCGGCGCGGCGGGCCGGGAGATCCGCGCGGCCGGGGAGAGCGGGCTGAACGGGGAGCGGCGTCAGGAGCGGCAGCGCGCGCCGGCCGCGCGCCGCAGGTCCGCGCGGGACCGGGAGCACCGCACGGCGGAACAGCCCCTGACCGGGTGTTCCCGGACGTGGTCCAGGGTGTCGGGAGACGTGCCGTTCGGGGGCGCCCCGGCGAGGGAGGCGGCGGCGTCTGGGGATCGGCTCATGGCGGACTCCGGGGAAGCGCGGGCGTGAGGGGTACGACGGGCCGGGCGCGGCCCGCGGCGCGGCTCGGTGCGCACGGCGGCGCCGCACGGGAACGCGCGGGAACGCGGCGGGAGTTGGTCCGGGCGGACCGGGGCCGCGGGGCGGCGCACCCCGGCACGCGGGGTTACGGCCGGCGGGGCGGTGAGGTGGGGGTCAGCCCCGGCGGCCGCGGGCCGCGCCCGGCGCGGTACACAGCGCGCTGCTGACGCGCAGCAGGTCGACGGCGCGGTCCGCGACCAGGGCGGCGCGCGGCGGTACGCAGCCCTGGGGGCGGCTCGGGGCCGTCCTGGGAGCTGCGTACATGGCGTCACCTGTCACTGTCCGGCCCCGTGGGGCTCGCGCGAGTCGTCGTCCGGTCCGGTCGTCATTTGGGGCACCCGACGCGTCGCGAGGGCTGCCGGTCAGCGAGCCGGGGCTTGGCGCTGACGCTCATGACCGTTCTCGGGCCGAGAGTAGTCCAGTGGGCGCCGCGGATGTCAACGCCCGTCCGCCACCTGGACATCCGCGGGCCGCGCTCAGGGGCGGGAGGTGTCGGGGGAACCGGCGGTGTGGGCGGCCCAGTCCAGGATCTGCACGGCGGCTCCGGCGGCCTCCAGGCCCCGGCAGCGGCCCTGGTGGCGGCGTGCGATGCCGTCGAGGTCGAGGTGGCGGCCGAAGGCGGGGTGGGCGGCGAGCCGGCGGGCGTAGGCCCACAGGGCCCGGTGCCCGGCGACGCGCTGCACGGCGGACGCGTCGAGGTGCAGGCGGTGCACCAGGTCCAACTGCGCCAGGGCGACCCAGAGTTCGACGTCGGCCGCGGTGAGCCGGCCGTCGACCAGGTACTCCTCCCCCGCCAGCCGCCGCTCCAGGCGGTCCAGGGTGTCCAGCAGCACGTCGAGCGCGGCGGCCCGCTCGGCCGGTCCGGCACCGGCCCGCCCCGCGCGCTGGGCGGCCTCCTCGATGCCCTCGGCGCACATCCGCTCGACGGCCGCGGTCACGGACTCCAGTCCGGGCGGGTACAGGGGACCTCCGCCGGTGCGCGGGAAGCGGTCCAGGTCGCGCAGGATGTCGCGGGCGTGGGTGCTGACGATGCGTCCGGACCAGTCATCGCTGAGCGCGGGCGCGAGGGCGGGGCCCCGGTAGTGGTGCGCACTGGCCTCGTACAGCGGGCGCAGCTCGGCGTGGCCGCCGTCGTCACCGTCCGGGAGGGCGGGCAGGAAGGTGACCGGACAGCTGCCGGCCAGGCCGAGCAGGCTGTGGCCGACGGCGAGCCGGAGTCCGTCGGGACAGGCGGTGGACAGGTGGAGGCGGTAGCGGTGGGGCACGGCGTAGTGGCCGCTGCGCGCGTCCCGGCCGAGCCGGCCCCGGAAGACGGGCGCGGCGCGGTGGGCGGGCGGGACGGCGGCGAGCGGAGTGATGGACATGCGTCTCCCCGGGTCGTGGGCGTACGAGGGGCGCGTCGGCGGGAGCCGTCGGGCGGTGGCCGCGAGGGCCGGGGCGGCCGGGGTGCGCGGGCCCTGGCGCGGCGCGCGGCACGGCGCCTGGTCCGGCGCGGGGCCGGCGTCGGGCGGGAGGGCGCTCGGCCCGGGTCCGACGGCGGGCCCTGGATCAGCGCGGGTCGCCCAGGGCGCTGCAGACGCGCAGCAGATCGATGTGCCGGCGGGAGGTGAGCAGCGGGGTGCGCGTCGGCGTCCGGCCCGCTCGGCCGGTGACCGCTTCGAGGCGCGCCATGATTCCCTACCCGTTCACTAGGATTCCCTACGAGGAGTGTCGATCCCGCTCCGCGCGGCGTCAAGAGGTTGTCCACCGTCAGGGACCTGGCTGGCCGGCGGCGGTCGTTCGGGGCTCCCTCCTCAGGGCTCCCGCCCTCAGGGCTCCCGGTGCTCGCCGGCCGCCCGCTCCAGTTCCTCCGCCTCCGCCCGGGCCAGCCGCGCCTCCGCCTCGACGTCGAGGGAGCGGGTCAGCCACCAGTACAGGACGGCGGCGACCGGCAGCCCGACGAACAGGGAGATGTCCGCGCCGCCGAGCGCCTTCGCGGCGGGGCCCACGTACAGGGTGCCGACGGAGAAGAACGGCACCATGGCCGCGAAGCCGGCCAGGTAGGAGATGATCCCGTGCCGGCCCCAGCGGCCGTAGATGCCGCGGGGATCGAAGATCTCGGCGACGGCGTAGTGCCCGCGGCGCACCACGTAGTAGTCCATGAGGTTGACCGCGGTCCACGGGATGAACAGGTAGAGGACCAGCAGCAGGAAGTCGTTGAAGTCGGCGAGGAAGTGGGCGGTGGCGGCGAGCGCGCCGATCACGGAGAGCGCGGCGGTGAGGCCGAGGGTGAGCAGGCGCACGGCGAGCGTCGGCCGTACCCGCCGTACGGAGTCGATGGCGCTGATGAGGGTCAGCGAACCGCCGTACATGTTGAGCGCGGTGACGGAGACGAGGCCGAGGGCGGCGAAGAGCAGCACGATCGCCCCGAAGCCGTCGAACACCTTGTCGCCGGCGGCGTCGATCGAGGCGATGGTCTCGAAGCGCGGACCGGCCCAGGCCGCGAGCAGTGCGCCGAGCACCATCATCCAGATGCCGCCGAGCGCCGAGCCGAAGTAGGTCCAGTAGAAGGTCCTGCGGACGGTCACGTCCGGCGGGAGGTAGCGGGAGTAGTCCGAGACGTAGATGGCCCAGCTGATCTGGTAGCCGGCGACCACGCCGAACTGGGCGAGGAACGGCGTCCAGGCGAAGGCGCCGAGGTCGAAGGAGCCGGCCGGGTAGTGCAGGGTGAGCAGGATGCCGACGGTGAAGATCCCGAAGACGACCAGGAAGACGTAGGTCAGGATCCGCTCGGCCTTGTGGATGACGTCGTAGCCCACCAGGGCGATGACGAGCGCGGCCACGGTGACCGCGAGGACCCAGGGCTTCACCCCGCCGTGCACGGTGGTGTGCAGGGCGTCGGCGGCGAGGATGCCGTTGAAGACGTTGAACCCGGCGTACTGCACATAGGCGAAGAGCCACACCAGGAGCGCGCCGACATAGCCGAACTGCGGCCGCGACTGGATCATCTGCGGCAGGCCCAGCTGGGGGCCCTGGGCGGAGTGGAAGGCCATGAAGAAGGTGCCGAGGAGGGTTCCGGAGACGATGGCCAGCAGCGACCAGACGAGGTTGCCGCCGCCGGTGACGCCGATCAGCCCGACGGCCAGGGTGGCGATCTGGGCGTTGGACATGAACCACAGGGGCCCCAGGTGCCACAGCCGGCCGTGCCGTTCGTCCAGCGGGACGTAGTCGATGGACCGGACCTCGATCCCGGAAACCCCGCCCCGTGCCGACATGCCCATGCCGCCTCCCGAGCCCGCTCCGTACCACGGTGTCCCGCGCGTCACATGGTGCACCGGCGGGGCCTCGGTGACGAGACCGCGGACGGCGGCACCGCAGATATCGCGGCCGAAAAGGACCCCAAGCTCACTTTTTGCGTGCGCGGAATGCCCGGACAAGACAAGAATCGGCGATTTTGCGACAGGTGGGGGCATCACCGACCATGGCTGAGTCCCGGCGATCCCGGGACATCGGCTTGATGAGAGGCGCACCACCCATGCACGTCACCGGAACCGCTCCCCGGCCGGCTCCGGCCCCCTCGGAGACCCCCGCGGCCCCCGTCGGGGACCCCCAGGGCTCGCCCAGCCGGCACGCGCGCCGGTTCGGGCTCCCCGTGGCCACCGCGCTGGTCATGGGCAACATCATCGGCGGCGGCATCTTCCTGCTGCCCGCCTCCATCGCCCCCTACGGCACCGTCAGCCTGGTCGCCTTCGGCGTGCTGACCGTCGGCGCCATCGCCCTCGCGCTGACCTTCGGCAAGCTCGCCGCGCGCGATCCGCGTACCGGCGGCCCGTACGTCTACGCCCGCGGGGCGTTCGGCGACTTCGCGGGCTTCCTCGCGGCATGGTCGTACTGGATCACCACCTGGGTGTCGAACGCCGCGCTCGCCGTGGCCGCCGTCGGCTATCTGGACGTGCTGATCCCGGTGAGCGGTCATCGCTGGACCGCGTGTCTGGCCGCGCTGGTGATCCAGTGGCTGCCCGCGCTCGCCAACTTCGCCGGCACCCGCTACGTGGGCGCCGTCCAGCTCGTCTCCACGGTGCTGAAGTTCGTGCCGCTGCTGCTCGTGGCGGTCGGCGGACTGTTCTTCTTCGACCCCTCCCGGCTCGGGCCGTTCAACTCCAGCGGCCAGGGCGCGATCGGCGCGGTGTCCGCCTCCGCCGCGCTGCTGCTCTTCTCCTACCTCGGGGTGGAGTCCGCCGCGGTCAGCGCCGGTGAGGTCCAAAACGCCCGCCGCAACGTGGGCCGCGCCACCGTGATCGGCACCGCGGGCGCCGCGCTGGTGTACCTGCTGGGCACGCTGGCCGTGTTCGGCACGGTCGCGCACCACCGCCTGATCCACTCCACCGCGCCGTTCTCGGACGCCGTGAACGCGATGTTCGGCGGCAACTGGGGCGGCTGGGCGGTGGCGATCGCGGCCCTGGTGTCCATGACCGGCTGCCTGAACGGCTGGACCCTGCTCAGCGCCCAGACCTCGTACGCCGCCGCGCGCGACGGGCTCTTCCCGGCCACCTTCGCCCGGCGCCGCCGGGGCGTGCCGACGACCGGCGTCGCCGTCACCGTGGTCCTGGCGTCCCTGCTCACCGCCTACAACTACCTCTCCGGCTCCGGCAGGGTCTTCGAGGTGCTGGTCCTCGTCACCACCTTCACCGCGACCGTCCCCTACCTGCTGGCCACCGCCGCCCAGCTCTTCCACCTCGTCTCCGGCCGCTCCGCCTCGGTGGACCGGGGGCGGCTGGTGCGGGACGCGGTGGTCACCTCGATCGCGGCCGCCTTCTCGATCTGGCTGATGGCGGGCGCCGGCTACGCGGCGGTGTACCAGGGCGCGCTGTTCCTCTTCGCCGGCGTCCTCGTCTACGCGGTGATGACGGCCCGCCGCCACCGCACGGCCACCCCGGCCACCCAGGCCACCCCGGTCGCCCCGGTCGCCGACGGGCACACCCCGTAGCCCGACCGCGCCGGGGGCGACGGCTCGCGCCGGCTGGCAGGCTGACGTCCGCCGGCCGCGGTCACCCCCGCCGTTCGCGGGCCCGGCGGAACCGGTCCAGGCCCTCGGCCAGGCCGACCACCGGATCGGGGTAGCCGAGCGCGGCCCGCTCCGCACCGGGCAGTTTCCACGGCTCGTGGACGGCCGGGGCGGCGACGCCCCGCAGCTCGGGCACCCAGCGGTGCACGTAGCTGCCGTCGGGGTCGTGGCGCCTGGCCTGCGCGACGGGGTTGAGGACCCGGTTGGGCCGGGTGTCGGTGCCGGTCCCGGCCACCCACTGCCAGTTGAGCTGGTTGCTGGCGATGTCCCCGTCGACCAGCCAGTACAGGAAGTGGGCGGCACCGATGCGCCAGTCGACGTAGAGCGTCTTGGTCAGGAAGCAGGCGGTCAGCAGCCGGGCCCGGTTGTGCATCCAGCCCTCGTGGCGAAGCTGCCGCATCGCCGCGTCGATCACCGGGTAGCCGGTACGGCCCTGCCGCCACGCCTCGGCGTCGGCGCGCGCGGCACTCCCCGTGCGCCAGCGGTCGTCCTTGGCGCGGTAGTCGGCGCGGGCGGCGTCGGGGCGGGCGGCGAGGACCTGGAGGTGGAAGTCACGCCAGGCGAGCTGCCGTACCAGCGCCTCGGCGCCCGGTCCGCCGTGGCGGCGGGCCCGGTGCACCAGTTCCACCGGGGACAGGGTGCCGAAATGCAGATGCGCGGAGAGCCGGGAGGTGGCGTCGGCGGCCAGGTCGTCGCGGGTGTCGTCGTAGGCGTCCAGGCCCGCGCGCCAGTAGGCGCGCACCCGCGCCCGGCCCGCGCACTCGCCGCCGGCCGGGAGGGCGGGCGAGACGCCGGTGACGTCGGCGCGGGCGGGCAGCGGTTCGCCCCGCACCCGGTCCGGCACGCGCACCCGGCGCGGGGTGGCCAGCGGCGCGCGCAGCCGGGCTCGCGCCCAGTGCCGGTGGTACGGCGTGAAGACGGCGAAGTGATCGGAGGCGGCGGGAGTCAGCTCGCCGGGCGGCACGGCCACGGTCACCGCGTCGTGCACGACCAGCCGGCGCCCCTCGGACTCCAGCGCCCGCCGGAGCCGGTCCTCCCGGCGCGTGGCGAAGGCGCTGTGCGCGGCCGCCAGGTGCACCTCGCCCGCGTCCGCCTCCGCCGCCACCGCGCGGACCTGCGCCACCAGATCGCCGGACCGCACCACGAGCCGCCCGCCGCGCTCGCGCAGGGACGCGTCCAGGTCGGCCAGGCAGTCGGCGAGGAAGGCGGTGCGGTTCGGGGTGGCGAACCCGGCCGCCTCGACGGCGCGGTCGCGTACGAACAGCGGGACGATCTCGTCGGCGGCCGCCAGCGCCGCGCACAGCGGCGGGTGGTCGTGCAGGCGCAGGTCGGAGGTGAACAGGACGACCGAGACGCGCGGGGCGGTCATCTCGCCTCCGGTGGCCGGCCGGCGGCGCCGTCACCGTCGTGCTGATCCTGCCGGATGCGGGCGGCGGCGCGCACGATGTTGCGGGCCATGCCCCCGAAGACGATCGCGTGGAAGGGCGAGACGCTCCACCAGTACAGGTGGCCGAGCAGTCCGCGGGGGTGGAACAGCGCCCGCTGCCGGTACCGGACGCCGTCGTCGCCGTCGTCCACCCGCATCTCCAGCCAGGCGAGTCCCGGCAGCCTCATCTCGGCGCGCAGCCTCAGCAGCCGGCCGCGCTCGATCTCCTCCACCCGCCAGAAGTCCAGCGAGTCGCCCACCCGCAGCCGCCGCGCGTCCCGCCGGCCCCGGCGCAGGCCCACGCCGCCGACGAGCCGGTCGAGCCATCCGCGCACCGCCCAGGCCAGCGGGAAGGAGTACCAGCCGTGCTCCCCGCCGATGCCCTCGACGACCCGCCACAGGGCCTGCGGCGACACGTCCGCCGCGCGCTCCCGCACGTCCGTGTACAGGCTGCCGCCCGCCCAGTCCGGGTCGGTCGGCAGCGGATCGCTCGGGGCGCCCGGCACGGAGGCGGACGACCAGCGGGTGTCGACCTGGGCCTCGCGGACCCGCTGGAGCGCCAGGGCGACGGCCCGGTCGAAGCCGAGGGGGTGGCCGGGCGGGTTCGGCACGTACCGTTCGATGTCGTGCTCCTGGCAGACGACCTCGTGCCGCAGCGACTCGGTCAGCGGCCGCGCGATGGCGGCCGGCACCGGGGTCACCAGCCCGACCCAGTAACTGGACAGGCCCGGCGTGAGCACCGGCACGGGCACGATCAGCCGCCGGGGCAGGCCGGCCACCGCGGCGTACCGCCGCATCATGTCCAGGTAGGTGAGCACCTCGGGGCCGCCGATGTCGAAGGCGCGGCTGACGTCCGGGGGCAGCCGCGCGCAGCCCACCAGGAGGCGCAGCACGTCCCGTACGGCGATGGGCTGGATACGGGTGTGCACCCAGCGCGGGGTGACCATCACCGGCAGCCGCTCGGTGAGGTACCGCAGCATCTCGAAGCTCGCGGAGCCCGAGCCGATGATGACGGCGGCGCGCAGGACGGCGGTCGGCACGCCCGAGTCGAGCAGGATGCGGCCGGCCTCGGCCCGGGAGCGCAGGTGCGGCGACAGCTCCCGTCCGGGAACCCCGGCGGGGGTCAGCCCGCCGAGGTACACCAGGCGTCCCACTCCGGCCCGGCGGGCCTGCTCGCCGAAGACGCGGGCCGCCTCCCGGTCGGTGCGCTCGAAGCCGCGGCCCGTGCCGAGCGCGTGCACCAGGTAGTAGGCCACGTCCATGCCCGCCATCGCCCGCGCCACCGACTCCGGGTCCGTGACGTCGCCCGGGACGATCTCGACCCGGCCGGCCCACGGGTGGTCGCGCAGCTTGCCCGGGGTGCGGGCCAGACAGCGCACCCGGTACCCGGCGTCCAGCAGTTCCGGCACGAGCCGGCCGCCGATGTACCCGCTGGCCCCGGTGACCAGACAGGCCGGCGCCCCGGTCCCGGGCGCGGTCCCGGCCGCTGTTCCGTCCGCTGTCCGGTCCGCCACGGGTCCGCCCTCGTCCACGTTCGTGTCCCGGTGCGTCGGATCGCTCCCGGCTGTCTCCAGCGTGGCGGCCAGCTCACGGAAACGCGCCCGGGGCGGGTGCCGATCGGGTGACGTCCGCGGCGGCCCCGCCGGGAGGGCTGTCACTCGCTCGGTTGCAGCGGGCTCCCGTCCCCCACGCCCAGCCGCGCCTGTTCCTCCTCGACGATGCGGCGGGCCAGCTCGGTGTCCGAGACGTCGACCGCGTCCGCGCTGGCCTCGGCCACGGCACTGCGGCGCGCGTAGGCGTCGAACAGGCGGGTCTTGGCCTCCAGCATTTTCACCAGGCGTTCGTCCACGCCTCCGGTGGCGAGCAGGCGGTACACCCGCACCGGCCTGACCTGCCCCATGCGATGGGCCCGGCCCACCGCCTGGTGTTCGACGGTCGGCTTGAGCTGGGGTTCGCAGATGACGACGACGGAGGCGGCCTGGAGGTTGAGGCCGACCCCGGCCGCCTGGATCTGCGCCAGGAGCACCGCGGGGCCCGTGACGGCCGCTGGAGGCTCGGCAGTTCCGTCAGCACGTCCACCTGGTTGCGCCGCAGGTAGACGGGGGCGACGGCGTCGCGGAACGCCACCGATCCGGCCGGCGCGTCCCCCTCGCCCAGGGCGTCCGCCATCTCCCGGTGCAGCATCCCGACCAGGTCGCGGAACTCGGCGACCCGGTTCTCCATGGGGGTTCCGGTCATGAGCAGCACGCGCTCGCAGTGCTCCGCCCACCGGGCCACGGCCTGGGACCGCTTGGCCTTCGGGTTCTTCACGCAGTGGGCCTCGTCGACGACGAGGAGTCCGACCTCCGCGCCGCCCGGCGCCGGAAACCCGCGCAGCGCCTCGAACGTGGTCACCCCGACCCCGCCCCGGTCCTGCCAGTCGGCGAACGCGTCCTGCCGGTCGGGCCCGTGGAGCACCTGGACGCGCAGTGCGCTGCGGGCCTCGATCTCGCGGGTCCAGTTGACGAGGACGCTCGCCGGGCAGACGACCATGAAGTGGCTCTGCCCCTCGGCGGCGAGGTGCGCCAGCACGGCGATCGCCTGGATGGTCTTCCCGAGTCCCATCTCGTCGCCGAGTATCACCTTGCGCTGCGCGAGGACGAACCGCGCGCCGAACGCCTGGTATCCGCGCAGGGAGACCCGCCGGTGCGCGTCGGCGAGCCGCTGGGTCCGCACCCGCTCGGCGATCTCCCGCGGCAGGAAGCCCTCGGCGGCGGCCGCGTCCGGCAGCCGCCCGGAGATCTCGGCGAGCAGGCTGTAGTACTCGGCGGAGCGGAGCTCGAAGTCCACCCACGCCTCGATGCCGGACGGCGTTCCGCGCAGCAGGTCCACCGAGGTCTGGGCCAGCGTCTCGGGCAGGCCCGCCCGTTCCGCCCCGTCCACCAGCGAGCGGATCCCGGCGAGCGCCGTCAGGGCGCGCGCCCTCTTCTGCCGCCCGGCCAGCAGCATCCTGAGCCGTCCGGCGGCGGGCCTGGCGTCGGCCAGCAGCGGGCCGAGCCGCTTCGACAGGGCCGCGGCCTCGTCCACCGCGCGCCGGGCCCGCGGGCCCGCGCCCACCAGGACGTGGAGGGCCTCGACGAGCGCGGTGGTCGCCGGTTCCGGCCGGTCCACGTCGAGGTGGACGGCCACCGTCTCGTGCACGGCCTCGGACAGGCGTCGGGCGGCGGCGAGCATCTGGTCGACGGTGCGCTGCCCGACGCCGGGAATCTGGCGCAGCCGGTAGGGGCCCGCTTCGAGCACGCGGCCCACCGTGCTCAGGCCGCTCTTGTCGATGTTCCCGAGCCGCAGGCGTCCCTCGGTGACGTCCTGGAGCCGGGCGACCGGGATGGCGTCGAGTTCCCGCTGGACCGCCGCGTCGTGGATCGGCTTCAGCGCCGCCCGCACCGCTTCGACCGCCCCGGCATGGTCGCCGGCCACCGCCTGTGCCGCCTCGTACAGCCGCGCGCCGCGCGCGAATGCCTCCCGCCCGCCGTGCCCCACCCTCGTTCGCCCCCGCTCTTCGCCACCGGACTCGGGCGGAACGGCCGAAGGGCAGTTCCGGATCTCTCCGAAACTGCCCTGACCTGCGACTCCATCGAGTCGGGACGACAGGATTTGAACCTGCGACCCCTTGACCCCCAGTCAAGTGCGCTACCAAGCTGCGCCACGTCCCGTCGCGGTCTCACGCCGTTTCCGCGTGATCACGCAGGTCAACCCTACCGTATGCGCGCGGGTGCCCGGTGCCGCGGCGGGCGGGGTCACTTGATGAGGGCGTTGGCCACGACGACGACCAGACCGAGGAGGGCGTCCCCGAGGCCCACGAGGACGGCGGCGGGCCAGGGCCGTGCCGCCTGGCGGGCGGTGGTCAGGCCCAGGGTGAAGAGGATCAGGATGTTCAGGGTGAAGGCGGGGTACTCGACGCCCTTCGGGGGCCACCACCCCCAGCCCGCGCCCGCGAGCAGGAAGACCGTCGGCAGTACGGCCGCGACCAGCGGCCACTCGTTGCGCAGGGCGCGCACGCCGTCCCAGCGGCGGTGCGGGGCGCGCTCGGCGATGTAGTGGGCGTAGCCGTGGGCGAGGGCGGAGGCGAAGGCGGTCACCAGCAGCCAGAGGGCGTCGTAGCGGCGGCTCGCCGGCGTGGTGGTGCTGTAGCGGCTGAGGGCGGCGATCATCGAGCTGGCGAGGACGGCGCCGTAGACCCCGCCGAACAGGAGCGCCTCGCGGGCGCTGTGCCCGCCGGGGCCCGGCCCGCCCGCCGCCTGCCCAGGGGGGTCCGCCGCGGTCGAGTCGGCCATGTCTCCCACGATCACCCCCGCCGCGGGCGCCCGCCAGTCCGCGGCCCGACGATGTGTCCTTCGACCAGGCCCGATGCCCCACACTCTGTCGACGGCGGCGGGGGCGCGGGCCTGGCTAGGGTCGGCGCATGACGCACAGCTTCGCGCTCCACATCCCCGACGCCGAACTCGAACCCGAGCCCCTGGACCCCGGGCAGATCGTCTCCGGCAGCCCCGAGGTCACCGGGAAGGTGGTCTGGGAGTCGGCGGACGGCCGACAGCTCCGCGGGATCTGGCAGATCACCCCGGGCGTGGTCACCGACACCGAGGCCGACGAGCTGTTCGTCGTGGTCAGCGGCTCGGCGACGATCGAGTTCGAGGACGGTCCGACGCTGCGGGTCGGCCCGGGTGACATGGCGGTGCTGCGCGCGGGCGACCGTACGACGTGGACCGTGCACGAGACGCTCCGCAAGGCGTACGTCATCAACCTCTAGCAAGTGGCCGGACCGGCGATGCCGACACCCCGGTCCGTGCGGGGGCGTTGACAGTCCGCCATGTCAGGACAAAGGTGACCGGAAGAGGGGCCGGTCCCACGGCGCTGACGCGGAGAGGCTGTCATGGTGGAGGAGCTGGGTGTCGCCGTCGTCGGGTTCGGCTGGATGGGCCGGGTGCACACGCGGGCGTACGCCCGTCTCCCCCACCACTATCCCCGGCTCCCGCTGCGGCCCCGGCTGATCGCCGTCGCCGAGGAGGTGCCGGGCAGGGCCGAGGAGGCCGCCGGGCGGTTCGGGTTCGCCCACGCGACCCGCGACTGGCGGGAGGTGGCCGCCGATCCCCGGGTGCGGGCGGTCAGCGTCACCGCGCCGAACTTCCTGCACCGCCGGATCGGGGTGGCGATGGCCGAGGCGGGCAAGCACCTGTGGATGGAGAAGCCGGTGGGCCTGTCCGCCGGGGACGCCCGCGCGGTCGCGGCCGCGGCCGCGCAGGCCGGGGTGCAGGGCGCGGTCGGCTTCAACTACCGCAACGCGCCCGCCGTGGAGGCCGCCCGCGAGCTGATCGCGGAGGGCGGGATCGGCACCGTCACCCATGTGCGCATCCGGCTGTTCAGCGACTACGCCGCCGACCCGGACGCCGCCCTGACCTGGCGCTACGAGCGGGAGCGCGGCGGCAGCGGAGTGCTCGGCGACCTGGCCTCGCACGGCGCCGACCTCGCCCGTTTCCTGATCGGCGACATCACCGCGCTCACCGCCGACACCGCGCTCTTCGTCCCCGAGCGCGCCCGCCCGACCGGCGCCACCGCCGGTCACGCCCGCGCCCCGGGCGGCGCGCGCGGCCCGGTGGAGAACGAGGACTACGTCGGCTGCCTGCTGCGCTTCGCCTCCGGCGCCCGGGGCGTGCTGGAGGCCTGCCGGGTCTCGGTCGGCGAGCAGAACGCCTACGGCTTCGAGGTGCACGGCACCAGGGGCGCCGTGTTCTGGGACTTCAGGCGGATGAACGAACTCGCCGTCAGCCGGGGCACGGCCTACCAGGACCAGCCGGTGAGCACCGTGTACGTCGGGCCGGGCGCCGGCGAGTTCGCCGCGTTCCAGCCGGGCGCGGCCAACGCGATGGGCTACGACGATCTCAAGGTCATCGAGGCCTACCGGTTCGTGCGCTCCATCGCCGAGGGCACACCGTACGGCGCGACGCTCGCCGACGCGGTGCGCGGCGCGGTCGTCCTGGAGGCGATGGCCGAGTCCGCGGCCAGCGGCAACTGGGTCGCCCTGTAGGCGGGTCGCACGGCCCGCTCGCCCCTTCGTCCACCGACTCCGAGGAACGGCGGCCCTCATGCGTATCGGAATCCTCGGCCTCGGCCGCGTCGGCGCCTTCCACGCCGAGACCCTCTCCGGCCTTCCCGCCGTCGAATCGCTCGTGGTGGCCGACCCGTTCGCGGACGCCGCCGAGGCCGCCGCCGGGCGGTTCGGGGCCGAGATCGCGAGTTCGCCGCGGGCGCTGCCGGCCGCCGGGGTGGACGCCCTGGTCGTGGCGGCGGCCACGGACGCCCATCCCGCGCTGATCCGGGCCGGTGTCGAGGCCGGGGTCCCCGTCCTCTGCGAGAAACCCCTGGCCCGCACCATGGCGGAGGGCGTGGCGGTGCGCGACCTCGTGCGCGACAGCGGGGTGCCGGTCCAGATCGGCTACCACCGCCGCTTCGACGCGGGCTTCGCCGCCGCCCGGGCCGCGGTGCGCTCGGGCGAGCTGGGGGCGCTGCACACGGTGCGCTGCACGACGCTGGACCCGGCGCCGCCGCCGGCCGCGTACATCGCCGCCTCCGGTGGCATCTTCCGGGACTGCTCCGTGCACGACTTCGACGCCGTCCGGTGGGTGACGGGCCGTGAGGTCACCGAGGTGTACGCGACCGGCGGCAACCGGGGCGCCGGCCACATCAGGCGGGCCGGGGACGCCGACACCACCGGGGCGATCCTCACCCTGGACGACGGCACGATCGCGCTGGTCTCCAACTCCCGGCACAGCGGCCGGGGTTACGACGTGCGCATGGAGCTGCACGGCCTCGCCGACGCCCTCGCCGTGGGCCTGGACGAGGGACTGCCGCTGCGCTCGGCCGAGCCGGGAGTCGGCTTCCCGTCCGGCACCCCGCACACCTTCTTCATGGACCGCTTCGCGGACGCCTACCGAGCCGGACTCGTCGCCTTCACCGAGATGGCGGCCGGCACCAGGCCGTCCCCGTGCACCGTCGAGGACGCCCTGGAGGCGGGGTGGATCGCCGAGGCCTGCACGCTCTCCCGCGCCGAGCACCGGCCGGTGCGGGTCGCGGAGGTGCGGCAGGCCTGACCGGCGCGGTGCCGGTGGCCTTCGTCAGCCGCAGTACCGCACCAGCCATTCGTCCGCGTGGTACCGGTCGCGGGCCGGGTCCGGCAGGGTCGCCGGCTTGGTCTCGACCGTGTCCTCGGGACGTATCCGCTCGGGCAGGGTGCCGAAGCGGTCCCGGCGCAGCGCCGCCGCGTCTGCGGTGTCCTGTACCGTCTTCCGGGGTTCCGTCTGGTGTGTCATCCTCGTCCTCCCGTCTGCGCGGGCGCCCCCGTTCACCTCTACAACGCCCGCGTGCCCCCGGTTGGTTCCCTGCCGCGCCCGGCCCGAATCCGTCGGGGTTGCGCAGGAACGAGGCCCGGCGTCACGGCCGGCAGCGCCGGAGCAGCCCGGCGAGGACGCCCTCGGGGTCGTACAGCGGCAGCGCACCGTCGGTGACGACGCGGCGGGTGCCGGGGTCGACGGGGTCGGTCCGCGCCCACCGCGGGGTGCTGATGCCGAACTCCACCTCCAGGCCCGGGGCAAGGGTGTGGCGCCGTTCGGTGACCGGTCCCCACGCGCGGGTGCGGACCAGTTCGCCGAGGCCGAGTTCGCCGGCCCCGACCGCCCAGGCGTCGTCGGCGAGGTACGGCGCCGGGTCGGCCGTGAGCAGCACCACGTCGACGTCGGAGCCGGGGCGGGCGGCCCCGCGGGCGTAGGAGCCGACCAGGAGGAGGCCGGCGACGTCCTTCCGGTCCGCGGCCCAGCGGACGAGGCGCTGGACGAACTCCCGTACGTCGGCGAGGCGTTCGGGTGGAATCGCGCGCTGGTCCGGCACGTCCTCCGTCCGGGCCATGACGATCACGCCCCGCAGGACCGCAGGAACCGCCGCGTCCGCACCGCGATCGGCAGGGGCTTGTCCGGGTCGCACGGATACATGTCCTGCTCCACGATGGCGAAGAGATCCACCCCGAGCTTCTGTGCCGCCTCCAGCACCGGACCCAACTCCGGTACCCCGTGCGGCGGTTCGCACATGACGCCGCGCTGCACGGCGGGCCCGAACGGCACCTCGTGCGCGACCACCTCGGCGAGGACGTCCGGGTCGACCTGCTTGAGGTGCAGATAGCCGACGCGCTCGCCGTACCTCTCGATCAGCCTGACGCTGTCGCCGCCGCAGTAGGCGTAGTGACCGGTGTCCAGGCAGAGGCCGACCGCGCCGGGGTCGGTCGCGTCGAGGAAGCGTTCGACATGCGCCTCGGTGTCGAGGTGGGTGTCGGCGTGCGGGTGGACCACGATGTCGAGGCCGTACGTCTCCTTCACCCGGCGGCCCAGGCGTTCCATGCCCTGGGCGAGGTGGCCCCACTGCTCGGCCGTCAGCTCGGGCGGCTCCAGGATCTCGGCGGTCTTGTCGTCGCGCCAGAAGGACGGGATCACCACGAGGTGCCGGGCGCCCATCGCCTGGGTGAGCGCGGCGACCCGGCCGACGTGCGCCCAGGTGTCCGCCCAGACGGCGGGGCCGCGGTGCAGGGCGGTGAAGACCGTGCCCGCGGAGACCTTGAGGTCGCGGCGGGCCACCTCCTCGGTGAGCCGCGCGGGGTCGGTGGGGAGGTAGCCGTAGGGGCCGAGTTCGATCCACTCGTAGCCGGCCTCGGCGACCTCGTCCAGGAAGCGTGCCCAGGGCACCTGTCGCGGGTCGTCGGGGAACCAGACGCCCCAGGAGTCGGGGGCGGAGCCGACCCGGATGCGGTCGAGGGCGTGCGCCATGGTCAGGTGTTCCCTTCGGCAGAGGTGTCGCTCGGGTCCTCGGGCAGCCCGTCGGCGTCCACGCCGCGCACCCGGGCCAACTCATGTCTGAGCGCGTCGAGTTCGGCGCCGCCGGCCATGTGGTCGGTGAGCTCCTCGACGGTGGTGTCGGCGCGGTCGGCGGACAGTTCCAGGGTGCCGAGGCGCAGCACGCTGAAGTGGTCGCCGACCAGGTAGGCGTGGTGGGGGTTGTGGGTGATGAGCACGACGCCGAGGCCGCGGTCGCGGGCGGCGGCGATGTACCTGAGCACCACACCGGACTGTCTGACGCCGAGCGCGGCGGTCGGTTCGTCCAGGACGAGGACCCGGGCGCCGAAGTGGACGGCGCGGGCGATGGCCACGCACTGGCGCTGGCCGCCGGAGAGGGTGCCGACGGGCTGCTCCAGGTCGTCCAGGACGATGCCCATGCGGCGCAGTTCCCGGTCGGCGGTCTCCTTCATGCGGGCGATGTCCAGGCGGCGCAGCGGCCAGGGGCCCCGGGTCAGCTCGGAGCCGAGGAAGAAGTTGCGCCACACCGGCATCAGGGGGATGGTCGCCAGGTCCTGGTAGACCGCGGCGATGCCCCGGTCGAGCGCCTCGCGCGGGGTGCCGAAGCGCACCGGCCGGCCGTCCACCAGGAATTCGCCCTCGGTGTGCCGGTGCAGCCCCGAGATGATCTTGATGAGGGTGGACTTGCCCGCGCCGTTGTCGCCGAGCACGCAGGTCACCCGGCCGGCCCGCACCGTGAGGTCGACGCCGTGCAGGGCGCGGACGTTGCCGTAGGACTTGCCCGCCCGGCGCAGCTCGACCAGGGGGGTGCCGACGGGGGGCGGGGTGCCGGGGAGAAGGGCGTCGCGGGTGCCCGCTCCGTTGTCGTTCATCGGTTACCTCCGGCTCGCCGTGCGCTGTACCCACAGGTTGACCAGGACGGCGCCGAGCAGCATCACGCCGAGGAACGCCTTGAACCAGTCGGGGTTCCAGCCGGCGTAGACGATGCCCTGGTTGACCATGCCGAACATGAAGGCGCCGAAGAGCGGGCCGATCGCGCTGCCCTGGCCGCCGGTGAGCAGGCAGCCGCCGATGACCGCCGCGGCGATGTAGATCAGTTCGTTGCCGACGCCCTCGCCGGACTGCACCGTCTCGAAGGAGAACAGGTCGTGCATGCCGACGAACCAGGCGCCGAAGCCGACCAGCATGAACAGGGTGATCTTGGTGAACCGCACGGGGACGCCGACCGCGCGGGCGCTGTCCTGGTCGCCGCCGACGGCGAAGACCCAGTTGCCGTACCTGGTGCGCAGCAGCACCCAGGTGGCGAGGGCGGCGAAGGCCAGCCACCACACCACGGTGATCTTCACCTGGACGCCGCCGACGCCGAAGGAGGACGCGAAGATCCGCCTCGCCTGGCCGAAGCCGTCCATGTCGCCGATGCCGTCGGTGGCGACGTTGCCGGTGACCAGCTTGGTGACGGCGAGGTTCACTCCCTGGAGGACCAGGAAGGTGCCGAGGGTGACCAGGAAGCTGGGCAGCCCGGTCTTCACCACCATCCACCCGTTGAGGGCGCCGACGGCGAGCGAGACGACCAGGGCGGCGATCACGCCGGTCCACACGTTCAGGGTGAGCTGGTAGCTGAGCATGCTCGCGGTGAGCGCCGAGGCGATCACGGCGACGCCGGAGGACAGGTCGAACTCGCCGCCGATCATCAGCAGGGCCACGGGCAGCGCCATGATGCCGATGGTCGAGGACTGGTAGAGGACCGTGGCCATCGAGCCGCCCTGGCGGACCGCGGGCGCGGCGGCGAGGAAGAAGACCAGGACGGCGACGGCGCCGAGGAGGACGCCCACCTCGGGCCGGGCCAGCAGCCGCAGGGCGGGTGGGCGCCGGGCCGTACGGCCGTCCCGCTCGCCCGTCTCGGGTCCGGGTGCCGGCGGCGTGCCGACGGCCTGTCCGCCGCCGCTCGTCACCGGGTCCCCTTGGCGGCGAACCCGGCCACCGTGCCGACGTTGGACTTGTCGACGAAGGCCGGTCCGGTGAGCACCGGTGCGACGCCGCCGCCGCTGTAGTTCCCGTTGTACTTGTAGAGCCAGAGCGCGTCGACGGCCAGATAGCCCTGGAGGTACGGCTGCTGGTCCACGGCGAACTCGACGCTGCCGTTCCGCACGGCCCGCACGAGGTCCTTGTCCAGGTCGAAGGTGGCCACCTTGGCCTTGCTACCCGCATCGCCCACCGACCGCACCGCGGTGGCGGCGAACGGAGCACCGAGGGTGACGACGGTGTCGATCGAGGTGTCCTGCTTCAGCTTCGCCGTGACGGTCGCCCGTACGGAGGGCATGTCGGTGCCGTTGACGTACAGCGTCTCGGTGGTGCCCTTGAACGTCTTCCTCAGTCCGTCGCAGCGCTGGGTCAGGCCCACGTTTCCCTGCTCGTGCACGACACAGACGACTTTCCTGGCGCCGGCCGTGTTCAGCTTGTTCCCGAACGCCTCGCCGGCCACGCTCTCGTCCTGGCCGAAGAACTCCAGCAGGCCGAGCCGCCGCCAGTCGGCCAGTCCGGAGTTCAGGCCCACCACCGGGATGCCCGCCCGTTCCGCCTTGCCGAGCACGTCCTTCAGCGCGTCCGGCTTGGCCAGGGTGACGGCGATGCCGTCGGCCTTCTGGTCGACCGCGTTCTGCACGAGGTTCGCCTGGTTTCCCGCGTTCGGGTCGGCGGAGTAGACGAGCTTGACGTTGTCCTTGGCCGCGGCCGCCTCGGCGCCCTTGCGGACGGTGTCCCAGAAGGTGTCGCCAGGCGCCTGGTGCGTGACCAGGGCGACGGTCATCCGGGGGGTGTCCGCCTTGCCCGCGGCGGCGTCCGCCCCGGACTCCTCGGCCTTCTTGCCCCCGTGGCCGCTGGAGCAGCCCGTGAGGGCCAGCGCCGCGGCGGCGGCCACCGCCACCAGCGAAACCAGTCTGCGCGAACCCGAGCGAGAAGAGCGATCCATCGTTCTTTGCACCTCACTGTGCGTGCGACGGGAAGGGCGCTGTTGCGTCGGGAGGCGATCCAAGTCCCCGCCGGAGCCACTGTCAAGACTTTGTCCAGACATAGTCGAACCATCAGGTCCGGATGTCCGTACAAATCACGGACGAGCCGGGGACCTCACCGACCGGCGGCGACGGTGACATTTCGGGCAGGACAACTCCCGTTGCGCACCGCCCTATTGACGCCTGTGCGGTTACGAGGGTGTCATTACGGCCACACTGTTCGGTCGAGTTGGTTTATGAGCGGTTTCGACGACTCCGCGGCGATCGACTCATCCCGTGGCCGAACCCTGTATCCCTCGGGAGCCGCCATGAGTCCGTCCCATACCGGCCCGTCCGTCCCGTCTCCCAGCCGCCGCACGCTTCTGCGCGGGGCGTCCTCCGCCGCCCTGCTCGCCGGGGCCGGCGTCCCCCTGCTGTCCGCCTGCGGGGGCAGCGGTGCCGCCGCCGACCCGAAGACCGTCACCGTCGGCTCCAACGCCTCGGACGCGGTGCCGAAGAAAGCCTTCGAGAACGTCTACGCGGCCTTCCGGAAGCAGTCCGGGATCACCGTCCACGTGAACACCAAGGACCACAACACCTTCCAGGAGCAGATCAACTCCTACCTCCAGGGCACCCCGGACGACGTGTTCAACTGGTTCGCCGGGTACCGCATGCAGTTCTTCGCGGCGAAGAAGCTGGCCACGCCGGTCGACGACGTGTGGGCGAGGATCGGGGACAACTTCCCCGACGCCATGAAGAAGCTGAGCAAGGGCGAGGACGGCAAGTACTACTTCGTGCCGATGACCACCTACCCCTGGGCCGTCTTCTACCGCAGATCCCTCTTCCGGCGGCACGGCTACGAGATACCCACCAGCTGGGACCAGCTCGTCGCCCTGTGCAAGCGGATGAAGCGCGACGGCCTCGTGCCGATCGCCTTCGGGGACAAGGACGCCTGGCCCGCGATGGGCACCTTCGACCAGATCAACTTCCGGCTCAACGGGTACGACTTCCACGTCCAGTTGATGGCCGGCAAGGCGTCCTGGACCGATCCGAAGGTCAGGGCGGTCTTCGACCACTGGGCCGAGCTGCTCCCCTACCACCAGGACGGCTTCATGGGCCGGATCTGGCAGGACGCGGCCCAGTCCCTGGCGGCCGGACAGGCCGGTATGTACCTCGTCGGCTCCTTCGTCGCCCAGCAGTTCACCGACAAGTCCGCCCTGGACGACCTGGACTTCTTCCCCTTCCCGGAGATGAACCCCGCCTACGGCCAGGAGACGGTCGAGGCGCCCACCGACGGCTACATGGTGAGCAAGGCGCCCAAGAACCACGCGGGCGTGGTCAAGCTGCTGGAGTACCTGGGCACCCCGGCGGCCGAGGAGCTGTACCTGAAGGGCGACCCGAGCGTGGTGGCCGCCTCCAACAAGGCCGACACATCCGCCTACTCGCCGTTGCAGAAGAAGGCGTTCGACATGATCGGCAGCGCCAAGAACCTCACCCAGTTCATGGACCGCGACTCCCGCCCGGACTTCACCTCCACGGTGATGCAGCCGGCCTTGCAGAAGTTCTTGCAGGACCCCAAGGGCGTGGACGGCCTGCTGTCGTCCATCGAACGCCAGAAGAAGACGATCTTCACGTCCTCGTGAGCGCCCGCATGCCTACCAAGAGACGCCTGCTGACCCGCCGTGACCGGTTCACGCTCGCCTTCATGGCGGGCGTGCCCACGGTGCTGCACGTGGCCCTCGTCTGGGTCACCGCGCTCGCCTCCATCGCCCTCGCCTTCACCACCTGGGACGGCATCGGGTTCGCCGCCATCAAGTGGGTGGGCCTGGACAACTTCCGGCAACTGTTCACCGACAACCCGCAGTTCTGGCCGGCCGTCGAGCACAACGTCGTCTGGTTCGTCGTGCTGATCCTGCTCCCGACCCCGTTCGGCCTGTTCCTGGCCACCCAGCTGGACAAGCGGATCCGCTTCAGCCGGGTCTACCAGACCGCGTTCTTCCTGCCGGTCGTCATCTCCATGGCGTGCATCGGGTTCGTCTGGCAGCTCGTCTACAACCCGGACACCGGCCTGATCAACAGCGTCATCGGCGCCAACAGGCCCGGCCACTACATCGACTGGATCGGCGATCCGCACCTGAACCTGTGGGCGGTCCTGATCGCCGCGTCCTGGCGGCACACCGGCTACATGATGATCCTCTACCTGGCCGGCCTGAAGAGCGTCGACCCCTCCCTGCGGGAGGCGGCCGCCCTCGACGGCGCGAACGAGTGGCAGACCTTCCGCAGCGTCGT
This sequence comes from Streptomyces sp. NPDC048106, assembly GCF_040706415.1. Classification (NCBI taxonomy): domain Bacteria; kingdom Bacillati; phylum Actinomycetota; class Actinomycetes; order Kitasatosporales; family Streptomycetaceae; genus Streptomyces; species Streptomyces sp. NPDC048106. Next base: position 14,577 of record NZ_JBEZND010000018.1, on the reverse strand, counting down.
CTTCCCCACCCTGCGCCCGACCAACACGGTCGTCCTGGTCGTCACCGTCATCGAGGCCCTGCGCGCCTTCGACCTGGTCTTCGTCTTCAACAAGGGTTCCCAGGGAACGGAGTTGCTGTCGATCCTGGTGACGAACAACATCATCGGCGAGTCCAGCCGCATCGGGTACGGCTCCGCGATCGCCGTCGTCCTGCTGGTCATCTCCCTCGCGGTGATCGTCCCGTACCTGATCGCCACCTTCCGCAAGGAGCGGCGCGCATGAGCGGCGGCACCCTCCCGGAAAAGCGCCGCGCCCCCGTCCGTCCGGCCCGCGTGGTGCTGCACGTCTTCCTCGCCGGGACGGCCCTGGCCTGGCTCGCCCCGCTGCTGTGGGCCGTCTACTCGGCGCTGCGGCCGTACAGCGAGACCAGCGCCAAGGGTTACCTCTCCTGGCCCGACAAACTGAGCTTCGACAACTTCACGAACGCCTTCCGGCAGTCGGACATGCTGCACTACTTCGGCAACACCCTGGTGATCGCCGTACCGGCCGTCCTGCTGACCCTGTTCCTGTCCTCCTGCGTCGCGTTCTACGTCAGCCGCTTCGACTTCCGGCTGAACCTCGCCCTGCTGCTGGTCTTCACGGCCGGCAACCTCCTGCCCCAGCAGGTCGTCATCACCCCGCTGTACCGGCTCTATCTCCTGACGGACCTGCCGGGCATCACGGCGAGCGGCAAGCTGTACGACTCCGCGCTCGGCCTCGTCCTCATCCATGTGGCGTTCCAGTCCGGGTTCTGCGCGTTCGTGCTGAGCAACTACATGCGCTCGCTGCCGCACGAGCTGACCGAGGCGGCGCTGGTCGACGGCGCGTCGGTGTGGCGGCTCTACTGGCAGATCACGCTGCCGCTGTGCAAACCGGCGATGGCGGCGCTCGCGACCCTGCTGTCCATCTGGATCTACAACGACTTCTTCTGGGCCCTCGTGCTGATCTCGACCGGCGCCAACATGCCGATCACCTCGGCCCTGAACAACCTGTCCGGCGAGTACTTCACCGATCCCAACCTGGTGGCCGCGGGCTCGCTGCTGACCGCCATCCCGACCCTGCTCGTCTACTTCGTGCTCCAGCGGCAGTTCGTCAACGGGCTGACGCTCGGCTCGAACAAGGGGTGAGGGGCGGACTCGCGGTCAATGTTCAATTCACTGTTTCCAGCCCTGAATTACCCATACACAAGCCCGCTAATATGATTTACGAATTCGCCCCCTTCATCTCCCCGTCGCACTTCGGGGTGGTGAAGAGGGCGCAAATTCTGGGCCACTCATCGAATCCGGCCAGAGGTGGATCATAATTGGCCGGAGAATTCACCGGCATGGCAGCCGGACCAGCGGCAGGACATACTGGCGGCGTGCCACTCCGCTCCCGGACCGGATGGCCGGAAAGGCCGCAACGGTGGATTCGGAAACGCTGCTTTCGTCGCTGTTCACTGCCGAGGGGAAGGAAGACCCCTTTCCGGCACTGGCCGAACTGCGCCGTATCGCCCCCGTCTATTACCACGAGAAGCTCGACACCTATTTCCTGACCCGGTTCGCGGACTGCCAGCAGGTCCTCAGCGACCCTTCCTGCCTCACTCCCGACCTCATCTGGTGCGAGACGGAGTTGCCCGACTGGCGGGACCATCCGGCCGCCGTGTTCTTCTATTCCTCGCTGCTGCGCGCCAACGGCACCGACCACGTGCGGCTGCGGCGGCTGGTGGCCGACCGGTTCGGCGCCCGCCGGATCGCCGCCCTCGCGGAGCGCATCGAGTCCACCACCACCGCGCTCCTCGACCAGTTCGCCGACGCCACCCGTGACGGCGGCGCGGCCGACTTCCAGGAGATGGTGGGATACCCGCTGCCCGTGGCCGTGGCGGGCGATCTGATCGGGGTCCCGCACGCGGACCAGGACCGGTTCCACCACTACGGGCAGGACGCGAGCCGGCTGCTGGAGCCGGTGCGCACCGAGGAGGACTGGAAGCGCGCCGACGAGGCCGTGACCGCCCTGCGCGGGTACTTCGCCCAGTTGGTCGCCCGGCGCCGGCGCGAGCCCGCCGACGATCTGGTCTCCGCGCTGCTCGCGGCGCTCGGCAGCGACGACGGCAGGCTCGGCGAGAGCGAGATGCTCGACCTGCTGCTGCTGGTGTTCGTGGCCGGCTTCGAGACGACCGCGGGGCTGCTCGGACTGACCGTGCACGCCCTGCTCAGCCATCCCGCCCAGCTCGCCCTGCTGCGCGAGGACCCGGCCCTGGTGCCCAACGCCGTGGAGGAGTCGCTGCGCTGGGACACGCCCGTGCGGATGACCGAGCGGATCGCCACCCGCCCGCTGACCGTGGGCGGCGTCGCGATCCCCCAGGGCGGCAACATCACCACCGTGCTCGCCGCCGCCGGCCGGGACCCCGCCCGGCACCCGGACCCCGACGCCTTCGACGTGCTGCGGCCCGACATCCGGGTGCTCAGCTTCGGCGCGGGCGCGCACCACTGCCTGGGCGCCGCGCTGGCCCGCCTCGAAGGCGCCGCGGTCGTACGGCAGTTGCTCGCGCGCTTTCCCGCCCTGGCGCACGCCCGCCGCCCGGTGCGCCGGGACAGCATCAGCCTGCGGACCTTCACCCGCCTGCCCCTCGTCACCTCGGGCTGAGCGCCCCCGTCGGGCCGCGGCCCACAGAAGGGACGTCCGTGAACTTCCTGCACACCGAACGCGCCGTGCTGGACCGGTTGCTCCCCGGCCTGGACACCGCGCTCGCCGCTCATCCGCTCAGCGAGCTGGAGCGCGTGCCGAGCCCCGCGATCGGGGCGTTCCGCGAGGCGGGCGGCCCCGGGCTGCTGGTGCCCGCCGAGCACTCCGGCGCCGGTGCCACCGTGCTCCAGGCGGTCCGGGCGCAGCGGGCCGTCGGCGCCCGGTGTCCGTCCCTCGCGGTCGCCACCACCATGCATCACTTCTCGGTCGCCGGCCTGATCGAGGCCGCGAAGCACGGCACCGGCACCGAGGGCCTGCTGCTGACGGCCGTCGCGCGGGAACGGCTGCTGCTGGCCTCCGGGTTCGCGGAGGGCAACACCGGCCAGAACATCCTGCGCCCGCACATCAGGGCCGAACTCCGCGGCGGCCGGATGGTGCTGAACGGCAGCAAGAAACCGTGCAGCCTCTCCCGTTCGATGGACCTGCTCACCGCCTCCGTCGCGCTCACCGGGGACGACGGGGTGGAGCGGCTGGCGGTGGCGCTCGTACCGGCGAAGACCCCGGGGCTCGCCGTGCGGCCGTTCTGGGGCAGTCCGGTGCTGGCCGGGGCCGAGAGCGACGAGGTGGTGCTCACCGACGTGGAACTGGACCCGCAGATGGTCGTCGCCACCGAGGTCACGGCCGACGCGGTACCCGACTCGCTGCATGTCGCGGGCTTCCTCTGGTTCGAACTCCTGCTGACCGCCGGATACCTGGGCGTGGCCAGCGCCCTGGTCGAACGGGTGCTGGCCAGACCGGGCGGCTACGGCGGCGATCCGGCGCCGTTCCTGGTCGACGTCGAGGCCGCCATGCTCGCCGTGGAGGCCGTGGCGACGGCCATGGAGACCCAGGCGTGGGACGACACGCTGCTGGTGCGGGCGCTGCACGCCCGGTACGCGGCGCAGGACGCCATCGCCCGCACGACGCCCCGGTGTCTGTCGGCCCTCGGCGGGAGCGCGTTCATCGGCTCGCCCGACGGCACCTACCTGGCCTCGGCCGCCTCCGGTCTCGCCTTCCACCCGCCGTCGCGCCACCGCATGGCCGGGCCGCTGCGGGACCACCTCGCCGGCGCCCGGCTGCGCATCGGCTGAACCACACGGCGCGCACGGCCCCCGGCCGTCGGCCCCACCCGCTGAGGAGGTACCCATGAGGCGAGAGCGCGGCGCGGCACCGCGGCCCGGCGAACCGCCGCCCGCCCCGGCCGGAGCGCCCTACCGGGTCGAGGTCGCGGACACCGTCCACGCCGTACCGCCGGGGGTGTGGCGGGGACTGGCACCGGCGGACGACCCGCTGTGGTCCCAGGGCGTGTTCGCGGCGATGGAACGCGGCCACCTCGGCCCCGAGGGCTACCGCTACCTCCTGCTGCGCCGCGGCGGCGAGGTGGTGGCCGTGCTGCCGCTGTGCCTCTTCCCCGGGCTGCGCCTGGACGACGTGGTGGGCCCGCGCGAGCGCCGGCGGCTGCGGCCGCTGCGCGCCCTGTGCCCCGGGCTGCTGCGCGTGCCCATGCTGTTCTGCGGCCATCTGCTGGGCCGGGGCCATATCGCGGCGGCCGGTCCGCTGCCGCCCGAGGCCGTGCGGCCGCTCGTGTCGGCGGCCGGGGAGGTGGCCGCCCGGGCGGGGCTCGGGACCATCGTGTTCAAGGACTTCGGCGACGAGGAACTCGCCTGGCTGCGGCCCGAGCTGGAAAGATCCGGGTACTTCTTCACGCGCGCCCTGCCGGACACCGAACTGCGGCTCGGGCACGCGTCGTTCGAGGCGTACCTGCGCGCGCTGCCCCCCAGGCCGCGGCGCAACGCCCGCAGCAAACTGCGCAAGTTCGAGACCTGGCCGGGCGCGCGCATCGAGATCGTCGAGGACTTCGCGCCGCTCGTTCCCGACGTACTCGCCCTGTACGAACAGGTGATGGCCCGCGCTGACCAGACGCTGGACCGCCTGGACGCCTCCTTCCTCACCGCCCTGGCGGGTTCCGCCGAACCCCGGCGGGCGCTGGTCTGCGCGTACGAGGGCGACCGGCTGGTGGCCTTTCTGCTGTGCCTGTTCCGGGGCACCGGTGCGACCGGGGCGCGGATCGGCCTCGACTACCGGATCGCCCACGAGGCACGGCTGTACCACGCCGTGCACTACGCGGCGATCCGGCTCGCGATCGAGTCCGGCTGCGCCCGGATCCGCTTCGCGCAGACCGCGTACACGCCGAAGGTGGAGCTGGGCTGCGGCCTGGTCCCCCAGTCCTACGCCCTCACCCACCGCCGCCCGCTCCGCCGCGCGCTGCTGCGCGCCCTGCTGCCGCGCGCCCTGGACACCGCCTTGGCCGAGGCACTCGGCCGCCACGCCGGCCTGCTCCCCCAGCCCGCCGCCGCCCCGTCGCGCGCGCCCGAGAAGAGGACTCCGCATGCCCCGAGTTGACGTGGAACTGCGCATCGCCGCCCCGCCCGACCAGGCCTGGGCCGCCGTGGCCGACGTCGAGTCCTATCCGGGCTGCATGGACAACGTGGAATCGGTGACGGTGGTCGAGCGCGGCGACGCCCGGCACCGTACGACGGCCTGGTCGGTCCGGCTCAAGGGCTCGGTCCTGCGGTGGACCGAGGCGGAGGTGCTCGACCACGGAGCGCGGCGCTTCGACTTCCGCCAAGTCGCGGGCGACCTCGGGGACTTCTCGGGCCACTGGGCCGTGACGCCGGCCGGGGAGGGCCACAGCACGGTGTCCCTGCGGGTCGACTTCGACATCGGCATCCCGTTGCTGGCCGAGATGCTCAACCCGGTCGCCTCGGACGCGCTGCGGGAGAACGCGGCGCAGATGCTGCGGGCGCTGGAGCGACGGCTGGGGGCGGCGGACACGGGGGTGCCGCGGTGACGGGGGATCCGGCCGCGGCGGTCGGCCGGGAGGGCGAACTCCCCGACGCCCGGCGCACCTTCGACCTCGTCCGCCGGCACTTCTCGCCCCGGCTCGCCCTGACCGGCAGCTTCGCCGGACGGGGTGCGGTGGAGGTCGGCGCCGAGGGGTGTCGGGTGACCCTCTCGGACGGCCGCAGCGTGCTCGACTTCGGCTCCTACGCCGTGCCGCTGCTCGGCCACCGGCACCCGGCGGTCGTGGCGGGCGTGCGCCGGGCGCTGGACACCCTGCCCACCGCCACCCGCAGCCTCGCCAACCCGGTGACGGCGCGGGCGGCCGCCATCCTGGTGCGGTACTTCGAAGACGCCCTGCCGAAGGTGTACTTCGGGCTGAACGGCGCCGACGCGGTCGAGGTGGCGGTCAAGCTGGCCCGGCTGGCGTCGGGGCGCGGCCGGGTGCTGGCGGTGCGCGGCGGGTTCCACGGCAAGTCCACCGGCGCGCTGGCGCTGACCCACAGCCCGCTCTTCCGCAGCGGGCTGCGCGGCAGCGTGATCGACGTGGCGCACGCGGACCCGGAGGACGCCGGGGCGGTCGGACGTGCCGCGGCGTCGGGGGAGTTGGCGGCCGTCGTCTTCGAACCGGTGCAGGGCGAGAACGGCGTCGTACCGCTGTCCCCGGCCGTACTGCGGCGCTGGTGCGCGGACGCCCGGCGGCACGGCGTGTTCGTCATCGCGGACGAGATCCAGTGCGGGCTGCGGCGCTGCGGCGAGCGGTCGGTCGCGCTCGCGGAGGGGCTGCCCGTGGACGCGGTCCTGGTCGGCAAACCGCTGGGCGGAGGCGTCGTACCCCTGTCGGCGGTGGTGTGTTCCGAAGAGCTGTACGCGCCGCTGGAGGCGGACCCGTTCCTGCACTCGGCGACCTTCGGCGGCCATCCGCTGGCCTGCGCCGCGCTGCCGCCGGCCCTGGCGGCGATCGAGCGGCTCGCCGGTCACGGGCGGGAGTTGGCGGACGCACTGTCCGAAGGACTCGCCCGGCTCCGCGGGCGCCATGCCGACGCGGTGCGCGAGGTGCGCGGCCGTGGGCTGCTGTGGGGCGTCGACTACGCCTCCCCGCACCTGGCCGGCGACGTCGTCCTCGGGCTCGCCGACGCCGGACTGCTGGTCTCCCCCTGTCTGAGCCGCCCCACCACCGTGCGCCTGCTGCCCTCGCTCGCCTGCGGCCTTCCGGAGGTGGCGGAGGCGCTGGCCGCCCTGGACCACGCCACAGCCGAGGCCGCGGCCCGGTGTACCGAGAGATGAGCGCGACGCCCGTCCGCGCCGCGCCGAAGGAGAACGGAACCCCCATGCCCACCCGGACCCGTGAACAGCTCGACCTCCTGCTGCGCACCGTCGTCTGCGACGTGATCGGCACCGAGCCGGAGGAACTCCACGCCGCCACCAGCCTGCTGGACGACTTCGGGATCGACAGCCTCGAACTCATGGAGATCGGCTCCCGGTTGGAGTCGGCCCTCGGGCTGCGCATCCCGGTGGGGGACCTGACGGCCGCCGACACCCTGGGCCAGGCCGTGGACCTGCTGGAGACGCGGCTGGCGGCGTCGCGATGACCGCCCGGGACGCGCGCGGCCGGTTCCGGGTGGCCGTCACCGGCATCGGGGTGAAGTCGCCCGCGGGCAACACGCCTCAGGAGGCGTACCGGACCTTCCTCGCGGCCAGGTCCACGGCGGCGGTGGTCGACCGGCTGGCGGCCGACGCCGTACCCGTGCGTTTCGCGTGCCTGGTGCCGCCGTTCGAGCCCGGGGCGTATCTGACCCGCCGCGAGGCCCGGCAGATCGACCGGGTGACCATGCTGGCGGTGTGCGCGGCGGCCGACGCCGTGGCCGACGCCCGGCTGCCCGGCGATCTGGCCCCGGACCGCACCGGGGTGCAGCTCGGCACCGGCATCGGCGGCCTGCCCAGCATGGAGGCGACCGCGCTCGACCACGGCGGCTTCCCGATGGGCATGCCGGTGCACACCGTGCCCCGGACGATGACCAACTCGCCGGCCTGCCGGATCGCCATGCGGTTCGGGTTCCGCGGCTCGTGCACCACGTACGCCACCGCGTGCGCCGGCGGCACCACCGCGCTCGGCGAGGCGGCCCGCAAGATCCGGTACGGGGAGCTGGACGTGGCGCTCGCGGGCGGTGCCGACGCGCCGGTCACGACCGTCATCATGAGCGGCTTCGCCCGGATGCGGGCGGTGTCCCTGCGCAACGAGGAGCCCCGGCTGGCCAGCCGGCCCTTCGACAAGGACCGCGACGGGTTCGTGGTCGGCGAGGGCGCGGCGATGCTGGTGCTGGAGCGCTGGGACCTCGCGGTGGCGCGCGGGGCGGTCATCCACGGGGAGATCACGGGCTACGCGGACAACTGCGACGCCTTCCACATCGTGGCCCCGCACGAGGACGGCTCCGTCGCCGCGGCCTGTATGCGCGCGGCGCTCGCCGACGCGGGGCTGGCGCCGCGGGACATCGGCCATGTCAACGCGCACGGCACCTCCACGCTGCTCAACGACCGGGCCGAGGCCGCCGCGATCGACCGCTGTTTCGGCGGCCAGTCCCCGCCGGTCACCGCGCTCAAGGGCGTCACCGGCCATCTCATCGGCGGCTCCGGCGCGCTGGAGGCGGCGCTGGCGCTGCGCTGCGCGTCGGCGGGGCTGGTCCCGGCGATCGCCAACACGCTGCGCAGTCCGGAGGCGGACCTCGTGGACCTGGTCACCGGCTCGCCCCGGACGGTGCGTCCGGCCCCCGTGCTGTCGAACTCCTTCGGTTTCGGCGGGCAGAACGCCTGCCTCGTCCTCTCCCCCACCCCCTGACCCCTCGCGCCCGCTCGGAGACGGAACCATGCGCATCCTCGTCACCGGTGCCACCGGTGTGATCGGCACCGAGACCGTCGACACCCTGCGCGCCGCCGACGCGCCCCCGCACGTCCTGGTGCGTACGGCACGGCGCGCGACGGACGCCGGCCTCGTGCCCTGGCCGATCGGGCGGCGGCCGGTGCCGGCGGAACTCGGCGGTCACTGGGACGTCATCGTGCACACCGCGGCCTCCACCCGCTGGACGATGACCCGCTCCGAGGCGCTCGCCGCCAATGTGGAGCCGCTGCGCGCGGTCCTCGCCCTCGCCGGCCGCGACACCCACCTCGTGCACGTGTCCACCGCGTACGTGGCCAGGGAGCCGGAGGAGCGGCGGGAGCGGACGGCGGGCGGCGCGGAGTTCGAGGGCTACCGCAACGGCTACGAGTGGTCCAAGGCGCTGTGCGAGGAGGTGGTCCGCCAGGAACACCCCGGCCCCCTGACGATCGTCCGCCCCCCGCTGGTCGTCGGCCGGCGGGGCGACGGCCGCATCGCCCGCTTCTCCGGCCCCTACACCCTGCTGCACGCCCTGGTGTCGGGCCTCGCCGCGGTGGTCGTCGGCGACCCGGACGGTTTCGCGGAGATCAGCCCCGTGGACGAGGTCGCCGCCGCGATCGCGGACGCGGCCCTCGGCTCACCGCCCGGCCGCGTCCGCACCGAGACCGTGGCGGCCGGACCCGCGAGCCTGCGCCTGGCCACCCTGATCGACGTGACCTGCACGGCGCTGAACACCTTCCGCGCCGCCCACGGCGCCCCGCCGGTCGCCCGGCCCCCGATCATCTCCCCGGACGCCTGGACCCGCTTCTTCCTCCCGCTGGCCGACCGCTGGCTCTCCCCCTTCCAGAGCGAGGCGGTCAAGCTCCTGGCCATGTTCCAGGGCTACACCAGCATGGCCGTCCCCTTCGTCCCGACCCGCCCCGTCCGGGACCCGGCCGACGCGATGACGGCGGCGGTCCGCCACTGGGCCGTCCGCAGACCCCGGCTGGCCCTGGCGGAGCCGCGGCCGTGGACGCTGCTGACGACGCCGGGAGGGGCCGCCGGGAAGGCCCCCTGATCACCGGCCCCGGTGTCCCGCCCGGGGGGCTACCTTGTCGGTATGGCAGACGTATTCTGGCGGCCCGGGCGGCTGCGCCGGCACACCGGATTCGACGGGCGGGCCGGGCAGGCGGCCTTCGAGGCGCTGCACCGTGCCTCCCTCGCGGCGCCGGCGTTGCGCGGCGGGCTGACCGAGACGTCGGCCGCGGCGGCCGGGCGCCATCTGCGCGAGCTGCTGGGCGCCCCGGCGCTCGCGCTCACCGACACCGAGCGGCTGCTGGCCTGGGACGGTGGCGGGCGGCACCATGCCGCGGCCGCGGCGGAGCTGGCGAAGGACGTGCTGGCCGGCGGTGGGAGTGCCGTGCTGAAGGCGGACCGGGTGTGGTGCGGCGAGCTGGGCTGTGAGCTGCGGGAGGCCGTCGTGGCGCCGCTGGTGGTGGAGGACCGGGTCGAGGGCGCGCTGCTGGCCTACGCCCCGGGGATGTCGGCGGGCCTGGTCCGGGCCGCCGGCGAGGTGGCGCGCTGGACCTCCGGCCAGCTTGAGCTCGCGGAGATGCACCGTTCCCGTACCCGCCTGGTGGAGGCCGAGCTGCGGGCGCTGCGCGCGCAGATCTCGCCGCACTTCTCGTGCAACGCGCTGACCGCGATCGCCTCGCTCGTGCGGACCGATCCGCAGCGGGCCCGTGAACTGCTGCTGGATTTCGCCGACTTCACGCGCTACTCGTTCCGCCGGCACGGCGAGTTCACCACGCTGGCGGAGGAGTTCCGCTCGATCGGCCAGTACCTGGTACTGGAGCAGGCGAGGTTCGGCGACCGGCTGTGCGTCGACGTCCAGGCGGCCGTGGAGGTCCTGCCGGTGGCGGTGCCCTTCCTGTGTGTGCAGCCGCTGGTCGAGAACGCGGTGCGGCACGGTTTCGAGGGCAGCACCGGGCCCGGACGGATCACGGTGCTCGCGTGGGACATGGGTGCCGAGGCACACATCACGGTGGAGGACGACGGGGCCGGCATGGACCCCGAGAAGCTGCGGCGCATCCTGGTCGCGGGCGGGGAGGCCGCGTCGGGCGGCAGCGGTTCGGGCGGGGTGGGCCTGGGCAACGTCGACGCCAGGCTGCGACGGGTCTACGGCGACGCGTACGGGCTGGTGGTCGAGACCGCGCCCGGGGCGGGCACCAAGGTGCGCCTTCGGGTGCCCAAGTACCGGGCGGGGGTGACGGCTCCGCCGGTCGCCGAGGGAGAGCAACTGTCCCTCATACAGGAAGCACTCGACTGAAACAAACCCCTCACACATGTGGCCAATCCCACACGCCTCAAGAGATTGACCAACTATGTGTGGAATGTTCATCTTCTCGCATGCTGCGCATCCTGGTGGTCGACGACGAGCCACACGCCCGTGACGAGCTGGTCTACCTGCTCGGGCTGAACGAGGGCGTCGGCCCCGTGGAATGCGCGGCGGACGGCGCCGCGGCCCTGCTGGCCCTGGACCGCGCGCTGGCCCAGGACTGCGCCGTGGACGCGGTGTTCCTCGACATCCGGATGCCGGGCCTGGACGGGCTGGAGGTGGCCAGGGTCCTGTCCCGCTTCGCCGAGCCGCCGCTGATCGTGTTCGTCACCGCCTACGACGACTTCGCGGTGCCCGCCTTCGAGGTGCGGGCCCTGGACTACCTGCTCAAGCCCGTCCGCGCCGAGCGGCTCGCGGAGACCGTCCGGCGGATCGCCGAGCGGCGGACGCCGGCCCCCGCGCCCGGGGAACCCGCCCCCGGGCCGCCCTCCGCGCCCGTGCCGCCCGCGCCCCCGGCGCGGCCACCCGCCGGCGACGAGACGATCCCCGTGGAGATATCCGGCGTGACCCGTTTCGTGCAGCGCTCCGAGGTGCGGCACGTGGAGGCGTGCGGCGACTACGTGCGCCTCCACCTCGCGTCCGGGAGCTGTCTGCTGCGGGCCCCGCTGTCCAGCCTGGAGGAGCAGTGGCAGGACGCCGGATTCGTGCGGGTGCACCGCCGCTACCTGGTCGCCACCGGCCACATCGAGGAACTGCTGGCCGACTCCGGGCGGCTGTCGGTCCGGGTGGCCGGCACCGTGCTCCCGGTCAGCCGCCGCAGCAGCCGCCGGCTGCGCGAACTGATGCTGTCCCCCTCCGGCGCCCCGCGCGGAAGGGCCGCACATGGGTGACCCGTCCCGGCGCGTGAGCGTCACCCACCCCCGTACCCGCGCCGCCCGGCCCGGCCGGCGGGACGCGGCGGTGCGCGACATCCACGAGCAGACCCCGCTCGGCGAGGTGTACATGAAGGAGCTGATGCGCACCCAGCTCCGGCTGGGGCTGCTGGTCTGCGCCGCGGTCTTCCTGCCGCTGGCCGCCCTGCCGGTGCTGCTCGGGCACATAACGGTGCCGCACTGGGCGCGGCCGTGGGGCGCCGGACTGCCGTGGCTCGTCCTGGGACTGCCCGTGTACGCGCTGCTGGTGGCGGCCGGGGCCGCTTACGTCCGCCGGGCCGAGCGCAACGAACGCGACTTCGACGAACACGTCCGCCGCTCATGAACGCATGCCGATGAACGCGCCGGCGAACCTGACCGCCGTCCTCCTCGTCGTGGCCGTGACGGTGGGCATCGGCGGCTACGGCCTGCGGTCCCGCTCCACCCCCGACTTCTACGTCGCCTCCCGCACGGTCTCGCCGCTGCGCAACGCGGCCGCCGTCAGCGGCGAGTACCTCTCGGCCGCCTCCTACCTGGGCATCGCCGGGCTGCTGGCGGCCTACGGAAGCACGATGCTCTGGTACGGCATCGGATACACGGCCGGCTATCTGGTGCTGCTCGTCCTGGTGGCCGCCCCGCTGCGCCGGTCGGGGGCCTACACCGTCTCCGACTTCGCCGAGGCACGCCTCGGTTCGATGGCGGTGCGGCGGACGGCCACCGTGTTCGTCGTCCTCATCGGGCTGCTCTACCAGGTGCCGCAGTTGCTGGGCGCGGGACTCGCCCTGCACACGGCCCTCGGCGCGCCCGCCTGGTCGGGCACCGTGCTGGTGACCGCGGTGGTGCTGGTGAGCGTGGTCACCGGGGGCATGCGCAGCGTCACGCTCGTCCAGTCCGTCCAGTACTGGCTGAAGCTGACCGCGCTCGCGGTCCCGGCGCTGGTCCTGCTGCTCGTCTGGCGCGGCGTCTGGCACCCGGCGGGCGGTCCGCCGCCCCCCGTGCCCGCCGCGCACGCCGCGACCGGGCACGGCGGCGGGCAGGAGCTCTACGGCGTCTACTCCCTGATGGTGGCCACTTTCCTCGGCACGATGGGCCTGCCGCACGTCACCGCCCGCTTCTACACCAACCCGGACGGCCGCGCCGCCCGCCGCACGACGGTGGGCGTCCTCGGTCTGCTCGGCGTCTTCTACCTGCTGCCCGAGGTGTACGGCGGGCTCGGCCGGCTCTACGCCCCCGGCCTGGCCGCGGCGGACCGGGCGGACACCGAGGTGCTGCTGCTGCCCGGACGGCTGGTGCCGGGCGCCACGGGCCAGTTGCTCACGGCGCTGGTGGTCGCGGGCGCCTTCGCCGCGTTCCTGTCGGTCTGTTCCGGGCTGGCCCTGTCGGTGGCCGCCGTGCTCTCGCAGGACCTGTTCGGCGGGGACGTACGGGGATTTCGCCGGGCCGCCGCGCCAGCGGTCGTGGTGCCCTGCGGGATCGCGCTGCTGCTGTCGGGCAGCGGCATGTCCGTGGCCCACGAGGTCGGCCTGGTCTTCTCGCTGGCCGCCTCCACGTTCTGTCCGCTGCTGGTGCTGGGCATCTGGTGGCGGCGGCTGACCGCGGCCGGCGCCGTCGCCGGGATGCTGGTCGGCGGCGGGCTGTCGGCGGGGGCCCTGACGTTCACGCTACTGGGGGTGGGCGGCCACGGCTGGGCGGGGGCGCTGCTCGCCGAGCCCGCGGCCTGGAGCGTTCCGGCGGCGTTCCTGACCATGGTGGGCGTCTCCCTGCTCACGCCCGGCAGGGTGCCCGCGGTGGCCTCCGTGATGCTGGCCCGGCTGCACCTGCCGGAGGCGCTGGCGGCGGGTGCCGCGGACCGCTCGGCGCCGGAAGGCGACCGTTCGTCTCCGGTCCCCGTCCGTTCGTCGCGCAACGGCCGCCACTGATCGACAAGTTCCGCACGGGGACTCCCCGGCGCGGCACGCGTGCCGCACAGTAACCGACCAGAGAAGGCACCGCGCAAGCGCTCCCGGACGGGAGTGGCAGCCGGGCCCCTCCTGTCCGTCCGCGCGTTTCGCGACCCCCGGCACAGACCCGCAGCCCGGCGTACGCCGCCCTGCGTGCCGTCGGCGCGTCCGCGCTCCGCGCCACCGGCTCCGGGACCCGTGTCCGAGCCCCCTTCGACCCAAGGACCGCACCATGACCGACACCCAGCCGACCGCCCCGAAGATCGCCGACCCCGGTCCCCTGGGCCTGGCGGCCTTCGCCCTCACCACCTTCGTGCTCTCCGTCTTCAACGCCGGCCTGATCAAGGACGGCGCGCTGGAGGCCGTGGTGCTGCCGCTCGCGCTGTTCTACGGCGGCATCGCCCAGGTGCTCGCCGGCATGTGGGAGTTCCGCAAGAACAACACCTTCGGCGCCGTGGCCTTCACCTCCTACGGCAGCTTCTGGCTCTCCTTCGCGGCCTACGTCCAGTTCGTCGCCCCGAAGCTGCCGCCGGCCCACGCCAACCAGGCCACCGGCCTGTTCCTGCTCGCCTGGGCCATCTTCACCCTCTACATGACGGTCGTCGCGACCCGCATCAACGGTGTCCTGCTCGCCGTGTTCACCGTGCTGTCGCTGACCTTCGTGCTGCTCGCCGCCGGAGAGCTGGGACAGAGCACCGGGGTGTCGCACGCCGGCGGCTGGGCGGGCCTGGTCACCGCGGTGCTGGCCTGGTACGGCTCGTTCGCGGGCGTGGCCAACGCCACCTGGAAGGACAAGTCCCTGCCCACCTGGCCGCTCGCGGGCTGATCCCGCCGCCGCTGACCGCCCGACCGACCCCGACGGAGTCTTGATGAGTAACAAGAGCCTGGCCAACCTGCTGAAGGAAGAACGCAGGTTCGCGCCCCCCGCCGACCTGGCCGCACACGCCAATGTCACGGCGGAGGCGTATGAGCAG
>NZ_JBEZND010000017.1:0-155910 GCF_040706415.1 Streptomyces sp. NPDC048106 | reverse complement strand
AAACGCCCGGTTACATTCCGAACCCGGAAGCTAAGCCTTTCAGCGCCGATGGTACTGCAGGGGGGACCCTGTGGGAGAGTAGGACGCCGCCGAACTTTTTTTCAAAAGGTCGGATCCTGAACTTCGGTTCAGGGTCCGGCCTTTTTCTGTTGCGCGTAACGTGTCGTTCACCCCGGGCGCCCAGCATCCCGTACATGGGAACCTCCGCAATGCTCAGGGCGGCCGGCGTCGGAGCCGGTGACGAGGTCGTCGTACCGGCCTTCGGGAACGTCGAGGTCGCCGAGGCCGTGATCCTGGCCGGCGCGCTCCCGGTCTTCGCCGACATAGACCCGGTGACCTACTGCCTCGACCCCGAGGCGGTCGAGGCGGCCGTAACTCCCCGCACCGCGGCCGTCGTTGTCGTCCACCGCTTCGGACGGCGGGCCGACCTCAAGCGGCTGCACGCCCTCGGGCAGCGGCACGAACTGCTGGTCCTGGAGCAGGGCGAGTCCGAGGCGCCGTACGACGAGACGCCGCAACGCCGGGAGCGGGCCGCCTACTTGGACGCCAGACTGAAGGGCGTACGGACCCCGGACGGTGGGGACGGGCACACCTACCAGCAGTACGTGGTGCGGGTGCCCGGCAACGGCCGGCCGGACCGGGACGCCTTCGCACGCGCCCTGCGGGCCAGGGGAGTCGACTGCCGGGTGCCGGTGAAGACGCCCGTGCACCGGCTGCCGGAGTTCCGCCGGTGCCTGTCCCTGCCGCAGACCGAGCTGGCCGCCGACGAGACACTCGCGCTGCCCGTCGACGCCTCCCTGACCAAGCGGGAGATGCAGCGCGTCGCCGCCGCCTGCAACGCCCTCGGCGGACTGCTCAAGACCGCCTTCTGACCGGCTCCCGAACGAATTTGGGAAGTCGGGCCGGTTCGGGGTACAGTTTCTTCGTCGCCGCGAGGGAAACCTCGAAAACGACAGGCCCCTATAGCTCAGTCGGTAGAGCGTCTCCATGGTAAGGAGAAGGTCAACGGTTCGATTCCGTTTGGGGGCTCGCGAAAAAAGACCCCACCCTTTCGGGTGGGGTCTTTTTGCTGTCCCGGGGCGGCTGTTGAACCGCCCCGGCTCAGCCCTCGTTGTGGAGACCGGGGACCCGCATCGCCAGAATGGCCATGTCGTCCGACGGAGCGTCGGACGCGAAGCGCTCCACCGCGCGCATGATGCGGGCCGCGACCGCGCCGGCCGTCAGGCCCGTGCAGGTGGTGAGGACATCGGCGAGGCCGTCGTCGCCCAGCATGCGGGTGCCCTCGCGGCGCTCGGTGACGCCGTCCGTGACACAGAGCAGCACATCGCCCGGGTCGAGGGTGACGGTCTCCTCGTACAGGTCCAGGTCCTCGATGACGCCCAGCAGGGGCTGCGGTTCGGCGGCCGGGGTCACGGTGCCGTCCTGGCGCAGGCGCAGCGGCAGCGGATGGCCGGCGCAGACCACCTTCAGCTCGGCGCTGCCGTCCGGCTGCGGTCGCAGCTCGCCGTAAAGGAGCGTCAGGAACCGGCTGCGGTCGCCCTCGTCGAGAATGGCCGAGTTCAGGCGTTCCAGGACCGCGGGTCCGCTGAGGCCCTCGCGGGCCAGCAGGCGCAGGGCGTGCCGGGCGAGGCCGGTGACGGCCGCCGCGTTGGGTCCCGTACCGCAGACGTCGCCGATGGCGAAGCCGTAGGCGCCGTTGCCGATGGGGAAGAGGTCGTAGAAGTCGCCGCCTACCTCGTTGCCCTCGCCGGCCGCGCGGTAGATGACCTCCACCTCGACGCCGTCGATGTGCGGGGTGCCGGGCGGCAGCAGGCTGCGCTGGAGGGCCTGGCTGATGGCGGTGCGTTCCGAGTAGAGGCGGGCGTTGTCCAGGGCGAGGGCGGCCCGCCGGGACAAGTCCTCGGCCAGCTCCAGGATTTCCTGCCGGAAGTGTTCGTCGGTGGGCTTGCCGAGGACCAGCATGCCGATGACCCGGTTGCGGGCGACGAGCGGCAGGACGACCGTTTCCCCGCCGACCGCGGAGGCCGTCGCGAGGGTCGGGCCGATGCCCGCGCTGATCCGGTGCGTGGGGCCGCCGGCCAGGCCCAGGGTGCGCATGGAGGTGCGCAGGGCGGCCTGGTGCGCGACCTCGGCCGGGGTAGCCCACACGCGGGCGCCGGGCGTCGGCACCGGGTCCGGCGGGGCGATCTTCGACAGCAACGACTTGATGCCGTCGATGAGTTCCTCGTCCTCGTGCAGCACGTACGACAGGTACGGGTCCGAGGCCTGGTCGGCGATGGTGTAGACGGCGCACCAGGTGGCCAGGGTGGGGACCGTCATCTGGGCCATGAGGGCCAGCGTCTGGTCGCGGTCCAGGGTGCCGGCCAGCAGGTCGGACGCCTCGACCAGGAAGCTCAGGGAGCCGCGGCGCAGCCGCTCCAGTTCGCCGAGGCGCGCCGACTCCACGGCCAGGGCGATGCGGTCGGCGGCGAACTGGAGGCGCAGCGCCTCCTCGTTGGTGTACCTGCCCGGTGCCTCGGCCGCGACGCCGAGGGAGCCGGTGAGGCGGCCCTCGACCTTCAGCGGGACGGTGACCACCGAGCGCATGCCGGTGCCGCCGAGCAGGGGGACCGCGCCGGGGACGGCGTTGAGGTCGTCATGGACGGCGGGCATGCGCGCGGAGCCGTAGCGGCCGGGGCCCGCTTCCACGGGGACGCGGGCGAAGCGCTGGCGGGCGGAGGGCAGTCCGGTGGAGGCGCGGACCTCCAGCTCGGTCTCGTCGTCGGTGGCCAGCAGCAGGAACGCGGAGTCGCCGTCGAGCATGTCCCGGGCGCGTTCCACGGTGCGCTGGAGCAGGCCGTCGAGGTCGTCGGGGGCGGGGGAGCCGATGAAGACCTCGAAGGGGTCGGTGCTCTGGCCGTCCTGGGAGGTGCCCTGGTCGCCGGCCGGGACCCGGGCGGGTGTCTGGAGTACGGCGCGCTCGTGGTCGCGCACAAGCAGGCAGACCGTGGAGGGTTCGCCGCCGGTGTCGCGGACCCGGAGATGGGAGGCGTACACCTGTACGACGCGGCCGTCGGCGCCGCGGATGCCGTAGCTGCCCTCCCAGCGGGAGAGCTGGAGGGCCTCGGCGACGCCGGTGCTGGTGCCCGGGGTGTGCGGCCAGGCGGCGAGTTCGGTCAGCGGCCGGCCGACGGCCTCGGCGGCCCGGTGGCCGAAGAGGTCCTCCGCGTCCTCGTTCCAGGAGGTGACGGTGCCCTTGCGGTCGACCTGGAGGACGGCGACGCGGACCCGCCCGTCGGCGACGGGGAGCAGGTCGGCGGGGAGGGCGGGGCCCGCGGTGCGGGTGCCGACCGGCCGCTCGGGCAGGTTGAGCTGGAACCAGACGTGCTTGTGCGTCGGCGTGTAGTCGACGCCCCAGCGGCTGGCCAGGGCCGCGCAGAGCTGGAGGCCGCGGCCGCCCTCGCGGTCGGGACTGGCCATGGGGTGGGCGGAGGTCTGGAGCGGGACCTCGCGTTCGGGGTACTGGTCGGAGACCTCGATGCGCACCCCGGCGTCGGTGCGCAGGCAGAGCACCTCCGCGTGGGTGCCGGCGTGCACGACGGCGTTGGTCACCAGTTCGCTCGTCAGGACGACGGCGTCGTCGACGATGTCGGCGAAGCCCCAGCCCTGGAGGGTGTCGCGGACGAAGGACCGGGCGGTCGCCACCGATCGTCCGGCGGGCTCGAAACTGGCGGCCGCGCGCGCGGTGATCACAGAACTCCTCGGCCGGTTGTCGACGTGCAGGGCTGACGGGCCGACCGGGTCGAGCCGCTGCTGCGGCATCGGCGCGTCGGTCGGCTGCGGCTCCGGGGGCTGTCCCCCCGGGATCAGTCCGGTGGTCATGGTCTGCGGCCGCCCCTCCGATGCCCGCTCGTTCTCGTGCCACCGCCCAGGCCGGTCGGGACCGGTGCGGCTGGACAGCCGGATGCAAGGTTACTTACCTTCGCCGTCCGAGCGGGTGCCGGTCGTCGGTGTTTACCCCCCAGGGTGTGCGGACGATGTGCGAAGCTGCCGAACTGTTATGGCCTGGTTCGGACAGGGTGAAACACTGGGCAGGCTTGTGACGAAGGTCGGGTCGCGCCGCGTGTGTTCCGCGTACGGCGGGCAGCAGCCCTTGGTGTGGCCGGATCTCGTCTGGCAAGAATACGCAGCAGTAACCGGTACGCGAGAGTAACCGGTATGCCGAAGACGGGCATGCCGGACGGAAGCGTCCGCATACGGCGGTAAGGGTCGATCCCCCGGGAGGGACACAGTGGAGTCTGGCGCAGCGACGCGTGGCACGAAGACGCGCGCGAAGGGCGGACCGTCCCTGGGCAGGAGCGGCGGCACCACGGAGGTGGACACCGCCGCCCTGAACCGGCTGCTGACGGCGCTCGTGGCGATGCGGGAGGGGAACTTCCGCAAGCGGCTCACGGTCTCCGGGGACGGCGTGATGTCGGAGATCGCGGCGGTCTTCAACGAGGTGGCCGACCGCAACCTGCACCTGACCGGCGAGCTGTCGCGGGTGCGGCGCATGGTGGGCCGCGAGGGCAAGCTCACGGAGCGGCTGGAGACGGGGGCCTGCGAGGGCTCCTGGGCGACGGCGATCGACAACTCCAACGCGCTGGTGGACGATCTCGTACGGCCGGTCTCCGAGGTCGGCCGGGTGCTCACGGCGGTCGCGGAGGGCGATCTGTCGCCGCGCATGGAGCTGCGGACGCAGGCGCCGGACGGCGGCACCGGGCATCCGCTGCGGGGCGAGTTCCTGAAGGTCGGCCGTACCGTCAACAACCTGGTCGACCAGTTGTCGACCTTCACCGACGAGGTCACGCGGGTGGCCAGCGAGGTCGGCACCGAGGGCAAGCTCGGTGGCCAGGCCCGGGTGCGCGGCATGTCGGGTTCCTGGAAGGACCTGACGGAGTCCGTCAACACGATGGCGGACCGGCTCACCGCGCAGGTGCGGGACATCGCGCTGGTGACGACGGCGGTGGCCAAGGGCGATCTGTCGCGCAAGGTGACCGTGCACGTCGCGGGCGAGATGCTGGAGCTGAAGAACACCGTCAACACGATGGTCGACCAGCTTTCGGCCTTCTCCTCCGAGGTCACGCGGGTGGCCCGGGAGGTGGGCACCGAGGGCATCCTCGGCGGCCGGGCGCAGGTGCCCGAGGTGGCCGGGGTGTGGAAGGAGCTGACCGACTCCGTCAACACGATGGCGGGCAACCTGACCGCCCAGGTGCGCGGGATCTCGCAGGTCACCACGGCGGTGGCGAACGGGGACCTGTCGCAGAAGGTGACGGTGCCGGCGCGCGGCGAGGTGGCGCAGCTCGCCGAGACGATCAACCAGATGACCGAGACGCTGCGGATCTTCGCGGACGAGGTCACCCGCGTGGCCAACGAGGTCGGCGCGGAGGGCCGGCTCGGCGGGCAGGCGAACGTGCCGGGCGCGGCCGGGACCTGGAAGGACCTGACGGATTCGGTCAACACGGTGTTCCGGAACCTGACGACGCAGGTGCGGGACATCGCCGCCGTCACGACGGCGGTGGCCAGCGGCGACCTGTCGCAGAAGGTCACGGTGGACGTGGCCGGCGAGATGCTGGAGCTGAAGAACACCGTCAACGGGATGGTGGACCAGCTCTCCTCGTTCGGCGCCGAGGTGACGAGGGTCGCACGGGAGATCGGGGTCGAGGGCGAGCTGGGCGGTCAGGCGCAGGTGCCGGGTGCCGCGGGGACGTGGAAGGACCTGACGGACTCCGTCAACACCGCGTTCCGAAACCTCACCGGCCAGGTGCGCAATATCGCCCAGGTGACGACGGCGGTGGCCAACGGCGACCTGTCGCAGAAGGTCACGGTGGATGTCTCCGGCGAGATGCTCAAGCTGAAGAACACCGTGAACACGATGGTGGACCAGCTGTCGAGCTTCGCCGACCAGGTCACGCGGATGGCGCGGGACGTGGGTACGGAGGGCCGCCTCGGCGGTCAGGCCCGGGTGGACGGCGTCTCGGGCACCTGGAAGGAGCTGACGGACTCCGTCAACTTCATGGCCGGAAACCTGACGTCCCAGGTGCGCAACATCGCCCAGGTGACGACGGCGGTGGCCAACGGCGACCTGTCGCAGAAGATCGACGTGGACGCGCGGGGCGAGATCCTCGAACTGAAGAACACGATCAACACCATGGTCGACCAGCTGTCCGCCTTCGCCGACCAGGTGACCCGGGTGGCCCGGGACGTGGGTACGGAGGGCCGGCTCGGCGGGCAGGCGCAGGTGCCCGGGGTCGCCGGTGTGTGGCGGGACCTGACGGACTCGGTGAACGGCATGGCCGGGAACCTGACGGCCCAGGTGCGCAACATCGCGCAGGTCGCGACCGCGGTGGCGGGCGGTGACCTCTCCCAGAAGATCACCGTGGACGCGCGCGGGGAGATCCTGGAGCTGAAGAACACGCTGAACACGATGGTGGACCAGCTGTCGTCGTTCGCCCAGGAGGTCACCAGGGTGGCCCGCGAGGTGGGCACGGAGGGCATCCTCGGCGGTCAGGCCGAGGTGCAGGGGGTCTCCGGCACCTGGAAGGACCTCACCCAGTCGGTGAACTTCATGGCGAACAACCTGACGATCCAGGTGCGCAACATCGCCGAGGTCACGACCGCGGTCGCCAAGGGTGATCTGTCGAAGAAGATCACGGTGGACGCGAAGGGCGAGATCCTGGAGCTGGTCACGACGGTCAACACGATGGTCGACCAGCTGTCCAGCTTCGCCGAGCAGGTGACCCGGGTGGCCCGCGAGGTGGGCACCGAGGGCATTCTCGGCGGCCAGGCGACCGTTCCGGGTGTCACGGGCATCTGGAAGGACCTGAGCAACAACGTCAACCTGATGGCCAACAACCTCACCATGCAGGTGCGCAACATCTCCCAGGTGGCCGCGGCGGTCGCCAACGGTGACCTGACGCGCCAGGTGACCATCGAGGCGCGCGGCGAGGTCGCGCAGCTCGCGGACACCATCAACACGATGGTCAAGACGCTGAGTTCGTTCGCCGACCAGGTCACCAAGGTGGCCCGCGAGGTGGGTACGGACGGCATCCTGGGCGGCCAGGCGCACGTGCCGGGCGTGGCGGGCACCTGGAAGGACCTCACCGAGTCGGTGAACCAGATGGCGTCCAACCTGACCGGCCAGGTGCGCAACATCGCGATGGTCACCACGGCGATCGCCAAGGGCGACCTGACCAAGAAGATCGACATCGACGCCCGCGGCGAGATCCTCGAACTGAAGACGACGATCAACACGATGGTCGACCAGTTGTCCAGCTTCGCCGAGGAGGTCACGCGTGTGGCCCGCGAGGTGGGCACCGAGGGCCAGCTCGGCGGCCAGGCGCGGGTGCGGGACGTGGACGGCACCTGGCGGGACCTGACGGAGTCGGTGAACGAGATGGCCGGGAACCTGACCCGGCAGGTGCGGGCCATCGCGCGGGTGGCGACCGCGGTGACCCGGGGCGACCTGAACCTGAAGATCGACGTCGACGCGTCCGGCGAGATCCAGGAACTTCAGGACTACATCAACAAGATGATCGCGAACCTGCGGGACACCACGATCGCCAACAAGGAGCAGGACTGGCTCAAGGGCAACCTGGCCCGGATCTCCGCGCTGATGCAGGGCCGCCGCGACCTCCAGGACGTGGCCTCGCTGATCATGAGCGAGCTGACGCCGGTGGTCTCCGCGCAGCACGGCGCGTTCTTCCTCGCGATGCCGCGCATGGAGGGCAAGGACGCCGGCGAGGGCAAGGACGCCTACGAGCTGCGGATGCTGGGCTCGTACGGCTACTCGATGGGCTCCATGCCGACGTCGTTCAGGCCGGGTGAGGCGCTGGTCGGCATGGCCGCCCAGGAGAAGCGCACCATCCTGGTCTCGGACGCGCCGAGCGGCTATCTGAAGATCTCCTCCGGGCTCGGCGAGGCCCCGCCCGCCCAGGTGATCGTGTTGCCGGTGCTGTTCGAGGACACCGTGCTCGGCGTGATCGAGCTGGCCTCCTTCACGCCGTTCACGCAGATCCAGAAGGACTTCCTCAACCAGATCGCCGAGGTGATCGCGACCAGCGTCAACACCATCTCGGTCAACACCAAGACCGAGCAGCTGCTGGAGCAGTCGCAGGAGCTGACCGAGCAACTGCGTGAGCGTTCCGCGGAGTTGGAGAGCCGGCAGAAGGCGTTGCAGGACTCCAACGCCGAACTGGAGGAGAAGGCCGAGCTGCTGGCCCGGCAGAACCGGGACATCGAGGTGAAGAACACCGAGATCGAGGAGGCGCGGCAGGTACTGGAGGAGCGCGCCGAGCAGCTCGCGGTGTCCATGCGCTACAAGAGCGAGTTCCTGGCGAACATGTCGCACGAGCTGCGCACGCCCCTGAACTCGCTGCTGATCCTGGCCAAGCTGCTCGCCGACAACGCCGAGGGCAATCTGTCGCCCAAGCAGGTCGAGTTCGCCGAGACCATCCACGGCGCGGGGTCCGACCTGCTCCAGCTGATCAACGACATCCTGGACCTCGCGAAGGTCGAGGCGGGCAAGATGGACGTCTCGCCGACCCGGATCGCGCTCGTCCAGCTCGTGGACTACGTGGAGGCCACCTTCCGGCCGCTGACCGCGGAGAAGGGCCTGGACCTGTCGGTGCGGGTCTCGCCGGAGCTGCCCGCGACCCTGCACACCGACGAGCAGCGGCTGCTCCAGGTGCTGCGCAACCTGCTGTCCAACGCGGTGAAGTTCACCGACTCCGGGTCGGTGGAGCTGGTCATCCGGCCCGCGGGCGCGGCCGTGCCGCGCAACATCCGGGAGCAGCTGCTGGAGGCCGGTTCGCTCACCGACCCGGACGGCGAGCTGATCGCGTTCTCGGTGACGGACACCGGCATCGGCATCGCGGCCAGCAAGATGCGGGTGATCTTCGAGGCGTTCAAGCAGGCGGACGGCACCACCAGCCGCAAGTACGGCGGCACCGGCCTCGGCCTGTCGATCTCGCGGGAGATCGCGCAGCTGCTCGGCGGTGAGATCCACGCGCAGAGCGAACCGGGCCGCGGCTCCACGTTCACGCTGTACCTGCCGCTGTACCCCAGCGAGCTGCCGCCGCAGGGCTACCAGCAGTCCGTGGCCCCGCTGGAGGCCGGCGACCTGGCCGCCTCCGAGGCGGAGCAGTCCTCGCAGCTTTCGGCATCCGAGATCGAGACGCCGGCCGAGGTCAAGTCGTACCTGGACATGCAGAACGGGCCCGCGGCGCTCTTCCGGCGCCGGCGGCGGAGCCTGCCGCAGGGCGGGCAGCTGTCCGAGCAGTGGACGGCGGTGCCCGAGCAGAACAGCGCGCCGCAGGCCGTGCGCGGGGTGCGCTTCGGCGGCCAGAAGGTGCTGATCGTCGACGACGACATCCGCAACGTCTTCGCGCTCACCAGCGTCCTGGAGCAGCACGGGCTTTCGGTGCTGTACGCCGAGAACGGCCGGGAGGGCATCGAGGTGCTGGAGCAGCACGACGACGCGGCGGTCGTCCTGATGGACATCATGATGCCCGAGATGGACGGCTATGCGACGACCACGGCGATCCGCAGGATGCCGCAGTTCGCGGGGCTGCCGATCATCGCGCTGACCGCGAAGGCGATGAAGGGCGACCGGGAGAAGGCGCTGGAGGCGGGCGCGTCCGACTACGTGACGAAGCCGGTCGACTCGGACCATCTGCTGGGCGTGCTGCAGCAGTGGATGGGGGGGAAGTGACGGGATCGGCCGACCATGGTGTGAACACCCGGGGAACCCCCGGCGGGCGCGCGGAGTTGTGTGCTTAGGCTGGCCGCGGACGTATGGGAACGTGGGGTTCCGGGAACCATCCGGGTTCCCGCCGCGTTTCCGCTACGTGCACGGTGACATCGCGGTGACAGGGTGTGGCGACAAGCGGGGTGCGGCTACGATGACCGGCACAAGGGAGGGCGGCGAAAGGGAGTCGTCCCCTGGGGCGGCGCCCGGTGTACCGCCGGGGCGAGGAGGGCGGGCCATGGTGCAGAAGGCCAAGATCCTCCTGGTCGATGACCGGCCGGAGAATCTGCTGGCGCTGGAGGCCATCCTCTCTGCGCTCGATCAGACGCTGGTGCGGGCATCGAGCGGGGAGGAAGCGCTCAAAGCGCTGCTCACGGATGATTTCGCGGTCATCCTGCTGGACGTCCAGATGCCGGGCATGGACGGGTTCGAGACCGCGGCGCACATCAAGCGGCGCGAGCGCACCCGGGACATCCCGATCATCTTCCTCACGGCGATCAACCACGGCCCGCACCACACCTTCCGGGGCTACGCGGCCGGCGCGGTGGACTACATCTCCAAGCCGTTCGACCCATGGGTGCTGCGCGCCAAGGTCTCGGTGTTCGTCGAGCTGTACATGAAGAACTGTCAGCTGCGCGAGCAGGCGGCGCTGCTGCGGCTCCAGTTGGAGGGCGGCGGCAAGGGCGCGGTCGGCGGCAAGGAGTCGGCCGGACTGCTCGCCGAGCTGTCCGCGCGGCTCGCGGCCGTCGAGGAGCAGGCAGAGGCGCTGTCCAAGCAGTTGGACGACGACTCCGCGGACGCGGCCGCGGTGGCCACGGCGGCCCATCTGGAGCGCAAACTCACCGGGCTGCGCCGTGCCCTCGACGCCCTGGAGCCGGGCACCGGCGCGGGCGGCCCCGCGGTGCCGTCGGCCAACTGATCCATGCCGGGGCACCAGTTGCCCGTGAGTCCGCGTCAGTTCCGCGCCCCGGCAAGGGCGACACGAACGGGTGAAGCTGTGGGCACACGTGTCCGCTGTCGTCTCCCCCGGTAACCTCATCTCCATGGCCTCACGTCCCTCCGCAGCCAAGAAGCAGCCCGCGAAGAAGGCGGCCGCTCCCGCGAAGGGTCCGGCCAGGAAGGCCGTCGCGAAGAAGGCCCCGGCCGGCAAGGTGCCCGCCAAGAAGGCGCCGGCCAGGAAGACCGCGGCCAAGAAGGCGCCGCCGAAGCCGGCGCCCAGCCCCACCGGGGGCGTGTACCGCGTGGCGCGCGCCCTCTGGCTCGGCCTCGCGCACGCCGTCGGCGCCGTCTTCCGCGGCGTGGGACAGGGCGCCAGGAACCTCGACCCGGCCCACCGCAAGGACGGCGTCGCGCTGCTGCTGTTCGGCATCGCGCTGATCGTCGCCGCCGGCACCTGGGCCGACCTCAAGGGCCCCGTCGGCGATCTGGTGGAGGTCCTGGTCACCGGCTCCTTCGGCCGGCTCGACCTGCTGGTGCCGATCCTGCTCGCGGTGATCGCCGTACGGCTCATCCGGCACCCGGAGAAGCCGGAGGCCAACGGGCGGATCGTGATCGGTCTGTCCGCGCTCCTCATCGGGGTGCTCGGCCAGGTCCACATCGCGTGCGGCTCGCCCGCCCGCAGCGACGGCATGCAGGCCATAAGGGACGCCGGCGGCCTCATCGGCTGGGCGGCCGCCACCCCGCTCACGTACGCCATGACCGAGATGCTCGCCGTGCCCCTGCTCGTGCTGCTGACCGTCTTCGGGCTGCTCGTGGTGACCGCCACCCCCGTCAACGCCATCCCGCAGCGGCTGCGCGCCCTCGGGGTGCGTCTCGGCGTGCTGCGCGAGCACGAGCCGGAGGAGATCACCGAGGACGACGAGCGCTACGAGGAGCAGTGGCGCGAGGCGCTGCCCGCGCGCTCCCGCAGGCGCCCGGGCACCCCCCAGGCGTACGACCCCGACGGCGCCGAGGAAGAGGCCCTCTCGCGCCGCCGCGGCCGCCCCAGGCGCTCCGCGGTGCCCCAGCCGGATCCGCAGCGGCAGATGGACGCCGTGGACGTGGCCGCCGCTGCCGCCGCGGCGCTGGACGGCGCCGTGCTGCACGGCATGCCGCCCTCCCCGCTGGTCGCCGATCTCACCCAGGGCGTCAGCGTCGGCGACCGGGAGGAGACCGCCGAGGTCCCGGCCCCCGAGCCGCCCGCCAAGCCGGTCCCGGCCGCCCGCCCCGAGCAGGGCAAGGGCTCCGTCGTACCCGACCTCACGAAGAAGGCGCCCGACGCGCCCCGCGACCTGCCCGCGCGCGCGGAGCAGTTGCAGTTGTCCGGTGACATCACCTACGCGCTCCCCGCCCTGGACCTGCTCCGGCGCGGCGGGCCCGGCAAGGCGCGCAGCGCCGCCAACGACGCAGTGGTCGCCTCGCTCACCCAGGTCTTCTCCGAGTTCAAGGTCGACGCGGCCGTCACCGGCTTCACCCGCGGCCCGACGGTCACCCGCTACGAGGTCGAACTGGGCCCGGCCGTCAAGGTGGAGCGGATCACCGCGCTCACCAAGAACATCGCGTACGCGGTGGCCAGCCCGGACGTGCGGATCATCAGCCCCATCCCCGGCAAGTCCGCGGTGGGCATCGAGATCCCCAACACCGACCGGGAGATGGTCAACCTCGGCGACGTGCTGCGCCTCGCGGAGTCCGCGGAGGACGACGACCCGATGCTGGTCGCCTTCGGCAAGGACGTCGAGGGCGGCTACGTCATGCACTCGCTGGCGAAGATGCCGCACATGCTGGTCGCCGGCGCCACCGGTTCCGGCAAGTCGTCCTGCATCAACTGCCTGATCACCTCGATCATGATGCGGGCGACCCCGGAGGACGTGCGGATGATCCTGGTCGACCCCAAGCGGGTCGAACTGACCGCCTACGAGGGCATCCCGCACCTGATCACGCCGATCATCACCAACCCCAAGCGGGCCGCCGAGGCGCTGCAGTGGGTGGTGCGCGAGATGGACCTGCGCTACGACGACCTCGCGGCCTACGGCTACCGGCACATCGACGACTTCAACCGCGCCGTGCGCGAGGGCAGGGCCAAGCCGCCGCAGGGCAGTGAGCGCGAGCTGCAGCCGTACCCGTACCTGCTGGTGATCGTGGACGAGCTGGCCGACCTGATGATGGTCGCCCCGCGCGACGTCGAGGACGCGATCGTGCGCATCACCCAGCTCGCGCGCGCGGCCGGCATCCACCTGGTGCTCGCCACCCAGCGCCCCTCCGTCGACGTGGTCACCGGTCTGATCAAGGCCAACGTGCCCTCCCGTCTCGCCTTCGCCACCTCCTCGCTGGCCGACTCCCGCGTCATCCTCGACCAGCCCGGCGCCGAGAAGCTGATCGGCAAGGGCGACGGCCTCTTCCTGCCGATGGGCGCCAACAAGCCGACTCGTATGCAGGGCGCGTTCGTGACCGAGGAGGAGGTCGCGGCGGTTGTACAGCACTGCAAGGAGCAGATGACGCCGGTCTTCCGGGAGGACGTCACGGTCGGCACCAAGCAGAAGAAGGAGATCGACGAGGACATCGGCGACGACCTCGACCTGCTGTGCCAGGCGGCCGAACTCGTCGTGTCCACCCAGTTCGGCTCCACGTCCATGCTCCAGCGCAAGCTGCGCGTCGGCTTCGCCAAGGCCGGCCGGCTCATGGACCTCATGGAGTCGCGCGGCGTCGTGGGACCCAGCGAGGGCTCCAAGGCGCGCGACGTTCTGGTGAAACCGGACGAACTGGACGGCGTGCTCGCCGTGATTCGCGGCGAGTCCGAGGGATAGTACGAAGAGCCGCCCGGTTCCGCGCGACGTGCACCGGGCGGCGATCCGCCGTGAACAGCCCGTTCCGGCGTGACCGATCCGTGCCGTCGTGACCCGCTCGTGCCCGCCGTGATCCACCCGTTAGAGAGTGGCGGGCAACCGTTTCCCTTTGTCCCACGTCAAGTTGAGCGAGAGGACAGGTAAGCGTCCCGTCCCGGGGTATCCGCCTGTCCAGCCACCGGAATGTCGGGCCATTCCGATGGCGTAGAAGTTCGTACCGCCCGGTTGCCCCACCCTTTCGTACCCCCCCTAGACTGAGCTTCCAGCACAGGTGGCTACACGCTCGAAAGGCGCCCCCGTGTCCATCGGCAACTCCCCTGAAGACGAGCGTCCCTTCCCAGACGAGTCCCAGGAGGCCCGAATCCCCGTGGGCCGTGCCCTCCAGCAGGCGCGGATCGCGGCCGGGCTCACCGTGGACGACGTCAGCAGCGCCACCCGGGTCCGCCTCGCCATCGTGCACGCCATCGAGGCGGACGACTTCGGTCCCTGCGGCGGCGCGGTGTACGCGCGCGGCCACATCCGAAACCTGGCGAGGGCCGTCCACCTCGACCCCGAGCCGCTCGTCGCCCAGTACGACGCCGAGCACGGCGGCCGGCCCGCGCCCACCCCGGCCGCGCCCCTGTTCGAGGCCGAGCGGATCCGCCCCGAGCGCCGGGGCCCCAACTGGACCGCGGCGATGGTCGCCGCGATCGTCGTCGTGATCGGTTTCGTCGGCTTCACCGCGGTCAAGGGCGGCGCCGGCGGAAGCGACTCCAAGTCGCAGGTCGCCGAGGGCTCCACGCCCGGCACCAGCGAGGCGGCCTCGCCCGCGCCGACCAGGGACAAGCCCGCCGAGCCGACCCCCGAGCCCACCGACAGCGCCATCGCGGCCGCCCCGCAGGACAAGGTCACCGTCCAGATCAGCGCGCCCAACGGACGCAGCTGGATCTCGGCCAAGGACCACAACGGGCGGATGCTCTTCGACGGCCTGCTGGACAAGGGCCAGTCCAAGACCTTCCAGGACAACGCCAAGATCAACCTGATCCTCGGTGACGCCGGCGCGATCGAGCTGTACGTCAACGGCAAGAAGATCGAGGACAACTTCCGGCCCGGCGCCGTGGAGCGCCTGACGTACACCAAGGGCGACCCCGTCGCGGGCTGATCCGGCCCGCCGCGGCACCGCTGCGACGGGGTCGGCCGGGTAGGCCAACCCCGTCGACGTGGGCTGTCGGCGAGACAAAGTACTCTTGAGCCCATGCCTGAACGCCGTACCGTCGCACTCGTCACTCTCGGCTGCGCCCGTAACGAGGTGGATTCCGAGGAGCTCGCAGGTCGTTTGGAGGCGGACGGCTGGCAGCTCGTCGAGGACGCCGCGGACGCAGACGTCGCCGTCGTCAACACCTGTGGCTTTGTCGAGGCCGCCAAGAAGGACTCCGTCGACGCCCTCCTGGAGGCCAACGACCTCAAGGGCCATGGGAGAACCCAGGCCGTCGTGGCGGTGGGCTGCATGGCCGAGCGGTACGGCAAGGAACTGGCCGAGGCCCTGCCCGAGGCCGACGGTGTGCTCGGCTTCGACGACTACACGGACATCTCCGACCGCCTGCAGACCATCCTGTCCGGCGGCATCCACGCCTCGCACACCCCGCGCGACCGCCGCAAGCTGCTGCCGGTCAGCCCGGCCCAGCGCCAGGACTCGGCCGCCTCGGTCGCGCTGCCCGGCCACGCCCCGGCCGACCTCCCGGAGGGCCTGGCGCCCGCCTCGGGACCCCGCGCGCCGCTGCGCCGCCGGCTGGACGGCGCCCCGGTCGCCTCGGTGAAGCTGGCCTCCGGCTGCGACCGGCGCTGCTCCTTCTGCGCCATCCCGTCCTTCCGCGGCTCCTTCATCTCCCGCCGCCCCAGCGACGTGCTCAACGAGACGCGCTGGCTGGCCGAGCAGGGCGTGAAGGAGATCATGCTGGTCTCCGAGAACAACACGTCGTACGGCAAGGACCTCGGCGACATCCGTCTGCTGGAGTCCCTGCTGCCCGAACTGGCCGGGATCGACGGCATCGAGCGGGTCCGGGTGAGCTACCTCCAGCCGGCCGAGATGCGCCCCGGGCTGATCGACGTGCTGACCTCGACGCCCAAGATCGCGCCGTACTTCGACCTGTCCTTCCAGCACTCGGCGCCCGGTGTGCTGCGCGCCATGCGCCGCTTCGGCGACACCGACCGCTTCCTGGAGCTGCTCGACACCATCCGCTCCAAGGCCCCCGAGGCCGGTGTGCGCTCCAACTTCATCGTCGGCTTCCCCGGCGAGAGCGAGGCGGACCTGGCCGAACTGGAGCGGTTCCTGAACGGCGCCCGCCTGGACGCCATCGGCGTCTTCGGCTACTCCGACGAGGAGGGCACCGAGGCGGCCACCTACGCCGACAAGCTGGACGAGGACGTCGTGGCCGAGCGGCTGGCCCACATCTCCCGGCTCGCGGAGGAACTGGTCTCGCAGCGCGCCGAGGAGCGCGTCGGCGAGAGCGTGCACGTCATGGTGGAGTCGGTGGACGACGAGGAGGGCGTCCACGGCCGCGCCGCGCACCAGGCGCCCGAGACCGACGGCCAGGTGCTGCTCACGAGCGGCGAGGGTCTCGTCGTCGGACGTATGGTCGAGGCGAAGGTGGTCGGTACCGAGGGTGTCGACCTGGTGGCCGAGCCGCTGGCCGGCTCGCGCGCGTGTAGTGAGGAGGCGGGCAGATGACCGGAGTCCCGGCATCCGCCGCGGGCGGCTCCTCCGGCGCGCAGGGCGCGCGGTGCACCGCCGCCGCCGCTGCCGACGGCGTTGCGTCCGAGGTCTCCGGTTCCGCGTCCGCTCCCGGTGAAGCCGTGCCCGGCGCCGACCCGGCGGACGAGGGCAGGCCCGCGCGCGGCGGCAAGATCACGGCCGCGGCGGTCAACCAGGCGAGCGTATGGAATGTCGCCAATCTGCTGACGATGTTCCGGCTGGTCCTGGTGCCCGCCTTCGTGGCGCTGATGCTGGAGAACGGCGGCTACGACCCGGCCTGGCGCTCGCTGGCCTGGGCGTCCTTCGCCATCGCCATGATCACCGACCTGTTCGACGGTCATCTGGCGCGCACCTACAACCTGGTCACCGACTTCGGCAAGATCGCCGACCCCATCGCCGACAAGGCGATCATGGGCGCGGCGCTGATCTGCCTCTCCTCCCTGGGCGACCTGCCGTGGTGGGTCACGGTGGTGATCCTCGGCCGGGAACTCGGCATCACGCTGATGCGTTTTCTGGTCATTCGCTACGGCGTGATCCCGGCCAGCCGCGGCGGCAAGCTGAAGACCCTGACCCAGGGCGTCGCCGTCGGCATGTACGTGCTGGCGCTGACCGGATGGCTCGCCACGCTGCGCTTCTGGGTGATGGCCGCGGCGGTCGTCCTGACCGTCGTCACCGGACTTGACTATGTAAGACAAGCCATTGTGCTGCGCAGGCAGGGAATCGCCGAGCGCGCGGCGGCGTTGGAGGAGACGGAAGCGTGAGTTCTCCGGCCACCGAACTGGTGCGACTACTGACAGTGAGGGGCGAGACCCTCGCGGTCGCCGAGTCGCTCACGGGTGGTCTGGTCGCGGCGGAGATCACCGCGGTGCCGGGGGCGTCGAAGGTGTTCCGAGGGTCGGTCACCGCCTACGCCACCGAACTGAAGCACCGGTTGCTGGGCGTCGACGCGGCTCTGCTGGAGCGGCGCGGAGCGGTGGATCCGCAGGTCGCGGCGGAGATGGCGGCCGGGGTGCGCAAGGCTCTGGGCGCCGACTGGGGCATCGCGACCACAGGGGTCGCCGGCCCCGACCCGCAGGACGGCCGGCCTGTCGGCACGGTATTCGTGGCCGCTGACGGGCCGCTGACGGCTTCCGCGCCTTCCGCCGGTGGCGGAAAAGTGGAGGCCCTGCGGTTGAACGGCAGCCGTACGGAAATCCGTAGGGAGAGTGTACGGAGCGTACTCGCACTGCTTCTGGAGCAGATCGCGGGCGAACAGTCTGGGAATGAGCGGGCACAGGATACGGAACGGAACGGGGGGTTTTGATGTTTGCAGCCCTGAGTGAACACGACATCGCTCCCCGCACGGCCGCAGCGCGAGGCGGTACGGTGGGGCGTGAAGGATGCGGCTACGCGGTCCGAGGAGGGAGCCACCGATGATTCTGCTCCGTCGCCTGCTGGGTGACGTGCTGCGTCGGCAGCGCCAACGCCAGGGCCGTACTCTGCGCGAAGTCTCCTCGTCCGCCCGAGTCTCACTCGGCTATCTCTCCGAGGTGGAGCGGGGGCAGAAGGAGGCTTCCTCCGAGCTGCTCTCCGCCATCTGCGACGCGCTGGACGTACGGATGTCGGAACTCATGCGTGAAGTGAGCGATGAACTGGCGCTCGCCGAGCTGGCCCAGTCCGCCGCGGCCACCGAGGCCGTGCCCACGCCGGTCCGTCCGATGCTGGGTTCCGTCTCGGTGAGCGGTGTGCCACCGGAACGGGTGACCATCAAGGCGCCCGCGAAGGCGGTGGACGTGGTCGCCGCCTGAGATACGCGGCGGCACGAGCGACGGGCGCCGGCAGGCACCGACAGACACAGCCAGACATGTACGAGGCCCCGGCCGGGCTTCTCGGGACGAACCCGGGGAGCGTGGCCGGGGCTTCGTGCTGCGCTCGCGTATACACCCTTTGTGTCTGTATGCGTCCGTTTGCCGGGTCCCGGTGGGGCGGTCATGGTGGAGGGACGTGACGGCCGCGAGGGCCGCCGGACCGCCGGAGGAAGCGGATGTACGTCGTGAAGAGCCCGTTGGTCGACGCGGACCTGAAGACCGTGGCCGAGGCGCTGCAGGGCGCCCTGGTCGACCTGGTGGATCTGTCCCTGGTCGCCAAGCAGATCCACTGGAACGTCGTCGGACCCCGCTTCCGCTCCGTCCACCTCCAGTTGGACGAGGTCGTCGCCTCCGCCCGCACCCACTCGGACACGGTGGCCGAGCGCGCCTCGGCGCTGGGCGTCCCGCCCGACGGCCGCGCCGCCACGGTCTCCTCGGGCAGTGGCATCACGACCGCACCGGCGGGCTGGATCAAGGACGGGGACGGGGTCGGGGCGATGGTGGACGCCCTCGGCTCCGTCATCACCCGGATGCGGGAGCGTGTGCTCGCGACGGGGGAACCGGACCCGGTGTCCCAGGACATCTTCATCCAGATCACCGCCGACCTGGAGAAGCATCACTGGATGTTCCAGGCGGAGAACGCGTAGCGGCCGCCGGTGCCGAGGGGGAGCGGCCGCGGGCCGGCGTCACGTCGGGAGGTGGTGGGCATGACGGGGCGTGCGGTGCGCTGGGCGGTGGCGCTGGCGGGCGGCGCGGTGTGGTGGTGGGCCGTGCTGCGGCTCGCCCTGGGGCAGGGTGAGGGCGCGCTGGAAGGCGCCGTCGCGGCCGGCGGGTGGGGGCTCAGCGTGCTGCCGGTGCACTGCGCGCCCAAGGGGAAGGCGGCGGGGGCGCTGGTTCCTGGGCGCTGGGCGGCCGCTTGGCGGGTCCGGAGCGGCAACGGCCCGTCGCCGGGCCCGCGTTCGAGCGGCGTGTCCGATCCGTCGTGAACACCGGCGGCCCGTTGGCGTGCCGTCAGGGCAGAGTACGACGGTGGCGCTCGCGCCAACGCTGGGGCGCGTCCGGCGCCGGGGCCGGGCCGGCCTGGCAGGCGGGGCACCAGTAGGTGGGGCGGTCCTGGGAGCCGTCGCCCTGGTCGGCCACGCGGATCGAGGTGTGGCAGCGCAGGCAGGGGCGGGGCGCGCGGCCGTACACGAAGAGGTCGTGCCGGTGCAGGCCCGTGGTCTGGCGGACCGGGCGGTCACGGTTGGACTGGAGCAGCCGCTGCGCGAGGCCGGGCAGCGCGGCGGCACGGTCCGCGGGGAGCGCGCCGACGGGCAGCCAGGGCGTGACGCCGAGCAGGAAGCACAGCTCGCTCTTGTAGATGTTGCCGATTCCGGCCAGATTGCGCTGGTCGAGCAGGGCCTCGCCGAGGGGCCGGGCAGGGTCGGTGCGCAGATTGGCCAGCGCGCGCTCCGGGTCCCAGTCCGGGCCGAGCAGATCGGGTCCGAGGTGGCCGACCACCCGCTCCTCCTCGGTGGTGGGCAGCAGCTCCAGCACCTGGAGGCGGTAGCCGACGGCCGTGCGGTCGACGGTGCCGAGCACCGCGCGGATCTGGTGCCCCGGCCCGCCGCGCCACCGCTCGCCCGCGCCGTACACCTTCCACGCGCCCTCCATGCGCAGATGGGTGTGCAGCGTCAGGCCGCCCTCGAACCGGGTGAGCAGGTGCTTGCCGCGTGGGACGGTGTTCAGCACCCGGCGGCCGGTGAGGTCGACGGTGGCGTACTTCGGCACCCGGAAGTCGCTGCGGGTCAGCGCCTTGCCCGCGAGGGCCTCGTGCAACCGCCGCGCGGCCTGCCAGACCGTGTCACCTTCGGGCATGGGTCAAGGGTGCCACGGCGGGGGTGAGGGGGTGGGGGTGAGGACGAGGGGACGGTTGCGAGCAGGAGTTGGCGGATCGGTGGATCGAGGGTGGCCTGGCGGCTCGGGGGCCCGAGGCTCGGGGCCCCGCGGCGAGGCCCACCACCTCACCCGGCCGTCTCACGCTCTCAGGCGCAACCCCCGCGGGGTGGCCACGAAGCCCGCCGCTTCCAGGAGGGTGCCGGTGGGGGAGGTCAGGGCGGGGGTGCCGTTGATCCGCTCGACGGTGACCGTGCCGAGGGAGCCGGCGCGGGCGGCCGCGGCCAGGGCCTCGGCGGCCGTCCGTAGCCGGGAGTCCTCCGTGGCCCCGGTGTCGGGGGCGACGGGCCAGGCCAGGAGCGTCTTGCCGCCGCGCTCCATGTACAGGGTCAGCTCGCCCTCCACCAGGACGATCAGGGACCCCGCCTTCCGCCCCGGTTTGTGTCCGGCGCCGGTCGGTGGCTCGGGCCAGGACAGGGCCGCGCCGTAGGCGTTCGCCGGGTCGGCCGCGGCGAGGACGACGGCACGGGGATCGGGCGAGCGGTCCCGGCCGTGTCCCCCGTACGGCCCCCGGTCCCCCCGGAAGCCCGAGCCGTAGCCGGTGGATCCGCCGCCCCGCGGGCCGCCGTAGCCGGGGGCGGAGAAGGGGTCGGCGAGGGCGCCGGGCGGATCGGCCGGCGGCCGGCTGAAGTCACCGTCGAGACCGGGGTGGGCGAAACCCGCGTCGGCGCCGGAAGAGGTGGGGCCGTGCGGGCCGCCGCCCATGCCCGGGAAGCCGTTCGGATCGGTGAATCCGGGGGCGGTGAAGCCGTTCGTCGGGGCGGAGAGGGACTCCCCCCGTTCACGCGCGTTGGACACCGCCCGCAGCCGGTCCACCGCGCCGTCCATGGCGAACTGGGCCGCGCCGAGGCCCTCGACGACGTAACCGCGTCTGGCCTGCCCGCTCTCCTCGAAGACGGACAGCACCCGGTACACCGCCGAGAAGCCGCCCTCGATGCCCTCCGCGGCGACCGCCCCCCGCGTCACCACGCCGTGCCGGTCCAGCAGGGTGCGGGCCAGCGCGTGCGCGCGCACGGTGGGGTCCGGCTCGGCTGCGGGCAGCAGGGACCAGCGCCCCGCGACGGTCGGCGGGCCGGTACGGGAGGCCGTACGCGCCGCGGCCGTCAGGGAGCCGTAGCGCCCGCGCGGCACGGCGCGCTTGGCGCGGTGGGCGGTCGAGCCCGCGGTACGGCCCGAGCCCAGCAGGGAGCGCATCGGCGCCAGTGTGTCGTTGGTGAGCCGGCCCGACCAGGCCAGGTCCCAGAGGACCTCGGCCAGTTGGGGATCGGTGGCCTCGGGATGCGTGGTGGCGCGGACCTGGTCGGCGATCTGCCGGAAGAACAGGCCGTAGCCACCGGACAGCGCCTCCAGGACGGACTGGTGCAGCGCGGTCAGCTCCAGCGGGTGCGGCGGCGGGAGCAACAGCGGTGCCGCGTCCGCCAGATAGAGGGAGACCCAGCCGTCCTTGCCGGGCAGGGCGCCCGCGCCGGCCCACACCACCTCGCCGGCCGCGGTCAGCTCGTCCAGCATCGACGGCGTGTAGTTCGCCACCCGCGACGGCAGGACCAGCTTCTCCAGTGCGGACGCGGGCACGGAGGCACCCTGCAACTGCTCGACGGCGCGCACCAGTCCGTCGGCGCCGCGCAGCCCGTGCCCCTTGCCGATGTGCTGCCACTGCGGCAGGAACTGCGCGAGCGCGGCGGGCGGTACGGGCTCCACCTCGTGCCGCAGAGCCGCCAGGGAGCGGCGGCGCAGCCGCCGTAGCACCGTGGCGTCGCACCATTCCTGGCCGATGCCCGCGGGATGGAACTCGCCCTGCACCACCCGGCCGCTCGCCGCGAGCCGCTGGAGGGCGCCCTCGGTGACCGCCACGCCCAGACCGAAGCGGTCGGCCGCGGTGGCCGAGGTGAACGGGCCGTGCGTACGGGCATAGCGGGCGAGGAGATCGCCCAGGGGGTCCTTGACCGGTTCGGTGAAGGCCTCGGGGACGCCGACGGGCAGCGCGGTGCCGAGCGCGTCGCGCAGCCGGCCCGCGTCCTCGACCGCGGCCCAGTGGTCGGCGCCGGAGATCCGGACCTTGATCGCCCGGCGGGCCCCGGCCAGCTCCCGCACCCAGTGCGGATCCGCGCCCCGGGCGACCAACTCGGCCTCGGTGAGCGGGCCGAGCAGCCGCAGCACGTCGGCGACGCCCTCCACGTCCTTGATCCGGCGGTCCTCGGTGAGCCACTGGAGTTCGCGCTCCAGCTCGGTCAGCACGTCGGCGTCGAGCAGTTCGCGCAGCTCCGCCTGGCCGAGCAGCTCGGCCAGCAGCCGGGAGTCCAGGGAGAGCGCGGCGGCGCGGCGCTCGGCCAGCGGGGAATCGCCCTCGTACAGGAACTGGGCGACATACCCGAACAGGAGGGAGTGGGCGAAGGGGGACGGCTCCGGGGTGGTGACCTCGACCAGGCGCACCTTGCGGGACTCGATGTCGCCCATCAGCTCGGCCAGGCCCGGCACGTCGAAGACGTCCTGGAGGCATTCGCGGACGGCCTCCAGGACGATCGGGAACGAGCCGAACTCGCTCGCCACCTGGAGCAGTTGGGCCGCGCGCTGGCGCTGCTGCCACAGCGGGGTGCGCTTGCCAGGGCTGCGGCGCGGCAGCAGCAGGGCGCGCGCGGCGCACTCGCGGAACCGGGAGGCGAACAGGGCCGAGCCGCCCACCTGGTCGGTGACCACCTGGTCGACCTCGCCCTTGTCGAAGGCGACGTCCGCCGCGCCCACGGGCGCCTGCTCGCTGTCGACCCCTGAGTGGAAGGGGGCGCCGGCCTTCATGGGCTCCTGGTCGAGCAGGTCCAGGCTCATCAGATCGGCGTCGGGCAGGCGCAGCACGATGCCGTCGTCGGCGTGCATCACCTGGGCGTCCATGCCGTAGCGCTCGGACAGCCGGGCGCCGAGCGCGAGGGCCCAGGGGGCGTGCACCTGGGCGCCGAAGGGGGAGTGGACGACGACCCGCCAGTCGCCCAGCTCGTCACGGAAGCGCTCCACGACGATCGTGCGGTCGTCCGGGACATGGCCGCAGGCCTCGCGCTGCTCCCGCAGATACGCCAGCACGTTGTCCGCCGCCCATGCGTCCAGGCCCGCGGTGAGCAGCCGCAGCCGGGCGTCGTCCTGGGGCAGTGAGCCGACCTCGCGCAGGAACGCGCCCACCGCGCGGCCCAGTTCGAGCGGTCGGCCCAGCTGGTCGCCCTTCCAGAAGGGCAGCCGGCCCGGCACGCCCGGCGCGGGGGAGACCAGGACCCGGTCGCGGGTGATGTCCTCGATGCGCCAGGAACTCGTGCCCAGTGTGAAGACGTCGCCGACGCGGGACTCGTAGACCATCTCCTCGTCCAGCTCGCCGACCCGGCCGCCGCCCTTCTTGGGGTCGCTGCCGGCGAGGAAGACCCCGAACAGGCCCCGGTCCGGGATGGTGCCGCCGGAGGTGACG
The DNA here is from genome assembly GCF_040706415.1 of Streptomyces sp. NPDC048106. Taxonomy (NCBI): domain Bacteria; kingdom Bacillati; phylum Actinomycetota; class Actinomycetes; order Kitasatosporales; family Streptomycetaceae; genus Streptomyces; species Streptomyces sp. NPDC048106. The sequence goes on along the minus strand of NZ_JBEZND010000017.1, from coordinate 132,368 downwards.
GCCAGCCGCTGGGCACCCGGCCGGCCGGTGACGGTGCCGGCCACGCGGTCCCACACCACGCGGGGGCGCAGTTCCGCGAACGCGTCCGACGGGTAGCGGCCCGCGAGCATGTCGAGGACCGCGGTGAACGCGGATTCCGGGAGCGAGGCGAAGGGCGCCGCGCGGCGGACCACCGCGAGCAGGTCGTCGAACTGCCAGGTGTCCAGCGCCGTCATGGCGACGAGTTGCTGGGCGAGCACGTCCAGGGGATTCGCGGGCACCTTCAGGGACTCGATGGCGCCCGAGCGCATCCGCTCGGTCACCACGGCCGCCTGCACCAGGTCGCCCCGGTACTTGGGGAAGACCACACCGGTGGACACGGCGCCCACCTGGTGCCCGGCGCGGCCGACGCGCTGCAGCCCGGAGGCCACCGAGGGCGGGGACTCCACCTGGACGACGAGATCGACGGCGCCCATGTCGATGCCCAGCTCCAGGCTGGAGGTGGCGACCACGGCGGGCAGCCGGCCCGCCTTGAGGTCCTCCTCGACCAGCGCGCGCTGTTCCTTGGACACCGAGCCGTGGTGGGCACGGGCGATCACCGCGGGTGCGCCCTGGGCCGCGCCCGAGCCGCCCATCAGCTGGGCGGGGGAGTGGTGCTCCGCCAGCGGCTCGCCCGTGGCGCGCTCGTACGCGATCTCGTTGAGCCGGTTGCACAGCCGCTCGGCCAGGCGGCGGGAGTTGGCGAAGACGATGGTGGAGCGGTGCGACTGGACCAGGTCGGCGATCCGCTCCTCCACATGCGGCCAGATCGACGGCCGCTCCCCGCCGTCGGCCGCGTCGGTGGCGGGCGAGCCCCCCAGCTCGCCCATGTCCTCGATCGGCACCACCACCGAGAGGTCGAACTCCTTGCCGGACGCCGGCTGGACGATCTCCACCTTGCGGCGCGGCGAGAGATAGCGGGCGATCTCGTCCACCGGGCGCACCGTCGCCGACAGGCCGATCCGCCGGGCCGGCTTCGGGAGCAGTTCGTCGAGGCGCTCCAGGGAGAGCGCGAGATGCGCGCCGCGCTTGGTGCCCGCGACCGCGTGCACCTCGTCCAGGATCACCGTCTCCACGCCGGTGAGCGCGTCGCGGGTGGCCGAGGTCAGCATCAGGAAGAGCGACTCGGGGGTGGTGATCAGGATGTCCGGCGGGCGCGTGGACAGGGCGCGGCGCTCGGCGGCCGGGGTGTCGCCGGAGCGGATGCCGACCTTGACCTCGGGCTCCGGCAGGCCGAGGCGGACGGACTCCTGGCGGATACCGGTCAGCGGGCTGCGCAGATTGCGCTCGACGTCGACCGCGAGGGCCTTCAGCGGCGAGACGTACAGCACCCGGCAGCGCTTCTTCGGGTCGGCCGGGGGCGGGGCCGAGGCGAGCTGGTCCAGCGCGGCGAGGAACGCGGCCAGCGTCTTGCCGGAGCCGGTCGGCGCGACCACCAGCACGTCCGAACCCGCCTGGATGGCCTGCCACGCGCCCGCCTGGGCCGCGGTGGGCGCGGAGAACGCCCCCGTGAACCAGCCGCGGGTCGCGGGGGAGAAGCCGTCGAGGGCCCGGTGTGCGGAGCTGACCATGCGTCCATCCTGCACCCGACCACTGACAATCGAGCTGACCTGGGCAAATGCCCCGCGGAGGGGGGTGGGCCGGGGGCGGGACACGGCCGCCGCGGCGGACAATGGTCCCATGGCAGGCACGGCTGGACGGCAGGACGACGACCGCCCGCCCGGCGACCGGGCGCGGCCGGTGGAGCGGGAGCGGCGGCCGGTGGAGCGCGAGCGGCGGTCGGTGGAGCGGGCACGGCGGCCGGTGGAGCGGGCGCGGCACTGGCGTTACGAGGAACTGCCCGGCGTCGATCTGCTCCGCGCCCGGTACGTCCACAAGACCTTCGTCCGGCACACCCACGAGAACTTCGTGATCGCCGCCATCGCCGACGGTGTCGAGGTGTTCCACCACGGCGGTTCCGACGTGTCCGCGGGCGCGGGAGCCCTCGCGCTGGTCAACCCGGACACTCCGCACACCGGCCGGGCCGGGGTCCCGGAGGGCTGGCGGTACGGCGCGGTCTACCCCTCGCCCGAGGTGGTGGCGGCGATCGCGGCGGAGACCAGCACCCTGCGCGGCGCCCCCGGCTTCGTCAGCCCCGTCCTCGACGACCCCGCCACCGTCCGCCTCGTCCACGAGGTGCTCCGCGCCGCCGAGGAGGGCAACGCGCTGGCCGCCGACACGCTGCTCCGGGTCGCCGTGACGCGGCTGCTCCGGCTCAACGGCGGCACGCTGCCCGAACGGCGGCCGCGTACGGCCGGGGCCCGGACCGCGGCACGCGCGCGTGCCGTACTCGAGGAGCGCATGGCCGAGCCGCCGACCCTGGAACGGCTCGCCACCGACCTCGGGACCAGCCCGTTCGCGCTGCTGCGGGCCTTCCGAGACAGCTACGGCATGCCGCCGCACGCCTGGCTGACCGACGCCCGGGTGCGGCGCGCGCGGCTCCTCCTGGACGCCGGTACCCGGCCGGCCGAGGCGGCCGTCGCCGTCGGCTTCACCGACCAGCCCCACCTCAACCGGCACTTCGCCCGGATCGTCGGCGTGCCTCCGGGTGCCTATCAGCGCGAGCGCAAGAACGTACAAGACTCGCGCTGATGTTCGCCCGTACGGTCCCGGGTGTGGCACAGCAGACAGCATCAGCGGATATAGCGGACATAGCGGACGGCGCGGCCAAGCCCGACGCGGCGGTCGTACGGGACGCCCTCGGGGTCGGCGTCGCCGTGGGCCTGTCCGGGTTCGCCTTCGGGGTGACCTCGGCCGGCAGCGGACTGGGACTCCTCCAGACCTGCGCTCTCAGCCTTCTGGTGTTCACCGGCGCCTCCCAGTTCGCCCTGGTCGGAGCGCTGGCCGCCGGGGGCAACCCGTACACCGCCGCGGCCGGGGCCTTCTTCCTGGGCGTACGCAACGCCTTCTACGGGCTGCGTCTTTCGCAACTGCTCGCGCTGCCGCGCGCGGTGCGGCCCCTCGCCGCCCAGTGGGTGATCGACGAGACCACGGCGGTCACCCTGGCGCAGCCCACCCGGCGCGCCGCGCGGATCGGCTTCACGGTCACCGGACTCACCCTCTACGTGCTGTGGAACCTCACCACCCTGCTCGGCGCCCTGGGCGCCAAGGCCATCGGCGACACCCGCGCGTGGGGACTCGACGCGGCCGGGCCCGCGGTGTTCCTGGCCCTGCTCGCGCCGATGCTGAAGACGGCCACCGAGCGTGCGGTCGCGGGCCTCGCGGTGCTGCTGGGGCTCGGTCTGCTGCCCGTGCTGCCGGCCGGTGTGCCGGTCCTGGTGGCGGCGCTGGCCGCGCCGGCCGCCCTGTTCGCGTCGGGGCGACGCGCGAAGGCCACAGAGAAGATCAGGGAGAAGACCGCGGAGAAGGTCACGGAGGAGGGCCGGTGAACACCTGGATCGCGATCGGTCTGACCGTGCTCGGCTGTTACGCCGTCAAGCTCGCGGGCCTGCTGGTACCGGCCCACGTCATCGAGCGGCCCGTCGTACGGCGGCTCGCCGCCCTCCTGCCCGTCGCCCTCCTCGCCGCGCTCACCGCGCAGCAGACGTTCGCCCAGGGGCACGCGCTGGTGCTGGACGCCAGGGCGGCGGGGCTCGGGGCGGCCGCCCTGGCCCTGGTGCTGCGCGCGCCGTTCCTGGTGGTCGTCGCGGCGGCCGTGGTGGTGACGGCGGGCGTACGAGTCCTCGCCGGCTGAGCCGTCACGCATCGGGTTTGAGCCGGGTCAGCCCACGAAGCGGCCATAGGCCCGCAGGGTGCACAGCGCCTCGATCGTCGCCAGGGAGCGCGCTTCGAGCGCGGGGACCGGCGCCCACGGACGCCGGCGGATCGGCCAGCCGCCGTCCTCCTGCTGTTCGGCGGCCAGGTGGTCCAGGGAGCGCGCCATCTCGGCGTCGGTGAACCAGGCGCGCGCGAGCGACGCGGGGCTGCGGGCGAAATCATGCGGGAAGTGGCGCGTGCCCGGCGCGTGGCCGGGTGCCACCGGACGGGCGTCGGCCCGGTCCGGGTCCAGCGCCGCGAGCCGCCGCGCGCGCACCAGGCGGCCGAGCCGGTCCGCGGCGGCCTCCGCGCGCGGGCGGTCCGGAACCGAGTCCAGGAAGGCCACGGCGGCCCGCACCTCGCCGGGATGCGCCTCCTCCAGGGTCTCCACGGCCTGCCAGCAGAAGTCGGTGGCCCGGAACAGCCAGGCGTGCCACACCTCGTTGCGGTGCAGCAGCCCCACCACGGGGCCGGTGGTCGGCAGCGAGCCCCGGGAGTCCCCCTGAGCGGGCGGGTCCGTGGCTGTGGCCGTGGCCGTGGGAAAGCCGCCGGCGGCCGACGCCGCCGGATATCCGTGCCCGCTCGGGTGGACCGCCGGCAGCGCGCCGTCCGGCGTGGAGACGGAGGTCAGATAGCGGCACACCCGCTCCACGCGCTGTCCGCCGCAGCGCCCGACGGCGTCCAGGACGCGCAGCGCGTGCGCGGTGTGCGGGGGCTGGCTCACGGGTCCGCGCAGGTCGGGCTCCAGGGCGTGCCCGTAACCGCCGTCCTCGTTGCGGTAGGCGTCCAGTGCCGTCTCCACCGCGTCCGGGTCGCCGCGCAGGAAGTGGTACGCGAAGAGGCGCTGCTCCAGCACGCGCGCGGTGAGCCACACGAACTGCTCGGCGCTGAAGAGCGGGGAGCGCGCCGGGGGCGTGCAGGGGAGTGGGGATGCTCCGGTTTCGGCCATGCGTCAGACCGTAGGGCGCAGAGCGGCCCTGGCAAGCGGTCCCGGGCGGGCCCCACTCCCAGGGGCGGGATACTGGATTCATGCGGTTGACGGTCTTCTGGCAGCGGATGGCGGAACACTTCGGTCCGGGGTACGCCGACACCTTCGCGCGCGATCACGTGATGTCGGAGCTGGGCGGACGCACGGTGAACGAGGCGCTGGACGCCGGCTGGGCGGCCAAGGACGTGTGGCGCGTGGTGTGCACGGTCATGAACGTGCCGGGAGAGCGGCGCTGAGAGTGCCCGGCTCTTCCGGCCATCTTGGGTGAAATGCCCTGTAAGTCCGATGTGAAGTCGACGCTACGGCACCGATCGGTCACGAAAGCCGCAGGTGGACGCCGTTTGTCGGTGACGTGGGCGAGACTTGGCGCGTGGCACGCACTGACGAGGGCACCGAGCAGCCGACCCACCCCACCGCACCGGCCGGTACGACGGCGACGACCGACCGGCCACCGGTCTCCGGCGCCGTCACGCCGGACGGCCGCATGCCGCGCTGGCTGCCGCGCGCCATGGTGCTCGCGCTCGCGCTGATCGCCACCTTCCAGCTGGGCAGCTGGGCCTTCCACCAGCTCACCGGGCTGCTGATCAACATCCTGATCGCGTTCTTCCTGGCCCTCGCGGTCGAGCCCGCGGTGAGCCGGATGGCCGACCGCGGCATGCGCAGGGGGCTCGCCACCTTCCTGGTCTTCTTCATCCTGACCATCGCCGTCGCGGGGTTCGTCACCCTGCTCGGGTCGATGCTGGCCGGCCAGATCATCAAGATGATCGAGGGCTTCCCGGACTACCTGGACTCCCTCATCCACTGGACCAACCAGACCTTCCACACCAACCTCAGGCGCGTCGACGTCCAGGAGGGACTGCTCCACTCCGACTGGCTGCGCAAGTACGCGCAGAACAGCGCGGCCGGTGTCCTCGACGTGTCCCAGCAGGTGCTCGGCGGTCTCTTCCAGCTGCTGACCGTCGCGCTGTTCTCGTTCTACTTCGCCGCCGACGGCCCCCGGCTGCGCCGTGCCCTGTGCTCCGTGCTGCCGCCCGCGCGCCAGGCCGAGGTGCTGCGCGCCTGGGAGATAGCCGTCGACAAGACGGGCGGCTACCTCTACTCGCGCGGCCTCATGGCGCTCGTCTCCGGGGTCGCGCACTATGTCCTGCTCCAGGCCCTGGGGGTGCCGTATGCGCCCGTGCTCGGCGTCTGGGTGGGGCTGGTCTCGCAGTTCATCCCCACCATCGGCACCTATCTCGCGGGCGCGCTGCCGATGCTGATCGCGTTCACCGTCGCCCCCTGGTACGCGGTGTGGGTGCTGGTCTTCGTCGTGATCTACCAGCAGTTCGAGAACTACATGCTCCAGCCCAAGCTGACCGCCAGGAGTGTCGACATCCACCCCGCCGTCGCCTTCGGCTCGGTCATCGTGGGCACGGCGCTGCTCGGCGCCGTCGGCGCCCTGATCGCCATCCCCGCGGTGGCCACCCTCCAGGCCTTCCTGGGCGCCTACGTGAAGCGGTACGCCGTCACCGACGACCCCCGGGTGAACGGGCATCGCGCGCGGGTGCCGGGCGGCCCCGGAGTGCTCGCGCGCATCAGGGCCGGGCGCCCCGGGCGGTAGCGGCGCGGCCACGCCCCGGCGCCGCGAAGGACACCTCTCACGCGACGGGGTGTCGCTTGACACGAAAATCGAACATCCATTCTTATGAAGGCTCCGGCGAGGCTGTGGACCGGGTGCCCCGTCATGATTTGGGCGGATATGCACCCTGGTTATCCACAGGCCGGGCCGACGTCGGGGCGCATTGTCAGTGGCAGGCGTTAGCGTCTTTGACGTGAAGCGATCGACTCAAGCAAACCGGGTGGAACCCATGGCAGGAACCGACCGCGAGAAGGCGCTCGACGCCGCGCTCGCACAGATTGAACGGCAATTCGGCAAGGGCGCGGTCATGCGCATGGGCGAGCGGTCGAAGGAGCCCATCGAGGTCATCTCGACCGGCTCGACCGCGCTCGACGTGGCTCTCGGCGTCGGCGGCCTGCCGCGCGGCCGTGTCGTGGAGATCTACGGACCGGAGTCCTCCGGTAAGACGACCCTGACGCTGCACGCCGTGGCGAACGCGCAGAAGGCGGGCGGCCAGGTCGCGTTCGTGGACGCCGAGCACGCCCTCGACCCCGAGTACGCGCGCAAGCTGGGCGTCGACATCGACAACCTGATCCTGTCCCAGCCGGACAACGGCGAGCAGGCGCTGGAGATCGTGGACATGCTCGTCCGCTCCGGCGCGCTCGACCTGATCGTCATCGACTCCGTCGCCGCGCTCGTCCCGCGCGCGGAGATCGAGGGCGAGATGGGCGACAGCCACGTGGGTCTGCAGGCCCGTCTGATGAGCCAGGCCCTGCGGAAGATCACCAGCGCGCTCAACCAGTCCAAGACCACCGCCATCTTCATCAACCAGCTCCGCGAGAAGATCGGCGTCATGTTCGGCTCCCCGGAGACCACGACCGGTGGCCGGGCGCTGAAGTTCTACGCCTCGGTGCGCATCGACATCCGCCGTATCGAGACCCTGAAGGACGGCACCGAGGCGGTCGGCAACCGCACCCGCTGCAAGGTCGTCAAGAACAAGGTCGCGCCCCCCTTCAAGCAGGCCGAGTTCGACATCCTCTACGGCCAGGGCATCAGCCGCGAGGGCGGACTGATCGACATGGGCGTGGAGCACGGCTTCGTCCGCAAGGCCGGCGCCTGGTACACGTACGAGGGCGACCAGCTCGGCCAGGGCAAGGAGAACGCGCGCAACTTCCTCAAGGACAACCCCGACCTGGCCAACGAGATCGAGAAGAAGATCAAGGAGAAGCTGGGCGTGGGTGTCCGGCCGGAGGAGCCGTCGGCCGAGCCCGGCGCGGACGCGGCGAGCGCCACCCCGGCCGAGGACACCGCCAAGACGGCCGCCCCGGCCGCCAAGGCCACCAAGCCCAAGGCCGCCGCTGCCAAGAGCTGACCGTGACACGACGAACCGACTGGTCCGAGTACGAGTACGCCACCCCCGGTGCCTCTCGGGGGAGGGGCACCGGGGGCCACCCGGCCCATGCCCCGGGCGGTGACGACGCGTACGCGGCCGGCGGAGACGACGCATACGGGGACGGCGCCCGGCCGGGTGGCGGGAGCGGTGAGCCGCACGGGGGCGGCTTGACCGATCCCGGCTCCCGGGGCGCGGACGGCTCCCGGGGCGCGGACGGCTCCCGGGGCGCGGACGGCTCCCGGGGCGCGGACGGCTCCCGGGGCGCGGACGGCCCCCGGGGCGCGGACGGCCCCCGGGGCGGGCGGCGAGGGGGCCGTCGGCGCCGCAGCTTCGGGGAGCCGCCCGGTGGGGACGAAGACGCCCTCTCCTCGTCGAGGGCCGAGCGGGGGGAGTCTTCGGGAGACCCGGCTGAGCGGGCACGGGCGATCTGCCTGCGTCTGCTCACCGGGACCCCGCGCACCCGGAAGCAGCTCGCGGACGCCCTGCGCAAGCGGGAGATCCCCGAGGAGGTGGCCGAGGAGGTGCTGTCGCGGTTCGAGGAGGTCGGGCTGATCGACGACGGCGCGTTCGCGGACGCCTGGGTGGAGTCCCGGCACCACGGCCGGGGGCTGGCCCGGCGGGCCCTCGCCCGGGAGCTGCGCACCAAGGGGGTCGACTCGACGCTGATCGAGGAGGCCGTCGCCCAGCTCGACTCCGACCAGGAGGAGGAGACCGCCCGGGAACTCGTCGCCCGCAAGCTGCGCGCCACCCGGGGCCTCGACCGCGACAAGCGCATCCGTCGCCTCGCCGGCATGCTCGCCCGCAAGGGTTACCCCGAGGGGATGTCCCTGCGCATCGTCCGCCGGGCCCTGGAGGAAGAGGGCGAGGACACGGACTTCCTCGGCGAGCCCGAATTCTGACGACGGGGCGGGGCGGCGCGGCGAGGGGGGATTACCCCCGGTTCGGGACACCGGGTCACCGCAATGTGCCGGCACCCCCGGACCGGCGACGCTGGAGGCACGCCCCTGGAACACCGCACAGACTGATCGGGGCGGTCAGCACGGTCCTGCCGACCGTCCACCGGGAAAGAGCCCGCCTCGATGATGCTGCGTTATGCCCTCCGGACAGTCCGCGCCCGCAAGGCGGGATTTCTCGGCGCCTTCGTCGCCCTGATGTGCGCGGCCGCCCTGATCAGTGCTTGCGGGAGCCTCCTCGACACCGGTCTGCGCGGCACCATTCGCACCGAGCGCTATGCGGCCACGCCCCTCCTGGTCTCCGCGGACCAGAATGTCCATCAGACCATCGTCAAACACAAGCACGGCAAGACCAAGGTCAAGGACAAGGCGAAGCCCCTCGCCGAGCGGGCCTGGCTGTCCGAGCGGCTGCGGGACCGGATCGCCCGGGTCCCGGGGGTGGCCCGGGTCGTACCCGAACTCACCTTTCCCGCCCAGCCGTTGACCCGTGCGGGCGCGGGTGGCCGTACCGCCTATGGGCACGCCTGGGACTCCGCGGCGCTGACGCCGTACCGGCTCAGCGCGGGCCGCGCGCCCCGCTCCGCCGACGAACTGGTCGTGGACGGCGACCTCGCCGCACGCGCCCGGCTGCGGCCCGGCGACCGGCTCACCGTGCAGTCCACGCTCGCCCCGCGGAGCTACCGGATCACGGGCATCGCCGCCCCGGCCACCGCCGTACGCCACCAGACGTCCCTGTTCTTCTCCTCCGCCGAGGCCCGTCGGCTGGCCGCGCACCCCGGACAGGTCACCGCCTTCGGTGTGCTGCCGGCCGCGGGCGCGGACCCGGAGCGCGTGCGGCAAGCCGTGGCACAGGCACTGCACGGCACCACCGCCCAGGTCAGCTCCGGCGACGCCCGCGGTCCCGTCGAATTCCTGGACGCGGCCGCCGCCCGCATCCGGCTGGTCAGCATGGGCGCGGCCATGGGCGGCACCTCGTTGCTGGTGGCGGTGCTCGTGGTCGTCGGCACCTTCGCGCTCACCGTTCAGCAGCGCCACCGCGAACTCGCCCTGCTCCGCGCCGTCGCCGCCACGCCCGGACAGATCCGCAGGCTGCTGGGCCGGGAAGCACTGATGGTGGGTGCGGTCGCGGGCACGGCAGGCGCGTTGCTCGGGCTTCCGCTGGGCGGGTGGCTCTACTCCAGGTTCATCGCCCTGGGAGCCGTACCCGCCACGCTGGAGCGGACCGTCGGCGTCTTCCCGCCGCTCGCCGCGTTCGCCGCCACCCTGCTCGGCGCCTGGGCGGCGGCCCGGATCGCCTCCCGCAGGATCGCCCGGATACGACCGGCCGAGGCTCTTGCGGAGGCCAGGACCGAGCGCACCCGTCCCGCCTGGGGCCGGGTCATCGCCGGGCTGCTGAGTCTCGCCGGCGGAGTCGTCCTCGTCGTGCTCCTCACCGCCCTGCGCACCGAGGCGGCCTCGACTCCCGTGACCCTGCTGGCCGTCGTGGTGCTGTCCATCGCCGTCGCCCTGCTCGGGCCGTTCCTGGTCAGGTGGGCCGCGCTGCTGCTCGCCGGGCCGCTGCGGCTCACCGGTCCCGGCGGGCGCCTCGCCACCGCCAACCTGCGGGGCAACGCGGCCCGCATGGCGTCCGTGGTCACTCCGCTCACCCTGCTCGTCGGCATGACCTGCACGGTGCTGTTCGTCCAGACCACGCTCGGCGACGCGGCCCGTGCCCAGGTCCGTGAGGGCGTCAGGGCCGACTGGGTCGTGTCCGCACAGGGGCCCGGTGTCCCCGGTCAGGCCGCGCAGCGGCTGCGGGCGCGGCAGGACACGGTCACCGAGGTCGTGCGCACGACCGTCCGGGTGGGCCTCGACAAGTACTCCGCGCAGGGCGTCACCCCCGCGGGCCTCACCCGCACCTGGGACCCGGAGGTCACCGCCGGTTCCCTGGGCGCGCTCGGCCCCGGCACCGTCGCCGTCAGCCAACTGGCCGCCGCACAACAGAAGGTGAAGCCCGGAAGCACCCTGAGACTCACGCTCGGCGACGGCACGCCCGTCACGCTCACCGTCGCCGCCGTCTATGCCCGGGGGCTCGGCTTCGGGGACCTCACCTTCGCCCACGACCTCGTCGCCCGGCACGTCGACGACCCGCTCGCCTCCTCCCTTCTTGTCAGCACCTCCCGGACACGGAGCCGGATAGCCGCCGACCTGCGCGGGTTCCCCGGGGTGAGGGTGTCCTCGCCGGCCGGTGCCCGGTCGCTGGAGGCCGGGCAGCAGCGGACGAACGCCGAGGTCAACTACCTCGCCATGGGCCTTGTGCTCGCCTTCACCGCCATCGCGGTGGTCAACACGCTGGCGATGTCGGTGGCGGACCGGGTACGGGAGTTCGCCCTGCTGCGTCTCGCGGGCGCGACCCGGCGCCAGGTGCTGCGCATGCTGCGCACCGAGTCGCTGTCCCTGCTGCTCCTGGCCACCGCGCTCGGCAGTGGTATCGCGCTCGCCGTGCTCACCGCGTTCAGCGTCGGGATGACCGGCCGGGCGGCACCCGCCGTCACTCCGCTGCTCTACGTCGCCGTCGTCGCGACCGCCGGGTTGCTCGCCCTGGTGGCCGGCGCCCTGCCGGGACGTGCGGCGCTGCGGGTACCGGCGGTGACGGCGGCCACGGCGAAGGAGTAGGTCACGGGGAGGGAGCAGACCGAGACGAAGGAGGGAGCAGGCCGCGGCCAGGAAAGCAGGCCGCGGCCGAGGGGCGGTGGTCAGGCCGCCGTCGGCGCCACCGGCAGGCCGGCCGAGCGCCAGGACTGGAAGCCGCCCACCAGGTCGGTGGCCCGGTTGAGGCCGAGTTGGTGGAGGGAGGCGGCGGCGAGGGTGGAGGCGTAGCCCTCGTTGCAGATCAGCACGATGCGCAGGTCGTGGCCGGTGGCCTCGGGGAGGCGGTGGCTGCCCTGGGGGTCGAGGCGCCACTCCAGTTCGTTGCGCTCGATGACGACGGCGCCGGGGATCAGCCCGTCCCGCTCGCGCAGGGCCGCGTACCGGATGTCGACCAGCAGGGCCTCACCGGTCCGCGCCGTGTCGTACGCCTCCTGCGCCTCGACGCGCCGGTAGCCGGTGCGTACGCGCTCCAGCAACTCGTCGATGCCGACCGGGTGTCGGTGTGGGGCGCCGCTCACTGCCAGTCCTCCGGGCGTTCGATCTGTTCCAGGCGCAGCACCTGGCCCGAGCGACTGTAGTGTCGGATGCGGGGGAGCGGCGGGTAGTAGGCGTGGACGGAGATGGCGTGTCGGTCGGGGGACTCGTTGAGGACCTCGTGCACATGGTGGCGGCCGAAGGCGCGGCCTTGTCCGGCGGGCAGCCGGCGTTCGCGGTCCACGCCGTCTGTGAGTTCGAGGGTCTTCCAGCCGTCGGTGGGCAGCCGGGCGGCGAGCGAGTTCTCCTTGAGTTCGCCCGAGGCGGTGACGAAGGCGCCGACGGACTCGGCGTGGTCGTGCCACCCGGTACCGGTGCCGGGCGGCCAGCCGATCAGCCAGGCCTCACTGCCGCCGGGACCTTCCAGCCGCACCCAGGTACGGCCCTCCGGATCCAGCGGGAGAGAGGCGAGCAGCCCGGCGTCGGCCGCCGTGCGCCGTGCGAATTCGAGGAGGTCCGCCTGGGCCGGGGCCGAGCCGGTGCGCCGAGGCGTGGACGCCGTCGAAGGAGACGAGAGGGTGGAGAGGGAGGGGACAGACACGTGCACCGTCCTGATGAGGGTTCGCGGAACGGGCGCGCGACGGCGCCCGGAAGAAAAAGGGGATGCGAATTCAGCAGGACGGCCGACACACGCAGCCCGCATAGCGGACGAGGTCCATATGGACCCTCCGCCACAGGCGCACACAGGTGTCGGTCACGACCGGAGTACAGCACGCCGCCGAAGTCCGGTCAACAGAGGGTCACCATGTGGACGCAGGGTGACGGCGCACGGGGTGGTACGGCACCCCCGCCTCCCCTCACCCCGCCCCCGTCACCCCACCCCCGACCCCGCCCCTTCCTTCATGCCCTCCGTCACCGCTCCGCCCAGCGTCGCCTCCGCCGCCGCGTACAGGTCGGCGGGCCGGACGCCGTTCAGCGCGGTGACCAGGTGGCCGTCGGGGCGGACGAGGAGGACGCTGTGTGCCGGGGCGCCCGGGTAGCTCTCGGCGACCAGCAGTTCGGCCGGGTGCGGCAGGGCCGTCACCGCGGCGGCCAGGCGGGGCATCACGCCCGCGGAGACCCAGTGCTTGCGGTCCCACACGCCCGTGCCGGGGGCGATCAGGACGACCAGCAGGGCGCCGCGGCCGAGGCGGTCGCGGAGGCGGACCGAGGAGCCGTCCTCCGCCGTGACGCGGACGTCGGCCACCGGGGCGCCGGGCGGGGTGTCGACGGGGATCTCGCCCTGCACGTGGCGGGGGGCGAGCGGGGAGGCGGTGTACGCGCCCGGCGCGCCGAGTGTCCCGCGGCCCAGGTGGCCGTCGGTGAGGAGGGCGTCGTGGCCGCGGGCCGTGCCGGGGACGAGGTGCCGCAGTCCGCCCCCGCCCCGCAGCCCCGGCAGCGCCTGGTCGGTGGCGCGCAGCCGGGCGGAGACCACCGCGCGCCGCTCGGCCTGATAGCTGTCCAGCAGGGCCTCGTGCGGCCCGTGGTGCCAGACGGAGGCCAGTTTCCAGGCGAGGTTGTCGGCGTCCCGCAGCCCCTCGTCCAGCCCCTGCGTGCCGAGCGCGCCGAGCAGGTGCGCGGAGTCGCCGGCGAGGAAGACGCGGCCGTCGCGCCACCGCCGGGCGAGCCGGTGGTGCACCGTGTGCACGCCGGTGTCGAGCAGGTCGTACGCCGGTGTCGAGCCGTCGGTCCAGCCCGCGAGGGTCTCGCGGATCCGGGTCACCAGGAGTTCGGGCGTGACCAGGTCCTTGCCCGGCGGCAGCAGCCAGTCGAGGCGCCAGGCGCCGTCCGGGAGGGGGCGGGCGGTCACCTCCCCGGCGAAGGGTCCGGACGACCGCCACGGTGGCGACCGGTGAAGCAACACCCGGCCCTCCCAGGGGAGTTCCGTGCGCAAGGCGGCGACCGCGTGCCGCTCGACCGCGGTACGGCCGGGGAAGCGGATGTCCTGGAGTTTGCGCACGGTCGAGCGGGTGCCGTCGCAGCCCACCAGATAACCGCCGCGCCACCAGGTGCCCTTGGGGCCCCGGGTGTGCGCGGTCACGCCGGTGGGCTCCTGCTCGATCGAGTCCAGGCGGCTGTCCGCGGCGATCTCCACCAGCGGCTGCTCGGCGACGGCCGCCCGCAGCAGGCCGGTGATCACGTGCTGGGCGATGTGCAGCGGGGCGGGCTCGTCCGGGGCGAAGGCGATCTCGCTCACCACCTGCCGGCGCCGCAGCGAGCGCCACCCGGTCAGGCGCACGCCGTGCTCGTCGAGTGCCACCCCGGTCAGCCGTTCCAGCAGCGCGGCCGTGTCCTCGCGCAGTACGGCGGTGCGCGCCGGGCGGGGTTCCTCCTTGCCGGGGCCCTCGTCCAGGACGACGGTCGGCACTTCCTGGCGGGCCAGCGCCAGGGCGAGCGTGAGCCCGACGGGCCCCGCTCCGACGATGATCACCGGGTCCACGGCGCGGCGCCCCCCGTCCGCGGCGATGCCTCGACGGCGGTGGGTGAACAGCGGGGTGAGGCCGGGTGCACGATCACAGAACGTATGCAACCCATTGGCAGAGTATGCGTCAAGTGACCCTCGGGGGCAGTGGCGATCATGCCACTGCCCCCGGCCCAATCATGCGACTTGAACGATCGTCACTTCCTGGTGTCGGTGGTGTCACCGGTACCGGAGAGTGCGCCGGCCGGATCCGCGCCGCTCGCCGCCGCACCCGCGACGTCCGTCACGTCCTGTGCGCCCAGCACCGCCCCGGTCGACTTCTTGCCCCGCCGCAGCCGGCCCTCCAGCCAGTGCGCGAAGGAGGTCAGCGAGAAGTTGAGGAGCACATAGATCACGGCCACGACGGTGAGCGAGGCGATGTTGTTGCCGTAGTAGCCGCTCATCGGGTTGGCCGAGGCCAGCAGCTCGGGGAAGGTGAGGACCGCGCCGCCGAGGGCGGTGTCCTTCACGATGACCACCAACTGGCTGACGATGGCCGGGAGCATCACGGTGACCGACTGCGGCAGCAGCACGAGCCGCATCAGCTGGCCCTTGCGCAGGCCGATCGCCAGGGCCGCCTCGGACTGGCCCTTCGGCAGGGAGAGGATGCCGGCGCGGACGATCTCCGCAAGCACCGACGCGTTGTACAGCACCAGGCCGGTGACGACCGCGTAGAACGGCCGGTCGTCCGAACTGACGTTGGTGTACTGGGCGAAGAGCGCCAGCCCGAAGATCATCAGGACCAGCACCGGGATCGCGCGGAAGAACTCGACCACCACGGAGGCGATCACACGCACCCAGGCGTGGTCCGAGAGCCGGGCGATGCCGAGGGCGGCACCCAGCGGAAGCGCGATGACCATCGCCAGCGCCGCAGCCTCCAGGGTCTTCCGCAGGCCGGGCCAGAGGTACGTCGTGTACGCCTCGGAGCCGGTGAAGAAGGGCTTCCACAGGGCCCAGTTCAGCTGGCCTTTGTCGTTCAGGGAGGTGTAAACCCACCAGGCGAGGGCCACGAGGGCGACCAGGCAGACCACCGTGTACAGGACGTTGCGCCGCTTGGCGCGGGGCCCCGGAGTGTCGTACAGGACCGAACTCATCGCTTCACCGCCACCTTCTTGCCCACCCAGCCGAGGATCAGGCCGGTCGGCAGGGTCAGGCAGACGAAGCCGAAGGCGATGACCGCCGAGATCGCCATCAGCTGCGCCTCGTTCTCGATCATCTTCTTCATCAGCAGGGCTGCCTCCGCCACGCCGATCGCGGCGGCCACCGTCGTGTTCTTCGTCAACGCGATCAGCACGTTGGTCAGCGGCCCGACGGCCGCGCGGAAGGCCTGCGGGAGCACGACCAGTCCCAGCACCTGGGAGAAGCCGAGGCCGATGGCCCGTGCCGCCTCCGCCTGGCCGACCGGCACCGTGTTGATACCGGCCCGGATCGCCTCGCACACGAAGGCCGAGGTGTAGACGATCAGACCGAGCACGGCCAGCCGGAAGTTGATCGCGTCGAAGCCCTTGGCGCCCAGGCTGACGCCCAGCGTCTGGTTCAGACCGAGCGAGGAGAACAGGATGATCACCGTGAGCGGGATGTTCCGCACGATGTTCACGTAGGCGGTGCCGAAACCGCGCATCAGCGGTACCGGGCCCACCCGCATGGCGGCCAGCAGGGTGCCCCAGACCAGGGAGCCCACGGCCGACAGCAGGGTGAGCTGCACCGTCGTCCAGAAGGCGCCCAGTACGTCGTAACGTCCAAGAAAGTCGAACACGATCTCCCGCGCTTCCGCGTGTAGGGATGCCGCGGTGCGCCGCCTGGGCGGCGGCGCACCGGCAGGGCGTTGCCTCAGCTCTTGATGTCGCCGATCTTCGGCGCGGGCTCGTTCTTGTAGCCGGCCGGGCCGAAGTTCTTCTTCACGGCCGCCGCCCAGGAGCCGTCGGACACCATGGACTCGATCGCGGTGTTGATCTTCGCCTTGAGGCCGCTGCCCTTCTTGACGCCGATCCCGTAGTTCTCGTTGGTCATCTTGAAGCCGCCGAGCTTGAACTTGCCCTTGAACTGGGCCTGGGCGGCGTAACCGGCGAGGATGTCGTCGTCCGTGGTGAGGGCGTCGATGGCGCCGCTCTGCAGGCCCGACAGGCAGGCCGAGTACGTCGGGTACGTCTGGAGGTCGGCCTTCGGGGCCAGCTTGGCCTTGACGTTCTGCGCCGAGGTCGAACCGGCCACGGAACACAGCTTCTTGTTGTTCAGGTCCGCCGGCGCCTTGATGGCGGTCTCGCCCGCGCGCAGCAGCACGTCCTGGTGGGCCAGCAGGTACGGGCCGGCGAAGTCGACCTTCTGCTCGCGCTCCGGGGTGATCGAGTAGGTGGCGGCGATGAAGTCGACGTCACCGCGCTGCAGCATGGTCTCGCGGTCGGCGCTCTTCGACTCCTTCCACTCGATCTGGTCGGGGCCGTAGCCGAGCTTCTTGGCGACATAGGTGGCCACGTCGACATCGAAACCCGAGTAGCCCTGGGGCGTCTTCTGGCCGAGACCGGGCTGGTCGAACTTGATGCCGATGGTGATCTTCTTGCCACCGGAGGAACCGTTGTCGTCCTTCTTGTCGCCGCCGCCGCACGCGGTGGCGGCGAGGCTGAGGGCGATGACGGCGGCCGAGGCGGCGGTGACCTTGCGGAGCTGCATGCTGAACATCCTTCGAAGTGGTGAGGGACGAGGCCCGTGGGGAAAGTCGATCCAGGGCGCCCGGGACGGCCGCCCGCAGCCTCAGTGGTGCAGGATCTTGGACAGGAAGTCCTTGGCCCGGTCGCTGCGCGGGTTGCTGAAGAACTGCTCGGGCGCGGCCTGCTCGACGATCCGGCCGTCCGCCATGAAGACCACCCGGTTGGCGGCCGACCGGGCGAAGCCCATCTCATGGGTGACGACGATCATCGTCATGCCCTCGCGGGCGAGCTGCCGCATGACGTCCAGGACCTCGTTGATCATCTCGGGGTCGAGGGCCGAGGTCGGCTCGTCGAAGAGCATGACCTTCGGGTTCATCGCCAGCGCCCGCGCGATCGCGACACGCTGCTGCTGGCCGCCGGACAACTGGGCGGGGTACTTGTCGGCCTGGGTGCCCACGCCGACCCGGTCGAGCAGGGCCCGCGCCTTCTCCTCGGCCTGCTTCTTGTCCGCCTTGCGGACCTTGATCTGGCCCAGCATCACGTTCTCGAGCACGGTCTTGTGCGCGAACAGGTTGAAGGACTGGAAGACCATGCCGACGTCGGCGCGCAGCCGCGCCAGCTCCCGGCCCTCGTGCGGCAGGGGCTTGCCGTCGATCGTGATCGTGCCCGAGTCGATCGACTCCAGGCGGTTGATGGTGCGGCACAGGGTCGACTTTCCGGACCCGGAGGGCCCGATGACGACCACGACCTCGCCGCGGTCGATCGTCAGGTCGATGTCCTGGAGCACGTGCAACGCGCCGAAGTGCTTGTTGACGCTCTTCAGGACGACCAGTTCGTCGGACGCGGCCCTGTCCTCCTTGGCCACCGATACTTCGGTCATCGCTTCACGGCTCCGTCCTCCTCGGTTTCGGAGGGACACTAATGAGCGCCTATGACCTGCGTCATCACATCTGAGCGAGATCTGAGCATCACGATCCGGTAGCCATCGCACACCTGTAGTAGCGGTACCCGCCAGGATGCGTATCGGCCGCATAACGGAAGTGACGGGCAACCGGAACCCTCTTGACGGCGTCCTGCTCCATCAGCGTCACTGCCATGGTGCACACGCGCGGGCAGATGATCCGCAAGGCGGACAAACGACGTCCGTACGACCGCTGAACCGGAGGGGGCTGGAATGAGACTGCTGCTCGTCGAGGACGACAACCACGTCGCCGCGGCCCTGTCCGCCGTGCTCGCCCGGCACGGATTCGACGTCACCCACGCGCGCAGCGGCGAGGAGGCCCTGCGGGCGCTCGTCCCCGAGAGCGACTGCTTCGGCGTCGTCCTGCTCGACCTGGGTCTGCCCGACCAGGACGGCTACGAGGTCTGCGGCAAGATCCGCAAGCGCACCAGCACCCCCGTGATCATGGTCACCGCCCGCTCCGACGTACGCTCCCGCATCCACGGGCTCAACCTGGGCGCCGACGACTACGTGGTGAAGCCGTACGACACCGGGGAACTGCTCGCCCGGATCCACGCCGTCAGCCGGCGCACCGCCCACGAGGACTCCGCCACGGGCGGCGAGGGCCCGCTGCTCCTCGGCCCGGTGCGCATCGAACTGCCCACCCGGCAGGTCAGCGTGGACGGCTCCCTCGTGCAGCTCACCCGCAAGGAGTTCGACCTGCTGGCGCTGCTCGCCCAGCGCCCCGGTGTGGTCTTCCGGCGGGAGCAGATCATCAGCGAGGTGTGGCAGACCAGCTGGGCGGGCACCGGGCGCACCCTGGAGGTGCATGTCGCCTCGCTGCGCGCCAAGCTGCGCCTGCCCGCGCTCATCGAGACCGTCCGCGGCGTCGGCTACCGGCTCGTCGCCCCGGCCGCCTAGCGGGGCCGGGTGCGCACACGGCTGCTGCCGCTGCTCATCGTCCTGATGGCGGCCGTACTCCTCGCCCTCGGCGTGCCGCTCGCCGTCAGCATGGCCGCCGCCGAGCAACAGCGGGTCGTGGTCGACCGGATCGACGACACCGCGCGCTTCGCCGCGCTCGCCCAGTTCGTCACCGAGGGCCCCGTCGGCTCCCGCCGCACCAGCACCGACGAGCGCTGGGAGACCCTGCGCAGCGAACTCGACAGCTACCACGACGTCTACGGCATCCGCGCGGGCGTCTTCTACCGCAACGGCTCCGCCATGGCCAACGCGCCCGCCGACTGGTCCGTACCGCCGACGGGTGAGGTGCGGGAGGCGTTCGACGAGGCGCTGCTCAGCCGGCGCAGCCACGACCCCCGGCAGGCCTGGCCCTGGCAGCACAGCCGGCTGGTGGTCGCCTCACCGGTGATCCGGGACGGGGACGTCGTCGCGGTCGTCGTCACCGACTCGCCCACCGGGCCGTTGCGCGGCCGGATCCTGCACGCCTGGCTGCTCATCTGGGCCGGCGAGATCGCCGCCATGCTGCTCGCCGTCGGCGCGGCGCTGCGGCTGACCGGCTGGGTGCTCCGGCCGGTGCGGGTGCTCGACGCCACCACCCACGACATCGCCACCGGGCGCCTGAAGTCCCGGGTGGCGGCCGCCGGCGGGCCGCCGGAACTCAGACGGCTCGCCCGGTCGTTCAACGAGATGGCGGACCACGTCGAGGACGTGCTGGAACAGCAGCGCGCCTTCGTCGCGGACGCCTCGCACCAGCTGCGCAACCCGCTCTCGGCGCTGCTGCTGCGCATCGAACTGCTCGCGCTCGAACTCCCGGAGGGCAACGAGGAGATCGCCTCGGTGCGCACCGAGGGCAAGCGTCTCGCGCAGGTCCTGGACGACCTGCTCGACCTGGCGCTCGCCGAGCACGCCGAGGCCGACCTGAGCCTGACCGACATCGGCGCGCTGGCCGAGGAGCGGCTGGCCGCCTGGACCCCGGCCGCCGAGGCGAAGGGGGTCCGGCTCGGCGGCGACTGCCCGGCCACCACCGGCTGGGCCGACCCGATCACGCTGTCCAGCGCGCTGGACGCGGTGATCGACAACGCGGTGAAGTTCACCCCCGAGGGAGGCACCGTCGAGGTCGCCGTCTCCTGCGAGGGCGACACCTCCAGGGTCGTCGTCACCGACACCGGGCCCGGACTCAACGACGAGGAGCTCGCGCGCGTGGGCGACCGTTTCTGGCGCAGCGGCCGCCACCAGAACGTCAAGGGTTCCGGACTCGGCCTGTCCATCACCCGCGCCCTCCTGGAGGCGGGCGGCGGCTCGATCGCCTACGGCCGCCACGAGCCGCAGGGGCTGCGGGTGACCGTGTCGGTGCCGAGGTTCAGGGCTTGACCGAGCGGTAGTAGCGGCGCGCCCCCTCCTGGAGGGGGACGGGGTCGGTGTAGATGGCGGTGCGCAGGTCCACGAGCTGGGCCGAGTGGACATGGGCGCCGATGCCGTCGCGGCTCTTGATCACGGTGCGGGTCACCCACTCGGTGAGCCGGGGTTCCACGTCCGCGCGGGTCACCAGCAGGTTGGACACCGCGATCGTCGGCACCTCCGCGCCCTGCTGGACGGCCGGGTACGCCGACTCGGGCAGGTTGGTGGCCCGGTAGTAGCGCGTCTCCTCGCCCTGCGCGTGCAGCTTGCCGACGAGGTCCGCGTCGATCGGGATGAACCGGAAGGCGCCCTTGTCGGCCAGCGCGACCAGGCCCTTCGTGGGCAGACCGCCCGACCAGAAGAACGCGTCGATGCCGCCCCGCTCCAGTCGGCCGGGCCCGATGTCTATGCCGTCGGCGGCGGCGGTGATGTCCCGGTACGGATCGATGCCTGCGGCCCGCAGCACCCGGTCGGCGATCAGCCGCACCCCGGAGTCCGGCAGCCCGATCGCGACCCGCTTGTGCCGCAGGTCCCTGACGCTGTGGATGCCCGAGTCGCTGCGCACGACGAGGTGCACGTAGTCGTCGTAGAGCCGGGCCACCCCGCGCAGCTTCCCGGCGCCGCTGCCGTGGTCCAGTTGGTACGCCTGCACCGCGTCGGCCGCCGCGATGGTGAAGTCGGCCTTTCCGGTCGCCACCCGCTGCACGTTCTCCTGCGAGCCCGCGCTGGTCAGGAGCTTCACCTTCAGACCGGGCATGTCCTTGGCCAGCTCGGTGCGCAGCCGCTCGCCGTACTCCTGGTAGACGCCCCTGGAGGTGCCGGTGCTGAAGACGATCGTCCCGCTCGGCGGCTTCTCGCCCAGCGGCAGCAGCCACCACAGCAGCAGACCGAGGGCGACGACGCCGGCGGCCGCGGCCGGCAGCGCCCGGCGTCCGCCGGTGCGGGGGAGAAGCTTGGACATGCGGCGATCCTGCCAGGCGACGTACGACCCTGACCAGGGCCGGGGCTGTGAGCTGGGCCGCGGGCGCTGTCGGTGGCGGCGGCTACAGTCGTTCCATGAGCACTTCGCCCGTCGATCTCGTCCGTGAGTTCCACCGCGCCTTCGGCCTCGACGACCGCGGCACGCCCACCGAAATCCCCCGCGAACTGGCCGCCCACCGCTGGGACATGCTCGCCGAGGAGGCCGCGGAGGTCGGCGAGGTCGCGGTGGAGGGCCCGCTGGACAAGCTGGCGCACGAACTGGCAGACGTGGTGTACGTGGCGTACGGCACCGCCCTGGTCCACGGCATCGACCTGGACGAGGTGATCGCGGAGATCCACCGCGCCAACATGAGCAAGCTCGGCCCCGACGGCCAGGTCAGCCGCCGCGCCGACGGCAAGGTCCTCAAGGGCGAGCACTACCGGGCCCCGGACGTGTCGTCGGTCCTGCGCCGCCAGGGCTGGACCCCGGCGGCGCGGACCGACGCCGCGGAGGCGGGCGCCTCGTAGGGGCGCGGGCGCCGTAGCGCGGGTCAGGGCCGCGAGCCGGTGCCGCCCAGGCGGGTCAGCAGGCCCGCGAGGAGGGGGACCTCCTCCTCGGCCCAGGCCGGGGTGGCGAAGAGGTCGCCGGCGGTCTCCTCGGCCGTGGCCAGCATCTCCTTCAGACGGGCGCGGCCCGTCCCGGTCAGCGACGCGTAGGCCACGCGCGCGTCCCGGGCGTCCGGTTCCCGGGTCACCAGGCCGATCCGCTCCAGGGGAGCCAGCGCGCGGGTGACCCCGGACGCCGTCAGCCCCAGGGCCTCGGCGAGGTCGACCCGGCGCATCCGGCCGCCGGGCGCCTGCCCCAGCCGCAGCAGCAGGGTGAAGTCGGCGAGGCTCACCCCGTGCAGCCCGCCGAGCCGCGCGTCGAAGCGTCGTACGAGTGCCGCCTGGGCCCGTACCAGGCGCAGGACCGCGTCCAGGGCGTCACTCATGGGTCACGTCCATATCGAGCCAACTCCTTGCGGGTTCCTTGAGTAGTCAAGTTTATGGGCCGCGTGAACGCGAAGGCGTTACGCGTCGCCGGCCCGTGCCGCACGCCGCTGGCGCTTGCTCAGGGGGGCCTGGGAGAGGTCCTCGGCGGAGGAACGGAGGTTCTTGAAGCCGTAGCCGCGCCCGGTCAGCCAGGCCTCCGCCGCGGCCTCGGCCCGCTCGGTCGCCTCCAGGATGTCCTCCTCTTCCTCCCCGGTGTCGGAGAAGCGGAAGACGAAGGCCGGCCGGGCGGCGATGTCGTAGGTCAGGCTGCCCTCGGGGGTGAAGGCGGCGCGCAGCACGTCATGGGCGGCCGCGTCGGCCAGCAGCGCGGCCCGCTGGTCGTCGGTGAGGCCGTCGAAGACACCGCGCACGGTGATGCGGAAGGTTCGGGTACTCATCCCGCGACCATAGGCGTGCCGGGGCGCGGTTCTCCACCGGCTTTTCGCGGACCGGGGTGCTCCTCGCCCGCCCGTCGGCCGGAAGACGACCTTCTCGGTCGGCGCGGCGAACCCCTTCCCGGGACCGCCTACCCTTGAGCCATGACCAGCAGCAGCGACCGGAGCCCCGCAGTGGACGTGCCCGCACCCAAGAGCTACGAGATCCGCACCTATGGGTGCCAGATGAACGTCCACGATTCCGAGCGATTGGCCGGGCTGCTGGAAGAGGCCGGGTACGTGCGGGCGCCGGAGGACGCCGACGGCGACGCGGACGTCGTCGTCTTCAACACGTGCGCGGTGCGGGAGAACGCCGACAACCGGCTGTACGGCAACCTCGGCCGGCTCGCGCCGAGGAAGGCGTCCCGGCCCGGCATGCAGATCGCGGTCGGCGGCTGCCTGGCGCAGAAGGACCGCGACACCATCGTCAAGAAGGCGCCCTGGGTGGACGTCGTCTTCGGCACGCACAACATCGGCAAGCTGCCGGTGCTGCTGGAGCGCGCCCGCGTCCAGGAGGAGGCGCAGGTCGAGATCGCCGAGTCGCTGGAGGCGTTCCCCTCCACGCTGCCGACCCGGCGCGAGAGCGCGTACGCCGCCTGGGTGTCGATCTCCGTCGGCTGCAACAACACCTGCACCTTCTGCATCGTCCCGGCGCTGCGCGGCAAGGAGAAGGACCGCCGGCCGGGCGACATCCTCGCCGAGGTCGAGGCGCTGGTCGCCGAGGGCGTCTCGGAGATCACGCTGCTCGGCCAGAACGTCAACGCGTACGGCTCCGACATCGGCGACCGCGAGGCCTTCAGCAAGCTGCTGCGCGCCTGCGGCACGATCGAGGGCCTGGAGCGGGTCCGCTTCACCTCCCCGCACCCGCGCGACTTCACCGACGATGTCATCGCCGCCATGGCCGAGACGCCGAACGTGATGCCGCAGCTGCACATGCCGCTCCAGTCCGGTTCGGACACCGTCCTGAAGGCGATGCGCCGCTCCTACCGGCAGGAGCGGTACCTCGGGATCATCGAGAAGGTCCGCGCCGCGATTCCGCACGCGGCGATCACCACCGACATCATCGTGGGCTTCCCGGGCGAGACCGAGGAGGACTTCGAGCAGACGCTGCACGTCGTGCGCGAGGCGCGGTTCGCGCAGGCCTTCACCTTCCAGTACTCCAAGCGGCCCGGGACCCCGGCCGCGACCATGGAGGACCAGATCCCGAAGGAGGTCGTCCAGGCGCGTTACGAGCGGCTCGTTGCCCTCCAGGAGGAGATCTCCTGGGAGGAGAACAAGAAGCAGGTCGGCCGCACCCTGGAGCTGATGGTCGCGGAGGGCGAGGGCCGCAAGGACGGCGCCACGCACCGGCTCTCCGGGCGCGCTCCCGACAACCGGCTGGTCCACTTCACCAAGCCGGAGCAGGAGGTGCGCCCCGGTGACGTGGTCACGGTCGAGGTGACGTACGCCGCCCCGCACCACCTGCTCGCCGAGGGCCCGGTCCTCGCGGTGCGCCGCACCCGCGCCGGCGACGCGTGGGAGAAGCGCACGGCCGAGGAGGCCGCCAAGCCGGCCGGTGTGATGCTGGGCCTGCCGAAGGTGGGCGTTCCGGCGCCGCTGCCCGCGGCGGCGAGCGGCTGCGGCTGCGACTGACGGCGAGGCCGGGACCTCGCGGTCCCGGCCGGACTGCCCGTCCGCGGCGGTGCCGGGTTACCCTGCCGATCATGCTTGTCGCCGCCGCCGTCTGCCCCTGCCCGCCGCTGCTCGTGCCCGAGGTCGCCGCGGGTGCCGCGGCCGAGATGGACGCCGCCCGCGCGGCCTGCACGGACGCGCTCGGCGTACTCGCGGCCGCCCGCCCTGACCTGCTGGTGGTGGTGGGACCCGCCGGGCCGGGCGAGGGCGGCCCGTTCCCGCGGGGCACCCGGGGTTCGTTCCGGGGCTTCGGCGTCGACCTGGATGTCCGCCTGGGGCCCGCCCGGGACGCGGTCGCGGAGCGCGCGCTGCCGTCCTCGCTGGCCGTCGGCGCCTGGCTGCTGGACCGAACCGGCTGGACGAACGCCCCGGTCGAGGGCCTCGGCGCGGAGGAGACGCTCACCCCCGAGCAGTGCGCCGAGAGCGGCCGGGAACTCGGCACCCGCGCCGATCGCGTGGCACTCCTCGTCATGGGCGACGCCAGCGCCTGCCGCACGGTCAAGGCCCCGGGCTATCTGGACGACCGCGCGGCCCCCTTCGACGCGGCGGCCGCACAGGCCCTGGCCACGGCGGACCTCCCGGCCGTCCGCGCCCTGGACCCCGCCCTGGCCCGTGCCCTGAAGGCCTCGGGTCGCGCCCCCTGGCAGATCCTGGCGGGCGCCGCCGAGGGCACCGCGCTCACGGGAGCCCTGCTGTACGAGGACGCGCCGTACGGGGTGGGGTACGTGGTCACGACGTGGTCCTGACGGTCGTCGGCCGCCAGGACCACGCCAGGACACGGGCGCCCTCGGAGCCCGCCCGCCTCAGGAAGCCGGCGGCGGCCCCTGCGGCGGCGTAGGCGGATTCGGCTGGGCGCCCGGCGTGCCGTCGGGATGGTCGTGCAGGTGGGCCAGGCGGTCCATGGCCTCTTTGGCCTTGCCCGTGCCGGCCTGGATCCTGTCGCTGTACTTGTGCTTGGTCCGGTCGTCGACGGCCTTGGCGGCCTTGTCGAGGCCGTGCTGCACCTTGTCGCCGTGCTGGCGCGCGAGGTCGGACACCTTGTCCCTGGCCGGGCCGAGCCTGGCCTTCATGTTGTCGAACAGACCCATGATCCACCTTCCCTCGCGGAGCGGTTCACTCGCGGACACCCTCGGCGGACTGCTGCCGGGGGATCCCGGTGCCCTCGGACGACTCGTCGATGACGGCGGCCTTTGCCGGCTCCGTCTCCGCCGCCTCGGCCGGCGCTTCCCGCGTCGTCTTCGACCTGCCCAGAAGCCGTGCGAACATGCCCATTTCCACTCCATACGGTACTCGTGCGGGCGCATTCCCGCGTCACGCGGTGCGTACGGTCGCGCCGCCCCGGTCACCGCCTCGGGCGGCCCCGCGAAGGGCGCCTCACCTCGGGCAACGACCCGGCGACCGCCTCGTCACGTAACTCGTTCGAGACCCCGCCGCCATGTTTGCGAGACTGGTGCGGTGAGCAGCGCACCCCTCGCCCCCCGCGTCATCGCCGTCGTCGGACCCACCGCGGCCGGAAAGTCCGATCTCGGCGTCTTCCTGGCCCAGCAACTCGGCGGCGAGGTCATCAACGCCGACTCGATGCAGCTCTACCAGGGGATGGACATCGGCACCGCCAAGCTGACGCCCGAGGAGCGCGGCGGCGTGCCCCACCATCTGCTGGACATCTGGGACGTCACCGTCACCGCCTCGGTCGCCGAGTACCAGAAGCTGGCCCGCGCCCGCATCGACGCGCTGCTCGCCGAGGGCCGCTGGCCGGTCCTCGTCGGCGGCTCAGGGCTGTACGTCCGCGGCGCCGTCGACAACCTGGAGTTCCCCGGCACCGACCCCGAGGTCCGCGCCCGCCTGGAGGAGGAGCTGGCGCTGCGCGGCTCCGGCGCCCTGCACGCCCGCCTGGCCGCCGCCGACCCCGAGGCCGCGCGCGCGATCCTGCCCGGCAACGGCCGCCGCATCGTCCGCGCCCTGGAGGTGATCGAGATCACCGGCCAGCCCTTCACCGCCAACCTCCCCGGCCACGACTCGGTGTACGACACCGTCCAGATCGGCGTCGACGTGGGCCGCCCGGAGCTGGATGACCGGATCACGCGGCGTGTCGACCGGATGTGGGACGCCGGTCTCGTGGACGAGGTGCGCGCGCTGGAGGCGCGGGGGTTGCGCGACGGGCGCACGGCGTCGCGCGCGCTGGGATACCAGCAGGTGCTCGCGGCGCTGGCCGGCGAGTGCACCGAAGCGGAGGCGCGCGCCGAGACCGTGCGCGCCACCAAGCGCTTCGCGCGCCGGCAGGATTCCTGGTTCCGCCGCGACCCCCGTGTGCACTGGCTGAGCGGTGCCGAAGCCGACCTCGGGGAACTTCCCGGGCAGGCCCTGACGTTGGTCGAACGACCGGTCACAGCCTGATCACGTGATGGCATCGGGATGCGCCGCGGGTCATCGGCGCATCCGGCGCCATGCCATCATCGAGCTTCGATCGACCAAGTGGAGTCCTAGTTGGGAGGGCGCGTGGCGATGGAGGCCGGCCCTCGCGACACCGCACCAGGTGCCGAGCACGTCACCACCGAGGGTGACCGATCGGACCGGGGCGAGGACCTTCGTGTCGAAGGTGGACAACGGCTGGGCGGGGGTGAATCCCGTATGGCCGAGAGTGAGCGTCTCGCCGAGGTCGAGGCCGTCGAGGCCGAGCCCGTGGACCGTCTGGCCGAGGCCGAGGACCCCCTCGCCGACGACGGACCCGACGAGACCCCGGACGGCGTGACCGCCGACGGTCCGGCGCCCGAGGAGATGTACACCAGCGGCCCCGAGGTCGAGGTCGAACTGCGCCCGCAGCGCCGGCTGCGCATCTGGCAGCTCGCGCCCATCGTGGGGCTGTCCGCCCTCGGCTCCCTGATGTTCGCCTTCCCGCTCGCCTTCGACGGCGACAGCGGCGCGGTCATCGCCATGCTCGGCCTGCTGATCTGCTCCTGCGCCGCGGGGTGGGGCATGATGGCCGCCCGCCGCGTGGGCTACACCTGGCCGGGCCTGCCCCCGCGCGGCTCCGGCCGCCGGCTGGACTGGCGGGTCGTCCTCGGCTACGCGCTGCTGGTCGCCGTGGTGGCCGTCCTCGCCGTGTGGCGCGTGGCCCGCCTGCGCTGACCGCGACCGCCCCGCGACGCCGCCGCAGGACCGCTGTCGTACCCACCCCGTACGATCGAGGAATGAGCACGCGGATCGCCTTCCTCAAGGGTCACGGCACGGAGAACGACTTCGTGATCGTCCCGGACCCCGACAACGCCATCGAGCTGTCCCCGGCCGCCGTGGCCGCCCTGTGCGACCGCCGGGCCGGCATCGGCGGCGACGGAGTGCTGCACGTGGTGCGCTCCGCCGCGCACCCCGACGCACGGGCGATGGCCGGCGAGGCCGAGTGGTTCATGGACTACCGCAACAGCGACGGCTCGATCGCGGAGATGTGCGGCAACGGCGTCCGGGTCTTCGCCCGCTACCTCCAGCACGCCGGCCATGTCGCCGAGGGCGACCTCGCCATCGCCACGCGCGGCGGCGTGAAGAGCGTCCACATCGCCAAGGACGGGGACGTGACCGTCGGCATGGGCGACGCCCGCCTCCCCGAAGGGGACGTCACGGTACGCGTCGGCGAGCGCAGCTGGCCCGCGCGGAACGTGAACATGGGCAACCCGCACGCGGTCGCCTTCGTGGCCGACCTCGCGCACGCCGGCGACCTCTTCACCGCGCCCCCGGTCAGCCCGGAGCACGCCTACCCGGAGGGGGTCAACGTCGAGTTCGTCGTGGACCGCGGCCCCCGCCATGTCGCCATGCGGGTGCACGAGCGCGGCTCCGGCGAGACCCGCTCCTGCGGCACCGGCGCCTGCGCCGTCGCCGTGGCCGCCGCCCGCCGTGACGGCGCCGACCCGGCCGTCACCGGCACCCCGGCGACGTACACCGTGGACGTGCCCGGCGGCCGCCTCGTCATCACCGAACGGCCGGACGGCCAGGTCGAGATGACCGGGCCCGCGGTGATCGTCGCCGAGGGCGAGATCGACGGCGAGTGGCTGGAAAACGCGCTTCGCTGACCTGCCGAAACCTCCCTCACGACGGTCCCGGGCACCCGGAGCAGCGGTTCCGTGGCCCCGGTCCGGATCGAATCCACGGGCGACCCGAGGGCAGGTGGCGCAAAACTTAAACCTCCATGTTCATCGCTCGATTGGGTGATCCGTTTCACGCTCGGCGAGAGGCGGTCGGTCGCACGTGGTGGGCTCGGTAGCATCAAGCACCGGCACGGACGGGGGAGCGTCGGCGCCCCGCGCCGCGCATGCCCTGGGGCTCCGTCCGCCGGTCCACGAGCCGGAGGTGCCCATGAGTGCGGAGGCCACGAACCCCCCGACCCCGGTCCCGGTGGTGCCCACGGCCGCGACGGCAGCCGTGGCGCCCGCGACGGTGCGCCGGAAATCCCGGCCCAGGATCGACCTGCGCCGGCTCGGCCGGGCCGCGCTGCTCGGGCCCGCCGCCCGGGACAGACTGCCCGACGCGATCGGCCATGTGGTGGAGGCGCACCGCGCCCACCACCCCGACGCCGACCTCGAACCCCTGCGCCGCGCCTACCTCCTGGCGGAGTCCTCGCACCGCGGCCAGACGCGCAAGAGCGGCGAGCCGTACATCACCCACCCGCTCGCCGTGACCCTCATCCTCGCCGAACTCGGCGCCGAGACCACGACGTTGACGGCATCCCTGCTCCACGACACCGTCGAGGACACCGAGGTGACGCTGGACCAGGTGCGGGAGCAGTTCGGCGAGGAGGTCCGTTACCTGGTCGACGGCGTCACCAAGCTGGAGAAGGTCGACTACGGGGCCGCGGCCGAACCCGAGACCTTCCGCAAGATGCTCGTCGCCACCGGCAGCGACGTACGCGTGATGTCGATCAAACTCGCCGACCGGCTGCACAACATGCGCACCCTCGGCGTGATGCGCCCCGAGAAGCAGGCGCGGATCGCGGGGGTCACGCGCGACGTACTGATCCCGCTGGCCGAACGCCTCGGCGTGCAGGCCCTGAAGACCGAGCTGGAGGACCTGGTCTTCGCCATCCTCCATCCCGAGGAGTACGAGCGGACCAGGGAACTCATCGCGGAGAACGCCGCCCGCGCCGCCGATCCCCTCGCCGTGGTCGCCGACGAGGTGCGCGCGGTGCTGCGCGAGGCCGGGATCCCCGCCGAAGTCCTCATCCGCCCGCGCCACTTCGTCTCCGTGCACCGAGTGGCCCGTAAACGCGGGCGGTTGCGCGGCGCCGACTTCGGCCGGCTGCTGGTGCTGGTGGGCGAGGACGCCGACTGTTACGGCGTGCTCGGCGAGTTGCACACTTGTATGACGCCGGTGGTCTCGGAGTTCAAGGACTTCATCGCGGTACCCAAGTTCAACCTGTACCAGTCGCTGCACACCGCCGTCGCTCTCCCCCAGGCCCGAGCCGACTCGCCCGGGGGGACCTCCAACGACGTCCAGGTGGTCGAAGTCCTCATCCGCACCCACCAGATGCACAAGGTCGCCGAGGCCGGTGTCGTCGCGCTCGGCAACCCGTACGCCTCCGCCGCCGACGCCTCCGCCGCCGACGCCCCCGGCGCCGACGACCCCGCCGACGGCGAGCGCGCCGACCCCACCCGGCCCGGCTGGCTCTCCCGCCTGTTGGAGTGGCAGCAGGCCGCGCCCGACCCCGACACCTTCTGGTCCACCCTGCGCGAGGACCTCGCCCAGGACCGCGAGATCACCGTCTTCCGCCCGGACGGCGGCACCCTGGGCCTGCCCGAGGGCGCCACCTGCGTGGACGCCGCCTACGGGCAGTACGGCGAGGACGCGCACGCCTGCATCGGCGCCCGCGTCAACGGCCGCCTGGCCACGCTGAGCACCGTCCTGAAGGACGGCGACACCGTCGAACTCCTCATGGGTCAGGACCCCGCCTCGGAGCCCTCCCGCGAGTGGCTGGAGCACGCCCACACCCCGGCCGCCCGCATCGCCATCCAGCGCTGGCTGGCCACGCACCCCGGCGGGGGCGCCCCGGCCGAGGAGCCGGCCGGCTACCGCGCCGACGCCGACTTCCCCGAACGGCGCGCTTCCGGGCCCGGCCCCGCGGGACGCCCCCAGGGCGCCGACGTCCGCACCGACCGCCCCGGCGCGGCCGTCCGCCTCGCCGGATGCTGTACGCCCGTGCCGCCCGACGAGATCACCGGGTTCCCGGTGCGCGGGGGAGTGGTGACCGTGCACCGCGTGGAGTGCGCGGCGGTGGCGCATATGAAGAGCAGGGGGCGCGCGGAGATCGGAGTGCGCTGGGGGGACACCACCGCGTGCCGGGTCACGCTGGTCGCCGAATCGTTCGGGCGCCGGGGGCTGCTCGCCGACCTCACCGAGGCCATCGCGCTGGCGGGCGGCGACATCGTCTCCGCCACGGTGGAACCGCCGAGCGAGCAGCGGGTGCGCCACACCTACACCCTCCAGCTCCCCGACGCCGCGGGCCTGCCGTCCCTCATGCGCGCCATGCGGGACGTCCCGGGCGTGTACGACGTGAGTCGCACCCGGCACCAGGGCTCCTGAACGACGTACGGCCGCGCCCAGTACCCGGCGCCGGCCCCCCGAACCCCGTAGCGGGCAACCCGTTCGAGTGGGCCGGTCGCGCGTCGCCACCGCCGGGCGCGCGGGCGCTGGTAGCGGTGGTCCATGCTGCTCAATCCCCGCCACCGGGCCACCCCGGGCCCCGCGCCCCGCCACGAGGCCACCCTCGGGCCGGTCACCGGCTACGAGGCCACTCCCGGCCTCGCCCTCCCCCACCGGGCCGCCCCCGGTCGCGCCGCCGGCCACGAGGCCGCCCCCGGCCCCCGCCCCCTTGCGGCGCCCCGGTCGCGCAAGGCCACGCGTCGCAACGCCGGCCTGCTCGCCGCCGTCGCCGCCTCCCTCTGCCTGGTCGGTGCCGCCGCCCCGCCCGTGCCGCTCGGCATCGGCGACCGGCTGTACCCGACGCTGGGCAACCCCGGCTACGACGTCGCGTCGTACGACGTGGACCTCACGTACCCGGGCACCAACGACAAGCCGCTCCAGGCCGTCACCACCATCGACGCCTGGGCCACCGCCGACCTGGACCGCGTCAACCTCGACTTCGCGCGCGGCACCGTCCGTTCCGTCGAGGTCGACGGGGTCCCCGCGGACTTCGCCAGTGCCGGGGAGGACCTGGTCGTCACGCCCGTGCGACCGCTGCGCCGGGGCGACTGGACCCGGATCACCGTGCACCACACCAGCGACCCCAGGCCCGACCAGGGCCAGAAGGGCGACGGCGGCTGGGTGCCCACCACCGACGGCCTCGTCATGGCGAACCAGGCCGACGCCGCGCACCTGGTCTTCCCGTGCAACGACCACCCGTCCGACAAGGCGATGTTCACCTTCCACGTCACCGCGCCGAACGCCTACACCGTGGTCGCCAACGGCCTGCCCACCGACTCCGAGCGGGTCGGCGCCAGCACCACCTGGACCTATCGCACCCAGCACCCCATGGCCACCGAGCTGGCCCAGGTGTCCATCGGCCGCTCCGCCGTGCCGCGCCGCCAGGGCCCCCACGGGCTGCCCCTGCGCGACGTGGTGCCCAGCGCCGACCGCGAGACCCTCGAACCCTGGCTCGCCAAGACGCCCGACCAGATCGCCTGGATGGAGAGCAAGGTCGGCCGGTACCCGTTCGAGACGTACGGCGTGATCATGGCGAACGCCACCACCGGGTTCGAACTGGAGACACAGACCCTCTCGCTCTTCGAGAAGGACCTGTTCACCGATCCCCGCTACCCCAAGTGGTACGTCGACTCGGTCATGGTGCACGAGCTGTCCCACCAGTGGTTCGGCGACAGCGTCAGCCCCCGCTCCTGGTCGGACGTGTGGCTGAACGAGGGGCACGCGACCTGGTACGAGGCCCTGTACGGGGACGAGAAGGGCCACCAGCCCATGATCGACCGGATGAAGCGCGCGTACGGCGCCTCCGACGGCTGGCGCGCCTCCGGCGGTCCGCCCGCCCTGCCCAAGGCGCCCGCGCCCGGCCAGAAGATCAGCATCTTCCGGCCCAGCGTCTACGACGGCGCGGCCCTCGCCCTCTACGCCCTGCGGCAGGAGATCGGCCGGCCGGCCTTCGAGCACCTGGAGCGGCTCTGGGTCCGCGACCACCGCGACGCCAACGCCTCCACCAGCGATTTCATCAGCCTGGCCTCCACGGTCGCCGGCCGGGACCTCAGCGGCTTCCTGCACGGCTGGCTGTACGGCGAGAAGACCCCGCCGATGCCGGGCCACCCGGACTGGAAGCCGGCGAGTCCGTCCAAGAAGGAGTCGAAGAAGGAAGGGAAGCCGGCGAAGCGGCCGGCCCACAAGTGAGGCGGCGGGCGGCGCCACTCCAGCCCCCGCTCCAGCCGTGCTCCGGCCCTCCTCCCGGTCCCGCTCCGGCCCCGGGATAACACGGTGACGCGACGCGCCGCCTCGTGCGACCATCTTCGGGTCGGCGCCGCGCGGGACGCGGGAATCTCCCGGGGTACCCGTGCGTTGACCAAGACGTGCGGTCCGGCCGGGCCGCCGTACCGACGCCGTCACGGCACGCCCATCGACGTAAGGATCCAATGACCTCCTCTTCTTCCCCTTCCCAGGACGCCAAGCGCATGGCGCACGCCTACCCCGAGGGTCTTCGGGCCGATGCCCTGATGGAAGAGGACGTCGCCTGGAGCCACGAGATCGACGGAGAGCGGGACGGCGACCAGTTCGACCGCTCCGAACGCGCGGCCCTGCGCCGCGTGGCGGGTCTGTCCACCGAGCTGGAGGACGTCACCGAGGTCGAGTACCGCCAGCTCCGCCTGGAGCGGGTCGTGCTCGTCGGCGTGTGGACCACCGGCACCGTACAGGACGCCGACAACTCCCTCGCGGAGCTGGCGGCCCTCGCGGAGACGGCGGGCGCGCTTGTGCTCGACGGCGTCATCCAGCGCCGCGACAAGCCCGACGCGGCCACCTACATCGGCTCCGGCAAGGCCATCGAGCTGCGGGACATCGTCCTGGAGACCGGCGCCGACACCGTGATCTGCGACGGTGAGCTGAGCCCCGGCCAGCTGATCCAGCTGGAGGACGTGGTCAAGGTCAAGGTCATCGACCGCACCGCCCTGATCCTGGACATCTTCGCCCAGCACGCCAAGTCCCGCGAGGGCAAGGCGCAGGTCGCGCTCGCGCAGATGCAGTACATGCTGCCGAGGCTGCGCGGCTGGGGTCAGTCGCTGTCCCGGCAGATGGGTGGCGGTCGCGGCGGCCTCGCCACGCGTGGCCCCGGTGAGACCAAGATCGAGACCGACCGGCGGCGGATCCGCGAGAAGATGGCGAAGATGCGCCGGGAGATCGCGGACATGAAGACCGGCCGCGAGATCAAGCGCCAGGAGCGCCGGCGCAACAAGGTGCCCTCCGTCGCCATCGCGGGCTACACCAACGCCGGCAAGTCCTCCCTGCTCAACCGGCTCACCGGCGCGGGCGTCCTGGTCGAGAACGCGCTGTTCGCGACCCTGGACCCGACCGTGCGCCGCGCGGAGACCCCGAGCGGCCGCCTGTACACGCTGGCGGACACCGTCGGCTTCGTCCGGCACCTGCCCCACCACCTGGTCGAGGCGTTCCGCTCCACCATGGAGGAGGTCGGCGACTCCGACCTGATCCTGCACGTGGTGGACGGCTCGCACCCGGTCCCCGAGGAGCAGCTCGCCGCCGTGCGCGAGGTCATCCGGGACGTCGGCGCCACCGACGTGCCCGAGATCGTCGTGATCAACAAGGCGGACGCGGCCGACCCGCTGGTCCTCCAGCGGCTGCTGCGCGTCGAGAAGCGCTCCATCGCGGTCTCGGCCCGCACCGGCCGGGGCATCGCCGAGCTGCTCGCGCTCATCGACGACGAGCTGCCGCGCCCCTCGGTCGAGATCGAGGCGCTGGTGCCGTACACCCACGGCAAGCTCGTCGCGCGCACCCACACCGAGGGCGAGGTGATCTCCGAGGAGCACACCGCGGAGGGCACCCTGCTCAAGGCCCGGGTGCACGAGGAACTGGCGGCGGACCTCGCGCCGTACACGCCCGTCTCCGCGGCCTGACCCACGGCAGTACGAAGGCCCGCCACCCCCTCGGGGGCGGCGGGCCTTCGCCGTGGTCCGGGGACTACTGACCGGCGAACTTGTCGCTGACCGACTTGTACACGCCCTTGGCGACGTCACCGAACCGGGGACCCGCCAGCCAGCCCGTCGTCACCGGGCCGATCGAGGTGTTGGACACCAGCGCCGGCTTGCCGTCCGAGCCGGTCTCCACCCAGCCGCCGCCGGAGGCGCCACCGGTCATGGTGCAGCCGATCCGGTACATCGTCGGGGCGTCCTGGACGATCGACAGCCGGCCCGGCTTGTCCGCGCACTGGTACAGCAGCTGACCGTCGTACGGCGGCGCCGCCGGGTAGCCCGAGGCCGTCATGTTCTGCACCTTCGGCACGGCCGGCGCGTTGAAGTCCACCGGCAGCGCCCCGCCGACCGTCTCCTCCAGCGACTTGCCGCCACTGCCCTGCTCCGGCGTCACGTGGATGACCGCGAAGTCGTACGGCGCCCCGTCGCCGCCGGTCTCGCCGCCCTGGTCGATCCACTGCTGGGAGGTCTGCGCCGCGTCCGCCCACCAGACGCCGTACGGCGCGATCTGCTCGCGCGTGGCCTGCTGCAACTGGTCGACCGACTTGGCCGCGTTGTTGTACGACGGCACGAACGCGAGGTTGCGGTACCAGCCGCCGCTCTTGCCGGCGTGCACACAGTGGCCCGCCGTCCAGACGAGGTTGGACTTGCCCGGGTGCGCGGGGTCCTCCACGACCGTGCCCGAGCAGACCATGTGGCCCTCGGGGGAGTCGAAGAACACCTTGCCCGAGGTGGCCGCGTTGGCGTGGTACGGCGCCGCGACCTGCCGCGCCTTCACCGCCTGCGGCGTCGGGTCGGTCACGCCCTGGTCACCGGAGATGTCGTTGTCGTCGACGCCCTTGTCCGGGTCGCCCGCGTGCCGCATCCGGTCCGGGTCCCACAGGCCCTTGATGATCGGGTTGATGAAGTCGTTGGCCTCGCGTAGCCAGTCCTTGCGGTTCCAGTCCTTCCAGGCGCCGTTCTTCCACTTGTCGACGTCGATCCCGTGTTCCTTGAGCTTCTGCCGCAGGTCGTCCGGGATCTTGATCTTTCCGTCGCCGGTGCCGGCCGCGGCGGCGGAGGCGGACGGGTCGCCGCCGGCTTGGTCGTCGCCGCCGCAGGCGGTGGCGGTCAGCGCCAGCGCCGAGGCGAGGGCGACCGCCGCCAGCGAGGTCGAGGCACGGCGGGTGCGGGCGCCCCTCTCTCGCCGGGTGGTGGACGACGGCCGTATGGATCGCATGCTCTTGACTCCCCGTGTGGTGACGGAACTTCGGCGCTCGGCCATGGCATCGGCGGCCCGCCCATGGGCAGTTCGGGCCGGCGCCGTGACCTTGCGGAACGGCATCACACCCTATGCGTTCAGGTGTGCGGGACCTCCGCCGGAACGGCAACGGTTTCGCTACGAGCGGCGCGCGGGCCGCCGGATCCGATCCGGGGTCAGGCCGTGACCCCGCCGCGTGGTGAGCGGTTGTAGGCGGTGGGGGGCCCGCTGCCTGTCCTTGGTCCCCGTGGATCAACTCGCCTTTTACCGCGGGAGGACAGCCAGCCGTGGCCGTGACCGAGTCGTTGGCGGAAGAAGCGCACGGGCCGGCGGGTGCCGTGCACGAGGGGATCCTGCGACGCCAGTCGGCGCGCGAGTCCTCGGCGCGCACCTACGCACGGGCCCTGCCCATCGTGCCGGTGCGGGCGCGCGGGCTGACCATCGAGGGCGCCGACGGCCGCCGCTACCTGGACTGCCTCTCCGGCGCGGGTACGCTCGCGCTCGGCCACAACCATCCGGTGGTGCTGGAGGCCGTGCGCCAAGTCCTCGACTCCGGAGCCCCGTTGTCGGTCCTCGACCTCGCGACCCCGGTCAAGGACGCGTTCATCACCGAGCTGTTCCGCACCCTGCCGCCGGGTCTCGCCGGGCGGGCGCGCGTGCAGTTCTGCGGACCGGCCGGGACGGACGCCGTCGAGGCCGCGCTCAAACTGGTCCGCACCGCGACGGGGCGCTCCGGTGTCCTCGCCTTCACCGGCGCGTACCACGGCATGACCGCCGGCGCGCTGGCCGTCTCCGGTGGCGCGCCCGAGGTCCAGGTCACGCGGCTGCCCTATCCGCAGGACTACCGCTGCCCCTTCGGCGTCGGCGGCCCCGAGGGCGCCGAACTCGCCGCCCGCTGGACCGAGTCGCTCCTCGACGACCCCAAGTCCGGTGTGCCGCTGCCCGCCGGGATGATCCTCGAACCGGTGCAGGGCGAGGGCGGGGTGCTCCCGGCCCCGGACGACTGGCTGCGCCGGATGCGCCGCCTCACCGCGGACCGCTCCATCCCGCTGATCGCCGACGAGGTCCAGACCGGCGTCGGCCGCACCGGCGCCTTCTGGGCCGTCGGCCACAGCGGCATCACCCCCGACGTGATGGTCCTCTCCAAGGCCATCGGCGGCAGCCTCCCGCTGGCCGTCATCGTCTACCGCGACGACCTCGACGTCTGGCAACCGGGCGCGCACGCGGGCACGTTCCGCGGCAATCAGCTCGCGATGGCGGCGGGCACGGCGACGCTCGCGTTCGTCCGGGAGAACGGCCTGGCGGAGCGGGCGGGCCGGCTCGGGGCACGGGTGATGGAGCGACTGCGCGCGGACATCGGGGCGTTGGCGTGCGTGGGGGAGGTCCGGGGGCGGGGGCTGATGATCGGGGTGGAGCTGGTGGAGCCGGAGGGGGACGGGGCGGCCGGTGGTTTGGTCGGCGGGGCGGTCGGCGGGGGGAGCTCCGCCTTCGGCCCGGACGCGGATCGCGCCGGTGGGGAGCCCGCCGCCCACGACGTGCACGCTGCGCCTTCCGGCGCGGAGTCCGCCGCGCACGCCTTCGGCGCCGTGCCTTCCCGGGCGGAGCCCGCGCGGGCGCCCCGGCCCGCCGCGCCGGGACTCGCCGCGGCCGTCCAGCGGGAGTGCCTGCGGCGGGGGCTCATCGTGGAGCTCGGCGGGCGGCACTCCTCGGTGGTCCGGCTGCTGCCGCCGCTCACGATCAGCGACGAGCAGACGGCGGCCGTACTGGACCGGCTGACCGACGCGGTCGGGGCGGTGGCCCGCGATCACGAGACGCATGGCCCACAGCACGCACTCCGGCACGGCCCAGCATCCTCCGCCGACTGACGACCACGGCCGGCACGGAGAGACCACGCACCAACCGCTCGTCCCGCGGGGGACGCCGCGCGGCCCCCGCGCGTCGCCCCCGCCGGCACACACCCGCGCCCGCCCCGCGCCCGCCCCGCGCCCGATCCGCTCACATCCGCTCACCTCCCGCTCACGTCCCGAGGAGCCGTCTTGAACGCCACGCCCACCCCCGACGGCCGCTCCGGTGCCCCCGATGAACCGGGGGCATCCGCTGCCGGCGCGCCGTTCGTCGAGGCGGTCCCGCAGCAGCGCAGGCGGGTCGTGGATCCGGCCCGGCCGACCGCGCCCGGTGCCGAGCCGCTGGACGACCCCGATGCCGGGACCGCGGCGCAGGCCGCCGCCGTGGAGAACCTGCTGCGGTGCTGGGTGCGCGAGACAGGCCTGCGCGCCCCGGCTTCCGGCACCCTGCACATCGCGCTCCCCGCCAGCGCCACCCGCCTGCTCGTCCCGGTCCGGTACTGGTCCCCGGCCGGCTGGCACCGCTTCGGACCGCCCCGGTTCGCCGACGCGCCCGAGACCGCCTCGCCCGTCGACGCCGTCACCCTCGCGGCGCTGCTCGCCAGGGAGGGCGGGGAGAGCGGGGAGGGCGCGGGCGGCGACGGCGACGACCTCGTGGCGCGGGTGGCCGACTCCCTCCGCCGTACCGCCACCTTCATCCGCGACCGGCGCGAGGCCCCCGCCGACGGCCCCGACCTCTTCCTCGGTACCGAACAGGCCCTCCTGCTCGGCCACCCCCTGCACCCGACCCCGAAGAGCCGCGAGGGCCTGACGGAGGCGGAAGTCCCCCTCTACTCACCCGAGTCGCACGGCGCCTTCCCGCTGCACTGGATGGCCGTCGCACCCTGCCTGCTCGCGACCGACTCGGCCTGGACCGAGCGGGGCCGCCCCGTCCCCGCCGACCACCTCGTCCGGCACCTGGCGGAGACCACCCTGCCCCTGCCCGACGGATACACCGCCCTCCCACTGCACCCCTGGCAGGCCCGCGAGGTACGCCACCGCGCCCCCGTCGCCGCGCTGCTCGACGCGGGACTCCTCAGGGACCTCGGCCCGCACGGCCCCGCCTGGCATCCCACCTCCTCCGTGCGCACCGTGTACCGCTCCGGCGCCCCCGCGATGCTCAAGCTGTCGCTGGGCCTGCGCATCACCAACTCCCGCCGGGAGAACCTGCGCAAGGAGCTGTGGCGCGGAGTCGAGGTGCACCGGCTGCTGCGCGCGGGCCTGTCCAGGCAGTGGCAGGCCGCGCACCCCGGCTTCGACATCGTGCGCGATCCGGCATGGCTCGCGGTGGACGACCCGGACGGCCGGCCGGTGCCCGGACTGGACGTGATGATCCGGCACAACCCCTTCACCCCGGCCGACGACGTCGGCTGCGTCGCCGGACTGATCTCGCCCCGGCCACTCACCGACGTCACCCCCGGCCCAGCCCCTGATACCAACCCCGCCCCCGCGACCAGCGGCCCCGTTCCGCCCATGCGGTCCCGGCTCTCCCTCCTCGTCGCCCGGCTCGCCGCCCGCACCGGCCGCCCCGTCGCCGCCGTCGCCACGGAGTGGTTCCTGCGCTACCTGGAACAGGTCGTCCGGCCCGTCCTCTGGCTGGACGCCGAGGCGGGCATCGCCCTCGAAGCCCACCAGCAGAACACCCTCGTCCTGCTCGACCGCGACGGCTGGCCCAGGGGCGGCCGCTACCGGGACAACCAGGGCTACTACTTCCGCGCCTCCCGCCGCGCCGAACTCGACGCCCGGCTGCCCGGCATCGGCACGCGCAGCGACACCTTCGTCTCCGACGAGGTCACCGACGAACGCTTCGCCTATTACCTCGCCGTCAACAACGTGTTCGGCCTGATCGGCGCCCTCGGCTCCCAGCACCTCGCCGACGAGCGCCTGCTCCTCGCCGCGTTCCGCCGCTTCCTCACCCACCTCGTCACCGGCCCCGCGGCCCTGCGCACCCCCCTGCCCGCCCGGCTGCTCGACTCACCCGTCCTGCGCTGCAAGGCCAACCTGCTGACCCGGCTGCACGGACTCGACGAACTCGTCGGCCCGGTCGACACCCAGTCCGTGTACGTCACCATCGCCAACCCCCTTCACCCGTAAGGCCCTTCGGCAGCCCAGAGAGGAACCCGCCGTGCCGCCCTCCGACGTGTGCACCGCCCCCACCGAGTTCCTGGACCTCCTCACCGACGGGACCACCGGTGGTCTCCTCGCCGGGACCACCGACGACCTCCTCGACGGCCTCCCCTCCTGGCCGCCGGTGCGAACCCCCGTCGGCACCTTCCGGTTGGCGCCCGTGCGCATCGAGCGCGACCTGCCGCTCGTCCACGCCTGGATGAACGACCCCGCCGTCGCCGAGTTCTGGGAACTGGCCGGCCCCCGGCACCGCACCGCGGACCATCTGCGCGCCCAACTCGACGGCGACGGACGGAGCGTGCCGTGCCTCGGCGTGCTGGACGGCACCCCGATGAGCTACTGGGAGATCTACCGGGCCGACCTGGACCCCCTGGCCCTCCACTACCCGGTGCTGCCCCACGACACAGGCATCCACCTGCTCCTCGGCGCGGCCGGCGACCGCGGCCGGGGGCTCGGCTCCGCGCTGCTGCGGGCCGTGGCCGACCTCGTCCTCGACCGGCGCCCGGCCTGCGCCCGGGTCGTGGCGGAGCCCGACCACCGCAACACACCCTCCCTCGCCGCGTTCCTCGGCGCCGGTTTCCGGTACGCGGCCGAGGTCGACCTGCCCGGCAAGCTGGCCGCGCTCATGATCCGGGACCGGGTGCTGCGCGATGTGCTGTAGCGTCGGGTGAGCGGGGTCTCACCATGGGTGTGAACGGCGTCCGTTTGTCGGTCCCGGGCCGTAGGCTGGTCGGGCTATGACGAAGCCCTCACTCTCCGAACTCCTGCATGCCGCCGTCGCCGCGGTCGGCGGCACGGAGCGCCCCGGCCAGGTGACCATGGCCGAATCGGTCGCCGAGGCGATCGACGACGGATCCCATCTGCTGGTCCAGGCCGGCACCGGCACCGGAAAGTCGCTGGGCTATCTCGTGCCCGCGCTCGCGCACGGGGAGAGAGTGGTCGTCGCGACGGCCACCCTCGCTCTCCAGCGCCAGCTGGTGGAGCGCGACCTGCCGCGCACGGTCGACGCCCTGCACCCGCTGCTGCGCCGCCGCCCCGAGTTCGCCATGCTCAAGGGCCGCTCCAACTACCTCTGCCTGCACCGGCTGCACGAGGGCATGCCCCAGGACGAGGAGGACGGCCTCTTCGACCAGTTCGAGGCGGCCGCGCCCACCAGCAGACTGGGCCAGGACCTGCTGCGGCTGCGGGACTGGTCGGACGAGACCGAGACCGGCGACCGGGACGACCTCACCCCGGGCGTCTCGGACCGCGCCTGGGCGCAGGTGTCGGTGTCCTCGCGGGAGTGCCTCGGCGCCACCAAGTGCGCGTACGGCGCCGAGTGCTTCGCGGAGGCGGCCCGCGAGCGCGCCAAGCTCGCCGAGGTCGTCGTCACCAACCACGCGCTGCTGGCCATCGACGCCATCGAGGGCGCCCCGGTGCTGCCCCAGCACGAGGTGCTGATCGTGGACGAGGCGCATGAACTCGTCTCCCGGGTCACCGGCGTCGCCACCGGCGAGCTGACCCCCGGCCAGGTCAACCGCGCCGTGCGCCGCGCCGCGAAACTCGTCAACGAGAAGGCGGCCGACCAGCTCCAGACCGCCGCCGAGGGGTTCGAGCGGCTGATGGAGCTGGCGCTGCCGGGCCGCCTGGAGGAGATCCCCGAGGACCTCGGCTACGCGCTGATGACGCTGCGGGACGCCGCCCGTACGGTGATCTCCGCGATCGGCGCCACCCGCGACAAGTCCGTCCAGGACGAGGACGCCGTCCGCAAGCAGGCCCTGGCCTCGGTCGAGGCGGTCCACGACGTGGCGGAGCGCGTGCTGAACGGCTCCGAGTGGGACGTCGTCTGGTACGAGCGGCACGACCGCTTCGGCGCCTCCCTGCGCATCGCCCCCATGTCCGTCTCCGGGCTGCTCAGGGAGAAGCTGTTCGCCGACCGCGCCGTCGTCCTCACCTCCGCCACCCTCAAGCTGGGCGGCGACTTCAACGGCGTCGGCGCCTCCCTCGGACTCGGCCCCGAGGGCGTCGAGGGCGAGGACCTGCCGCAGTGGAAGGGCGTCGACGTCGGCTCCCCCTTCGACTACCGCAAGCAGGGCATCCTGTACGTCGCCAGACACCTGGCCCGCCCCGCGCGGGACGGCGAGCGCGGTGACATGCTCGACGAGCTGACGGAGCTGATCCAGGCGGCCGGCGGCCGCACCCTCGGGTTGTTCTCCTCCATGCGGGCCGCCCAGCTCGCCGCCGAGGAGCTGCGCTCGCGGATCCCGGAGTACCCGATCCTGCTCCAGGGCGAGGAGACGCTCGGCGAGCTGATCAAGAACTTCGCGGCCGACCCGAAGACCTGCCTCTTCGGCACGCTGTCGCTGTGGCAGGGCGTGGACGTCCCCGGGCCAAGCTGCCAGCTGGTCGTCATGGACAAGATCCCGTTCCCCCGCCCCGACGACCCGCTGATGAGCGCCCGCCAGAAGGCGGTGGAGGACGCGGGGGGCAACGGGTTCATGGCGGTGGCCGCCACCCACGCGGCCCTGCTGATGGCCCAGGGCGCCGGCCGCCTCGTCCGCGCGTCGGGCGACCGGGGCGTCGTCGCCGTACTGGACCAGCGGCTGGCCACGGCGCGGTACGGCGGGTATCTCAAGGCGTCCCTGCCGGACTTCTGGTACACCACGGACCGCGACCAGGTCCGCCGGTCGCTGTCGGCGATCGACGCGGCGGCCAAGCAGGCGGAGGCCGAGTGAGCATGCCGTAGGCAAGGCAGGGCCCCGGAACCGGCGCAGAGGTTCCGGGGCCCGGTCAGGGAGCGAGCGGGGGTCCGCTCGCCGCGGGCGTCACACGCGCCGCAGTACGGCGACCACCTTGCCCAGGATGGTGGCGTCGTCGCCGGGGATCGGCTCGTAGGCCGCGTTGTGCGGGAGGAGCCAGACGTGGCCGTCCTCGCGCTTGAAGCGCTTCACCGTGGCCTCGCCGTCGAGCATGGCGGCCACGATGTCGCCGTTCTCCGCGACCGGCTGGCGGCGGACGGTGACCCAGTCGCCGTCGCAGATCGCGGCCTCGATCATGGAGTCGCCGACGACCTTCAGGACGAACAGCTCACCGTCGCCGACAAGCTGGCGGGGGAGCGGGAAGACGTCCTCCACGGACTCCTCGGCGAGGATCGGACCACCGGCGGCGATCCGGCCGACCAGCGGGACGTACGACGCGGCGGGCTTGCCGGTGGTGTCCGTGGGCTGCACCGACACGGCCTGGTCGGAGCCGCGCACCTCGTAGGCGCGCGGGCGGTGCGGGTCGCGGCGCAGGAAGCCCTTGCGCTCCAGTGCCATCAGCTGGTGTGCCACGGAGGAGGTGCTGGAGAGGCCGACGGCCTGGCCGATCTCCCGCATCGACGGCGGATAGCCCCGCCGCTGCACGGAGTCCCTGATGACCTCGATCACCCGGCGCTGCCGGTCGGTGAGTCCGGAGCTGTCCGCCCGGATGCCTGGAGGTCGGCCCGGCAGGGAGCGCCGCTGCCCCTCGGGATTCGTGGCTTCGTTCATCGCGTGTACCGGCTCGACCCGGCCCTGGGAGCGGTCCTGGGCGGTGATGGTGGCACTGTCTGCGGTGGTGGTCACGTCGGCCCCTCTCGATGGTCTCCCTGCTGGACAACGGTAGTTGCTTTCGAAAGGTTGCGCCAAACACACGTTCGAGTGAAAAAGTGCGATTCACCTGTTGCGATCGGGTGTTTGGGTGTATGGCTGACGCGGCAGCGGGTGACCGAAAGCGCTCTTTTTGTGCGTTGTACTCTTTTCCGCCGGGGTTGCCGACCTCGTGAGTGCTTCCCCAGTCTGCCATCCGGAACCCGGCCCGCCGGGACGAGGGGTCCGTTCTGCGCCGGAGTCCTACGCATCCTCCGTGCGGCGCCCACGGTATCTCCGTAAGCCTCACAGCGGTGCGGTCCCGCGCCCGCGTGTCACTCCGGAAGGGACGCCCGGGTTCTCCGGAAGGGACGCCCGGGTTCTCCGGAAGGGACGCCCGGGTTCTCCGGAAGGGACGCCCGGGTTCTCCGGAAGGGGTGTCCGGGGCTGGGGCGAGGGCGTCCGCTTCGCCGCGGGGGTGTCCCGTCCCGCCTCTTCCCGCCCGACACGCGGTCCGGCCTCGGCGAATGAGCCGATCCCCACATCTAGTGGTTGGATGGCTGCAGCGGCCCACAAGTTGTGGTCCCCCCGGTCGGAGACGGCTCCACGATCGCCTATGCTTAGGGCTGCTTCGCGGGGCCCCTGGGACTCGACGAGGCTGTTGAGTCTGCTGTGAGGAGGGTTGGAGATCATGCACTGTCCCTTCTGCAGGCATTCC
Source organism: Streptomyces sp. NPDC048106 (assembly GCF_040706415.1). NCBI lineage: Bacteria > Bacillati > Actinomycetota > Actinomycetes > Kitasatosporales > Streptomycetaceae > Streptomyces > Streptomyces sp. NPDC048106. The sequence goes on along the minus strand of NZ_JBEZND010000017.1, from coordinate 88,249 downwards.
GACAGCCGGGTGGTCGACAGCCGTACGACCGACGACGGCACGTCGATCCGCAGGCGCCGCCAGTGCCCCGACTGCTCCCGTCGTTTCACGACCGTGGAGACCTGCTCGCTCATGGTGGTGAAGCGGTCCGGGGTCACCGAGCCCTTCAGCCGTACCAAGGTCATCAACGGCGTACGCAAGGCGTGCCAGGGGCGGCCCGTCACCGAGGACGCGCTCGCCCAGCTCGGCCAGCGGGTCGAGGAGGCGGTGCGGGCCACCGGGAGCGCCGAGCTGACCACCCATGACGTGGGTCTGGCCATCCTCGGTCCGCTCCAGGAGCTCGACCTCGTCGCCTATCTGAGGTTCGCCTCGGTCTACCGGGCGTTCGACTCGCTCGACGACTTCGAGGCCGCCATCGCGGAACTGAGGCAGACGAAGCGCGGCCCCGCCGCGGCCGGGGCGGACGAGCCGGACGAGACCGACGGGACGGCCGCGGGGAGCCAGGAAGACGAACGCGGGAGCGGCGGGACCTCCGAGGTCCCCCGGCCCGCGCGCGCCGCCGACTGACCGGCGCGCCGGAGACCGGGAGAGGGCCCGGAATCCGGCCGCGAGGCGGCGACCGAAGACCTGTTGCGGGTGGCAGCTGAGGGTGCCCGCAACACATGACAGAACACCGTGCCACGGGAACAATCGGGGCACTTCTGGGCGTTTTTGCCCGTACAGGGAGGCGGCATGACAGAGACGGCGAGCGGTCCGGCACGAAATTCCCGAGCCAAGGGCGGCAAGGCGGGAAACAAGGGACTGCACATCGAGCGCATCCACACCACCCCCGGCGTGCACCCGTACGACGAGGTCGAGTGGGTGAGCCGTGACGTCGTCATGACCAACTGGCGCGACGGCTCGGTCAACTTCGAGCAGCGTGGCGTCGAGTTCCCCGACTTCTGGTCGGTGAACGCGGTCAACATCGTCACCAGCAAGTACTTCCGTGGTGCCGTCGGCACCCCGCAGCGCGAGACCGGCCTCAAGCAGCTGATCGACCGCATCGTGAAGACGTACCGGAAGGCCGGTGAGGACCACAAGTACTTCGCCTCGCCCGCCGACGCGGAGATCTTCGAGCACGAGCTGGCCTACGCGCTCCTGCACCAGATCTTCAGCTTCAACAGCCCGGTGTGGTTCAACGTCGGCACCCCGCAGCCCCAGCAGGTCTCGGCCTGCTTCATCCTGTCCGTCGACGACTCCATGGAGTCGATCCTCGACTGGTACAAGGAAGAGGGCATGATCTTCAAGGGCGGCTCCGGTGCCGGCCTGAACCTCTCCCGCATCCGCTCCTCCAAGGAACTGCTCTCCTCGGGCGGCAACGCCTCGGGACCGGTCTCCTTCATGCGCGGTGCCGACGCCTCCGCCGGCACCATCAAGTCCGGTGGCGCCACCCGCCGCGCCGCCAAGATGGTCGTGCTCGACGTCGACCACCCCGACATCGAGGACTTCATCGAGACCAAGGTGAAGGAGGAGGAGAAGATCCGCGTCCTGCGCGACGCGGGCTTCGACATGGACCTGGGCGGGGACGACATCGCGTCCGTCCAGTACCAGAACGCCAACAACTCGGTCCGCGTGAACGACGAGTTCATGAAGGCCGTCGAGGCGGGCGGCGACTTCGGGCTGCGCGCCCGGATGACCGGCGAGGTCATCGAGGAGGTCGACGCCAAGGCGCTCTTCCGCAAGATCGCCGAGGCCGCGTGGGCCTGCGCCGACCCGGGCATCCAGTACGACGACACGATCAACAACTGGCACACCTGCCCCGAGTCCGGCCGGATCACCGCGTCGAACCCGTGCAGCGAGTACATGCACCTGGACAACACGTCCTGCAACCTGGCCTCGCTGAACCTGATGAAGTTCCTGAAGGACGACGGCAAGGGCCACCAGTCCTTCGAGACCGAGCGCTTCCAGCAGGTCGTCGAGCTGGTCATCACCGCGATGGACATCTCGATCTGCTTCGCGGACTTCCCGACCCAGAAGATCGGCGAGAACACCCGCGCCTTCCGCCAGCTCGGCATCGGCTACGCCAACCTCGGCGCCCTGCTGATGGCCACCGGCCACGCGTACGACTCCGAGGGCGGCCGCGCCCTGGCCGGCGCCATCACCTCCCTGATGACGGGCACCGCCTACCGCCGCTCCGCCGAACTGGCCGCGGTCGTCGGCGCGTACGACGGCTACGCCCGCAACGCCGACGCCCACCAGCGCGTCATGAAGCAGCACGCCGACGCCAACGGCAAGGCCGTGCGCATGGACGACCTGGACACCCCGGTGTGGGCCGCCGCCACGGAGGCCTGGCAGGACGTGGTCCGCCTCGGCGAGAAGAACGGCTTCCGCAACGCCCAGGCGTCCGTGCTCGCCCCGACCGGCACCATCGGTCTGGCGATGTCCTGCGACACCACCGGTGTCGAGCCCGACCTGGCGCTCGTGAAGTTCAAGAAGCTGGTCGGCGGCGGCTCGATGCAGATCGTCAACGGCACCGTGCCGCAGGCCCTGCGCCGCCTGGGTTACCAGGAGGAGCAGATCGAGGCGATCGTCGCCCACATCGCCGAGCACGGCAACGTGATCGACGCGCCCGGTCTCAAGCAGGACCACTACGAGGTGTTCGACTGCGCCATGGGCGAGCGGGCCATCTCCCCGATGGGCCACGTCCGGATGATGGCCGCGATCCAGCCGTGGATCTCCGGCGCGATCTCCAAGACGGTCAACATGCCGGAGACGGCGACCGTCGAGGAGGTCGAGGAGATCTACTTCGAGGCCTGGAAGCTCGGCGTCAAGGCGCTCGCGATCTACCGCGACAACTGCAAGGTCGGCCAGCCGCTCTCCGCCAAGAAGAAGGAGGAGGAGAAGGCCGAGATCGCCGAGAAGGCCGAGGGCACGATCCGTACCGCGGTCGAGAAGGTCGTCGAGTACCGCCCGGTCCGCAAGCGCCTCCCGAAGGGTCGTCCCGGCATCACCACGTCCTTCACCGTCGGCGGCGCCGAGGGCTACATGACCGCCAACTCCTACCCGGACGACGGTCTCGGCGAGGTCTTCCTGAAGATGTCCAAGCAGGGCTCGACCCTCGCGGGCATGATGGACGCCTTCTCCATCGCGGTCTCCGTCGGCCTCCAGTACGGCGTGCCGCTGGAGACGTACGTCTCGAAGTTCACCAACATGCGCTTCGAGCCGGCCGGCATGACGGACGACCCGGACGTGCGGATGGCGCAGTCCATCGTGGACTACATCTTCCGCCGCCTGGCGCTGGACTTCCTGCCCTTCGAGACCCGCTCCGCGCTCGGCATCCACTCCGCCGAGGAGCGCCAGCGGCACCTGGAGACCGGTTCCTACGAGCAGTCGCTCGACGACGACGAGGTCGACGTCGAGGGCCTGGCCCAGTCCGCGCCCCGCGCCCAGGAGCCGAAGGCCGTCGCCGCCCCGAGGGCCGAGACCGAGGTGGCCAAGCCCGCCCCGAAGCAGGCCCACACCAACGCGGAACTGGTGGAGATGCAGCTGGGCATCCAGGCCGACGCCCCGCTCTGCTTCTCCTGCGGCACCAAGATGCAGCGCGCCGGCTCCTGCTACATCTGCGAGGGCTGCGGCTCGACGAGCGGCTGCAGCTGACACCGGGCGGCACCGCGCCGGACGCGACGTCCGGCGTGTAGCCCGCCTCCGTAGCTGACCAGCAGCGCACGAAGGGGACCGGCCACTGGCCGGTCCCCTTCGTCACGCCGGGCCGCCCGCCCCGCCCCGCGCCTCGCCGAGCAGGCGGCGTCTGCGACTAGTGCGCGCGCCCCATGACGCGGGTGAAGGTCTCCGGGTCCTCGTGGAAGCCGTGGACGCCGGGGCGGAAGATCCATTCACCGGAGTCGTTGCGGACGAACTCGGCGATGGTGGCGGCGGTGGCGTCATGGACCGAGGAGAAGTCGTCCTGGGAGAGGACGGTGTAGCCCTCGCGCACGCGCATGGCGGGGTTGAGGACACCCGCGAACGTGCGGCGGGCGGGCTGCTGCTGGATGACGACGCCCACCACGACACGGGCGTAGCGCTCGCTGAGCCGGTCGACCTCCAGGGTCATGACCTCGTCCCAGCCGAAGCCCCTGCCGTCGGTGCTGTCGCGGTTGAGGAAGATGGTGCCGTCGGGCGAACGGCTGTCGAAGTGCACCAGATAGGCCGGGGTCCCGTACGGGTCGCCCGTCTCGAAGGTCGCGGCGATGATGTCGAGATCGGTGGGCGGCGTGCCCGCGGGACTGGGATCCCATTTGACCGCGACCTCGACCTTGTCCATTCCCTTGCTGAAACCGGGCACCGGGCCTCCCCTTCCCTGTGGGCACCTCGTCCCCAACTCCCGTGCTGCAGCCGAGGATCCTTGCACATCGTGCCACGTACGGCGGGCCGAGCGCGCGAACGAACTCCACCGGAGCGTGACCGGCGCCACGCCCGGTGGCCTTACGATGGCGCGGTGCTGGTCAAGTGGATTCGCTGCACCGTGGTGGACCGCCGGGGGTTCGAGCGGGGACAGCGGAAATGGGCGGGGCTCCCGGGAGAGCCGGGTTTCCGGGGACAGGGCGGAGGCTGGAGCCGGCGGCGGCCGGAGGTGGCGCACATCGTCGCCTTCTGGGAGAGCCGCGCCTTCTACGACTCCTTCATGGCCCGCTCCCACGACCGGCTGGCGGCCGCCCAGGTCGGCACCTTCAAGAACGCCCAGGTCAAACTGTTCGAGTACCGCTTCGACGTGAAGACCGGCTTCGAACCGCGCTTCACCGACTCCGACCTGCTCAGACTGGCCCTGTGCCGGGTCCACGAGGAGCGGGTGGAGCACTTCACCCTCATGCAGGAGAAGGTCTGGAACCCGGCGATGGCGGGCTCGCCCGGCATGATCCGCGGGATGTTCGCCGAGGCACCCGAGCAGGAGTTCCTGATCCTGTCGATGTGGCGGGCGGCCGCCGAACACGGCAAGTACCGCACCGAACGGGTGGAGCGCCTCGCCCTGCGCGCCCAGACCGAGGCGGACATCTCGGCCCTCTCCGGCGACATCGTCGACCTGGAACCGTCCTGGACGGTCTAGAACGGGGATTCCGGCCGGTCGGTCCGTAATCCGATCTGTGACTTACGCTGTACAAGCCCGGTACGAGTGCTCGGTTGCCCGCCGCTCGCTCTAGGGTTTTGGCATGGCACGACCACGGCGCATCGTCCTTGTCCGGCACGGCGAGTCGACGGGCAACACCGACGACTCCGTGTACGAGCGCGAGCCGGACCACGCCCTGGCGCTGACCGAGCTGGGCCGGCGGCAAGCGGAGGAGACCGGCAAACGGCTCCGGGAGCTGTTCGGCCCCGAACAGGTGAGCGTGTACGTCTCCCCGTACCGCCGCACCCACGAGACCCTCAGCGCCTTCCAGCTCGACCCCGGCCTCATACGCGTCCGCGAGGAGCCCCGGCTGCGCGAGCAGGACTGGGGCAACTGGCAGGACCGCGACGACGTACGCCTGCAGAAGGCCTACCGCGACGCCTACGGCCACTTCTTCTTCCGCTTCCCGCAGGGCGAGTCCGGCGCCGACGTCTACGACCGGGTCGGCGGCTTCCTGGAGAGCCTGTTCCGCAGCTTCGAGGCCCCCGACCACCCGCCCAACGTGCTCCTGGTGACCCATGGGCTCGCGATGCGGCTGTTCTGCATGCGCTGGTTCCACTGGACGGTCGCGGAATTCGAGTCGCTGTCCAACCCGGACAACGCCGAGATGCGGATGCTCGTCCTCGGCGAGGACGGCAGGTACACACTCGACCGGCCCTTCGAACGCTGGCGTGAACCGGTGCCGGACTGGGCCAACGGATAGAGTGACAGAGCGATGACCGCACACTTCTCCCCCCGTGGACGCCACGAGCGCGCCCTGGCGAGCCTGCGCGGGCTGGCCGTCGGGGACGCCCTGGGTGCCCAGTTCTTCGTCCCCGCCAACCACCCCCTGCTCAAGCGCCGCGAGCTGCCGGCCGGGCCCTGGCCGTGGACGGACGACACCGAGATGGCCTGTTCCGTCCTCGCCGTGCTCGCCGCGCACCAGCGCGTCGACCAGGACGCCCTGGCCCGCTCCTTCGCCGACCACCACGACCCGGACCGGGGCTACGGGCCCACGGCGAGCCGGCTGCTGAGCCTCGTCCGGCAGGGCGAGGACTGGCGCGGGCCGGCCGCCGCCCTCTTCCACGGGAGGGGCTCCTGGGGCAGCGGCGCGGCGATGCGGACCGCGCCCCTGGGCGCCTGGTACGCGGACGATCCGGAGCAGGCCACCCACCAGGCGGAGATCTCGGCCTACCCCACGCACCAGCACCGGGAGGCGGTGGTCGGTGCCATGGCGGTGGCGGCGGCCGCGGCGCTGGCCGGTTCGCCGGACGGGCCGCCCACACCCGAGGCCCTCCTCGACGGAGTGATCGCGCTCGTCCCGAAGAGCGCGGTCGGCCAGGGCCTGCGCCGCGCCCGCGACATGCTCGACTACGGCGACGCGGTCACCGTCGCCGCGGTGCTGGGCTGCGGACGGCGGAGGAGCGCCCACGACACCGTGCCCTTCGCGCTGTGGTCCGCCGCGCGGGGCCTCGGCGACTTCGAGACGGCGTTCTGGACGACGGCCCGGGTGGGCGGCGATGTGGACACCACCTGCGCGATCGTGGGCGGAGTCCTCGCGGCGGGCAAGGCGGGGGCCCCGCCCGCCGAGTGGACGCAGCGGGCGGAGGCACTGCCCGACTGGGTGCCGCAGACGCTCTGACGGCCGTACCTACTGGTATATACGGCCGGATGCGCGCGATTCGCGGATGCGACTCTCCTCGGGAGGGCGCCCTTGCGGGACGGGTGGGGTGGAGTAGTCAATGGGTTCTTGCATCTGGATCAACCATGGTTCGAGGAACCGGAGTTAGGGCCAGTCCGACGCGGTCGGCGGCTCGTTCTCCGCGTCCACTTGCCGTCGGCTGCCGCCCTCGCTTCCCGTGCGCGCCAGCAAATTCGAGAACCTGGATTCCGCTACGGCCACCGACCGGCCGGCGCTCCCGCCGTCGCATGGCCGACCGGGGTGTCGGCCGACGCTCCCGGCGGCGTAATCTAAGGGCGCCATGCCGTACGAACCTCCTACTCACACCGTCGAGCGCTCCCTGCGTGCCACGACCGGAGCGAAGGTCATCGCCGGTGTCGACGAGGTGGGGCGCGGCGCCTGGGCCGGGCCCGTCACCGTCTGCGCGGCGATCACCGGACTGCGCCGGCCGCCCATGGGCCTGACCGACTCCAAGCTGCTGACCGTCAAACGGCGCACCGAACTGGACGAGATCCTGCGGGCGTGGGTGACGGCCTACGCGCTGGGGCATGCTTCGCCCGAGGAGATCGACGGCATGGGGATGACGGCCGCGCTGCGGCTCGCCGCGGTCCGCGCCCTGGACGCCCTGCCGGTCCACCCCGACGCCGTGATCCTCGACGGGAAGCACGACTATCTCGGTGCCCCGTGGCAGGTGCGTACGGTGATCAAGGGCGATCGCTCGTGCGTCGCCGTCGCGGCGGCCTCGGTGATCGCCAAGGTTCAGCGCGACAAAATGATGGCCGAACTGGCTGTCGACCATGCAGACTTCGGGTTTGCGGACAACGCCGGGTATCCGTCGCCCGTGCACAAGGCCGCACTGGAAGAGCGGGGCCCCACCCCGCACCACCGTTTGTCGTGGGCGTATCTTGATGCGCTGCCCCAGTGGCGGCATCTCAAGAAGGTCCGCAACAGGGCGGACGGGAGCGTTCCGGAAATCGAGGGTCAGCTCGGCTTCGACTTCTGACGGTTCCGATCGCACTGATGTGCCACCCCGTCGTCAGTGCCACTTCAACGTTTGATAAAAATCAGCTCATGCCTCTCATTCCCGAGGAGCCTCAGATTCACGAGAGTGCCCAGGGTCCCCGCGCCACGCCCGCCAGCGGCCGCACCGCGCCGACCCCTCGCCCCGTACCCGGCCCCCGTCCCGCGGCGCCGTCCCGCCCCGGTCGTCCCGGCCCTCAGCGGCCCACGCCGCCGGTGCAGCGCACGCCGCGTGACGTGACTCCGGCCAGTCCCGGGCCTTCCGGTCCGGCCACCCCCGCCTCCGCCGCGGGTCCGCAGATCCAGCTGATCCCGGCCTCGGCCGAGGGCGCGATCGACGCCGCCGAGGAGGCCGTCGACGTACTGCTGGAAGCGGGCCGTGCCCCCGGCGACGTGCTCGTGATCACCACGGGTGCCCAGCACCCGTGGGCCGAGCACGAACTGACCTTCGGCGAAGCCGCCTACTGGGCCCAGCACGACGCGGGTGACGACGTCTTCTACACGGACGCCGCCATCGCCTCCCGTGCCGCATCCCGCCCGGTGGTCGTCGTGGCCGTCAACGGGGGCTCCGCCGCCGCCGACGTCCTGCCGCTGGCCCACGCCCGGGCGGGAGCCCTGCTGATCGTCTGCGGTGACCCGCAGCAGATCAACTCGCTCCTGGGCACCGGCGTCTGAACCACCCGTCGGGCACCTGAAGTCGGCCGCCGCCTGAGGGGGGCACCGCACGGTGCGCCCTTCGGCATATCCGCGGGTCCGGTACGACCGGTGCAGGCCGTACGGCCGTCAGGGCAGGCCGACCGAACCGGTCGGAGTCCTCGGTTCCTGTCGCCCCGGCCGTGTGAAGTCGGGGCGCTGGGCCTCCCGGTGGGAGGCACCCGGCAATGCCGGGCGCCTGGCCGATGTGCGGCCGCCGGTCGGCCGGATCCGTGCCGCCGCCTCAGCGGGCCGCGGCCCGGCGCAGGACCTCGGAGACCGGCCCGCCGGTACGGGGCACGGGCGGCGGGGCGTCCGCCGTGGCGAACGGCTCAGGCGCCGAATGGGCGTTGGGACGGCGTCCGCCGCGCCCCTCGCCCAGCACCTGCCAGCCGTCGTGGGTCAGCGTGATGTACGCACCGCACCGCAGCCCGTGCAGGGTGCAGGCGTCACGCAGCCCCCACATCCAGGCACCGTCCTCCTCGGTCCAACGCGCGTCGCCCTCACGGCAGTAGAGCAGGACGGCGGTGCGCACCGGGGTACGGCGGCGCAGGTCGTGCGGTATGACCCGGCGCAACTGGGACAGCAGGGCATTGCGGAACATCCAGCCGTCCGCGGGGGCGGCCAGGCGTGTGAACGAGGCGCTGGCGCACAGCCGTTCGTCCGGGCCGAGAACGGCCACGACCGCCGTGGACGGCCGCGGACGATGCCGGACGTGCAGCCCGCTGACGACCTCACGGGGGTTGCGTAGCAACGGAATCCCGGCAGCGGCCCACTCCGCCGGCTCCAGCACGCGGCTGGCGGAGGCGGCGGACGTCGACGACGAGGCCGCCGGGGACGAGGCGAATCCGAAGGTCACGTTCCTCCCTTCGGCTACGCGCCCACACAGCGGGCGAGGTCGGATCAGGGGACCGCGCACCGCAGCGAAGCCCAACCGGACCACGGACGGACCGTGCGGGGAGCGGATCTCAATTCTTCCTGTCGAACTGGAATGCGGCAACGAGCAATTGAGGGCGCCGTCGGTTATCAGGCGGTGCGTGGCATATATCCCTACCCACAGGTCGGGCGGATGACGCATGGGGTGCTCGTGCCTCTCCAGGGCGGCTACCCGCGACGCCTCCTGCGCTTTCCGGCGGGGCGCGGGGCGCCCACGTCACCGAGGGTGGCCCCGTGTCACGGGGACGAGCGGCACCGTCAACGTGCCGTCGGGGGCCTTGAGTCGTGGCATCGGCGGCGGCCCGGTCTCCGAGTCGTGGACGCGCTCCGGCGCCGGCGAAACGGAGGCGACGCTCCGACTGCCGCGGTGGGCGACCAGCTGGTCACCCGCGTCTGGAGGGCAGGGCCGCCGCGCACGGGGCCAACCGGCGCAAACCCGCGTGCGCGGTTCCGGCTCCGGCCCGAGGCTGGCTGCATGAGCATCCGTCCATGGGTCGTCGTCGAGGCACCGGACGGCCGTGGTCTTCGCCGGGTCACCATCGGCGGGGAGACCGTAGGCAGTGCCTGGTCGCTGCGTGAGCTGCGGAAGACGCTGGACCGCCTCGGTTACCCGGACGTGGATGTGGAGGACCCGGCATCCGTGTGCTGGCGCGGCGGGGGCAGCGGTACCTGGCCCGCCCGGGCCTGGAGAAGACGCGTGACCAGCGTCCTCATGATGCTGGGGCTGGTCGCGTCCGCGGTCCTCAACGTGATGATCGGATGGCCGGACGCCTCCGGAGCCCTGACCTTCACGCAACGAATAACCGGGGCCCTGTTCGTCCTGTCCGGTCTGGTACAGGCGGCGGCAGCGGTCTCGGTGATCGACTACTGGGGAAAACGGCAGGCCAGAATCTCCGGCGCGATCGTCCTGCTCGGTGTCCTCATATCGCTGGGCACCGACAGCCTTCTCTTCCTGATGTGGTTCGAAGAGCGCGAATACACGCCGTACATGCTGGCCTTCATGCCTCTCCTGTGCTGGTCGCTGTGGGCCCTCCTCCTGCTGGTGCGGGAGAAATCATGGAAGGGACTTCCGCAACCCAGGAAGTTCGCGGCCGGCGTGTTCGTGTCCGCCCTCCTGACTGCTCTCAGCCTGACGTACTCGACTATGTACCAACCGGCAGTCGCCCCGATGCGATTCCAGTTGAAGGCGGAATTCGGGACGGCCCGGGCAGACCGCGAACGCCCCTTCGTCCAGGTCCCGCTCAAACTCTCGGTCAAGAATACCGGAGAGGTCTCGGTCTACATCGTCATCAATGACTTCACGGTCTACGGCAGAACCGCCAAGTATTCCGAACGGGGCACCCTGGTCACGGAACAATGGAAGAAGAGCTTCGAGACGGGTGAGACGAGGGAGGAGGCGGAGCTTCACGTCGATCAACTCGAATACACGGCCATAAGCAGCGGGCGGTTCTATGAGGCCGGTGAAGTGCTCGGCAGTGGGCAGGAGGACGCTCGGGTGCACGTGTTCGAGATCCCCAGGAACGTTCGGTACGACCTTCTGCACGTCGACCTGCAGATCACGTACATGAGGAAGGACCGAGGGCGGATCGACGTGCGGGAATTCGGGAAGCCGCACCCGTCATGGATCAAGGGGAGCCCGTACTCCTGCCATCCGTCACTGTGCGGCGAAACGCTCACGTATCACGGCAGGGTGCGTCACAACAACAACCTGGTCAATGTGACGCGCAAACCACGTTATGTGACAGCGGAGTGGTCGCCGACAAGAAGTCCCGAGTACTCTATATCTTCTTCTTATGACTTCAAGAGCGGAGAGGCTGCCGGTGGTCCCGCCGAAGAAACGAGGGAGGTCGACAGATTCGGCGTTTCCACGGTCTACGCCTCTTCGGAGGTGTCCCTGGCCGAGTTGCTGGGATCTATTCCTTCGTCTTAGCCATCTTGTTCCAGGAACCTGATGTGACCCCGGAATCCTGATCTAGTTGCAGGGCCGCCCGGAGGCAGTGAAGCCCTGAAGTGCCGAGGGTCCCGAAGAGTTCACCTGCCGGTACGGCATCGGCCAGCTTGGGGATGAGCTGTTTGATTTTCAGCGGAGCGTCGGCGGATTGCTCGTTCAGCAACTGGACGATTACGTCGAGGGAGTCGTTCCCTGATTCGTTGGACTTCCAGAAGTCGTTGACTCCCTCGGTTTTCCACTTCGGCGGTACCACGCTCTTGAGATCACGGTTCAGGGTGTCGTCCGGGACGGAATCGAAGACGGCGTTGGTGCAGACTTCGGCCGCTTTCGGGAGCGGCACGTCCGGCAGGCCCTGAGCCGAGGCGGCTTCCTCCTGCTTCTTCTTCATCCGGTCGGTCTGCTCGTTCGAGCCATCCGGATGTTTCAGAGACGAAGCGGCCTCGTGTGTGGTCTCCGCGAGGTCCTTCCGTTCTTTGTCAGGCGTCTTCGGGTCTCTGATGATGTCCAGCGAGACGGTTATCGCCGCCGCGAGATTCAAGGCACCCGCATGAGTTTCGTGGGTTGCGGCAGTGGTCACGTCGTTCACGATGTCGATCAGCTGTCCCCGCAGCCCCTGAGGCGTCCCGTGGTTGCCGATCATGTCCAGGGTGTATGCCGACCTCTCCGCGACCAAGGCGACCGTGCGTCGCTGGTCGGGCGACGTCCCCGGGTGGTTCACCGCGGCCAGCGCGGCGGTCACCTGCTTCACGAGGCCGGTCAACTGCCCCCGCAGTGCGGGAGGTGTCCCTGGATCGCCGATCACTTCCAGTGTGGAGGTCAGGGCCTTCGCGGTCCTGATGACGCTGTCCCGTTCCTGCGGCGGGGTCCCCGGGTCCTCCACCGTCTTCAGGGAGGTGATCAGTTGCTCCACGCTCGGGACCAGCTCCCGCGGTACTTCCCCCTGCTTCTGGCTCAGGGCCCCCGTCACTTCGTCGATGGCTGCCTTCTGCTGCGTCGCGGCGTGGGACGCAGCTGTATCGCCTTCGCTGGGACTGGGCGACTCACCGGTCCCCGACGTCTTGCCCGGTTGCGGCGTCTCGGCCGGACTCGTGGTCCCGTGCGGTGGGGAGGGCGGAGGCGACGTCGGCGCGGACGGGGTGTTCGGCGTCGATGGGGGAGGAGGCGTCGGCGACGGAGGCGCGGGTGACGGAGGCGCCGGTGAAGGAGGCGTTGAGAGAAGGAGCGGGTTCGCCCTGACCTCGCTACGGACCGGAGGCGCCGGCAGGGCGGTCGCGGAAGCCGCGGGCAACGCGAGCGCTGCCGCCAAGGCGGAGGCGCTGGTGATGTGCAGGACGTGTCGCCGGGTGGTTCTGGCCATCGCGAATCCAGACGGGATGTGCGGCACATTGCTTTGCCCGTTGCGGACAAGTCCGCTGCAAAAGTCCCTACAAGACCTACTTTTCACCGGTTCGGCGCATCACGCAACGGGAATCCGAGCGCCTGCGGGTCCTGGACGCGCCGCCCCGCTCCTCGGCTGCTGGTGGAGCGGCGGGCGTGCCGACCGTCACGCGGGGCGAAGTGGCCGATTGTCCTTGCCATCGGGTTGCATGGGGCCATGGACGATCTGGAGCTGCGTGCCGAAGCCGACGCCATCCTCGCCGAGCTGGTGGGTGATCCGACGGGGTCGGCGCGGCTGCGGGAGGACCAGTGGCAGGCGGTGGCGGCCCTGGTGGTGGAGCGCCGTCGCGCGCTGGTGGTGCAGCGCACGGGGTGGGGCAAGTCGGCGGTGTATTTCGTGGCCACCGCTCTGCTGCGCCGACGTGGCGCCGGTCCCACGGTGATCGTCTCGCCGCTGCTGGCGCTGATGCGCAACCAGGTCGAGGCGGCGGGGCGGGCCGGCATCCATGCCCGGACCATCAACTCGGCCAATCCGGAGGAGTGGGAGACGATCCACGACGAGGTCGAGCGTGGTGACGTCGATGTTCTCCTGGTAAGTCCTGAACGCCTCAATTCCGTTGATTTCCGCGAGCAGATGTTGCCCAAGCTCGCGGCCACGACGGGCCTGCTGGTGGTGGACGAGGCGCATTGCATCTCCGACTGGGGCCACGACTTCCGCCCCGACTACCGCAGGTTGCGGGCCATGTTGGCCGAGCTTGCCCCGGGTGTGCCGGTGCTGGCCACCACGGCGACCGCCAACGCCCGGGTCACGGCGGATGTGGCCGACCAACTGGGTACCGGTGGTGGCGAGGCACTGGTGCTGCGGGGCCCGCTGGACAGAGAGAGCCTGCGGCTGGGTGTGGTGCGGCTGCCGGATGCCGCGCACCGGATGGCGTGGCTGGCTCAGCATCTGGACGAGCTGCCGGGCTCCGGGATCATCTACACGCTCACCGTGGCAGCGGCCGAGGAGGCCACCGCGTTCCTGCGCCAGCGCGGCCTCGACGTGGCCTCGTACACGGGACGGACGGAGAACGCCGACCGTCAGCAGGCGGAGGACGACCTGCTGCACAACCGGGTCAAGGCACTGGTGGCCACCTCCGCGCTGGGAATGGGCTTCGACAAGCCGGACCTGGGCTTCGTGGTCCACCTCGGCTCGCCGTCCTCGCCGATCGCCTACTACCAGCAGGTCGGTCGCGCCGGCCGCGGCGTGGAGCACGCCGAGGTGCTGCTGCTGCCGGGCAAGGAGGACGAGGCCATCTGGCGCTACTTCGCCGAGACCGCCTTCCCGCCGGAGGAACAGGTGCGCCAGACCCTCGCGGCCCTCGCCGAGGCGGGACGGCCGCTGTCCGTGCCGGCCCTGGAAGGCTCGGTGGATCTGCGGCGCAGTCGGCTGGAGACGATGCTGAAGGTGCTGGACGTGGACGGTGCCGTGCGGCGGGTGAAGGGTGGATGGACGGCCACGGGTGCCGGCTGGGTGTACGACGCGGAGCGGTACGCCCGCGTGGCTGAGCAGCGGGCGGCCGAGCGGGAGGCCATGCGCTCCTACGTCGCCACCACCGGCTGCCGCATGGAGTTCCTGCGTCGCCAACTGGACGACGAGGAGGCAGTGCCGTGCGGCCGCTGCGACAACTGTGCGGGCGCTTGGGCCGACCCTGCCGTCTCGGCGGAGACCCTGGCCGGGGCGACGAAGGAACTGGACCGCCCGGGGGTGGAGATCGAGCCGCGCCGGATGTGGCCGACCGGCATGCCCGCACTGGGCGTCGACCTCAAGGGGCGCATCCCGGCCCAGCAGCAGTGTTCCCCCGGCCGGGCCCTGGGACGGCTCTCCGACATCGGCTGGGGCAATCGGCTGCGCCCGCTGCTGTCCGAGCAGGCGTCCGACGGGCCCGTCCCCGAGGACGTGCTCAAGGCCGTGGTCACGGTCCTCGCCGACTGGGCGCGCTCTCCGGGCGGCTGGATGGCGGACGGTCCGGACGCCTCTGCCCGGCCGGTGGGGGTCGTCGCCGTGCCGTCCCTGGCCCGGCCTCTGCTGGTCGCGTCCCTCGCCCAGGGGGTCGCGGACATCGGGCGGCTTCCATACCTGGGCAGCCTGGCGTACACCGGGGCGAGCGGCGCGCACGCGGCACGACGCAGCAACTCCGCTCAACGGCTCCGGGCCCTGGCCCATGCCTTCACCCTCCCTGAGGACCTGGCCGGCGCCCTGGCCCGGACCCCAGGACCCGTCCTGCTCGTGGACGACTACACCGACTCCGGCTGGACCCTCGCGGTTGCCGCCCGCCTGCTCAGGCAGGCAGGGGTCACCCAGGTACTGCCGCTGGTGCTCGCGGCGGCGGGCTGACCGGCGATCCGGCCCTGCCCGCTCCCGGCGTAAAGGCCGACTCGTCCGTAGCCTGAGACTTTGCCTCGAAGGGCCGCTGGCCTGGCCACGGGCGAGGACGGCGCCCGCCCGTGCCCGGAGATCCGGCTTGCTCGTGTGCTCGTGCTTCATGCGTTCCATGCAACCGGACGGGACCGGCGAACGGGCGGGCCGAAGCGGATCTGTGGAAAACCGCCGGCGCCTTGTCGTGTCCCTGATTCGACTTATCCACAGGCTCAAGCGGGCTCGCGGGATCCGCGAGATCGTCGGCGCATGACGAATCACAGCGAAACCACCGCACAGGTCACCCTGCGCACCGCGGCCGAACTGGCCGACGCCCTGCCCTACCTGCTGGGCTACCGCCCGGAGGACAGCATGGTCCTGGTCGCCCTGCACGACAGCGGCGGCAAGGGCAGGTTCGGCGGCCGGGCCCGGCTCGGCATCCCCGCACAGGAGGAGGACTGGGAGGAGGCCGCGCGGCAGCTGGCCCGGGGCCTGGTGAGCGGCAGCGAGCGGCGGGGCGCCAAACCCGAGCAGATGGTGGCCTACGTCTGCCAGGAACCGGCCCCGGGAGAAAGCGGCCGGGACGTCAAACGCCGGCTCGCCCGCCTTGCCCATCTGCTGCGCATCCAGTGCGGCGACCTCGACGTACCGGTCATCGAGGCCCTGTGCATCTCCGGCGGCCGCTACTGGTCGTACTGCTGCCCCGCCGAGGACTGCTGTCCCGCGGACGGTACGCCGATGGGCCTGCCCGGCACCTCCGTCGTCGCCGCCGCTGCCACCTACGCCGGCATTCAAGTCCGGGGCACGCTCAAGGAGTTGCGCGCCCGGCTCCAGCCCTGGGAGGGCGCGGCGGCGCGGGAACAGGAGGCCGCCCTCGACGCGGCCGGGCTGGCGCTGGTGCCCCGCATCCTCGACGAGGCGGGCCGTGCGGAGGTGGCCGAGGAGACCCTCGACCTCGCCGAGCGCGTGATCCGGCGCCTCGCCGCGGCGACCCCGGTCGCCGGCATGCTTCCGGCCGACCTGCGCGACGACGGCCTGATCGGACACGACGAGGCGGCGCGGTTGATCCTCGGCCTCCAGGACCGCACCACCCGTGACCGTGCCGCCGCCTGGATGGAGGGCGACGAGGCGGCCCCGGCGCTCCGGCTCTGGCGCGCCCTGGCCCGCCGCTGCGTCGGCTCCTACGGGGAACACGCCGCCCCTCCGCTGACCATGGCCGGCTGGGTCGCCTGGTCCGCGGGCGACGAACTCGAAGCCCGCGAGGCCCTGGCCATGGCGATGGGCGCCGACCCCGACTACCTCTTCGCCCGCCTCCTGCACCAGGCCTGCAACGAGGGGATCGACGTGGAGTCGGTCCGCCGCTGCCTGCGGGCGGACCGGGCCGGGAAGGCGCCGGACGCGGAGCCCCTGACACCCACGGCGGACACGGACAAGGCGGAGACGGACCAAGCGGACCCGGCACCGGCAGACGAACCGGATCCGGCCGCGCGCATCCGCCGGCGCCGCAGGCTCCGGTCCGCCATCGCCACGGCCGGTGACGGTCCCCGCGCCGCCCGTGTGCCGGGACAGCGGCGCCGGCCTGCGGGCCCCGGACCGAGCGCCGGCCGGCCCCCGCGCCCGGGCACCCGGCACCCGGCCGGCACCCGTACACACACCATGGGAACGGAGGAGACCACGACCTGAAGCGGACGGCAGCCGGCCCCGCCACCCATAACGCGACGAAGCGGAAGCCCCACCGCTGCGACCGGCGAAGGGCGTGTTTATCGTCAGGCAGACGACTATGATCGCGGCATGCCCTACGACCCGTCAGCCTTTCCGCCTTTCGCCGTCACCGTGGACCTGGTCGTGCTGACCGTTCGCCGTCATTCGCTGTGCGCGTTGGCGGTACGCCGGGGCGAGTCGCCTTTCCAGGGCCGGTGGGCGCTGCCGGGCGGCTTCGTACGGGCCGACGAGGACCTGAACCAGGCGGCGGCGCGCGAGCTGGCCGAGGAGACCGGGCTGCGCGCGCACGCACCCTCGGCCCCCGCGCAGGACAACGGAGCGCACCTGGAGCAACTGGCCACCTACGGAGACCCCGGACGGGACCCGCGGATGCGTGTGGTCAGCGTCGCGCACCTCGCGCTCGCCCCCGACCTGCCCGCACCCCGCGCGGGCGGCGACGCCAGCAACGCGCGCTGGGCCCCGGTCGAGGAACTGCTCGAACAGGGCGGCTACGGCCGCGAGGGCGAGCCCGTGGCACCGCTCGCCTTCGACCACGCCCAGATCCTCGCCGACGGCGTGGAGCGCGCCCGGTCCAAGATCGAGTACTCGTCGCTGGCCACCGCGTTCTGCCCGCCCGAGTTCACCGTCGGAGAACTGCGCCGGGTGTACGAGGCGGTATGGGGGGTGGCTCTCGACCCGCGCAACTTCCACCGCAAGGTCACCGGGACCCCCGGGTTCCTCGTTCCGACAGGAGGCACGACCACGCGTCAGGGTGGCCGCCCGGCCCAGCTCTTCAGGGCCGGTGGTGCCACGCTGCTCAATCCGCCGATGCTGCGTCCCGAGGTCTGACCGAGGCGGAGCCCGGCCGGGGAACCGGGCTCCTGTTGCGTCGAACGGTGGACAGACACCGGTGCGGAGGCGTGGCATTCATCATCAAACTCCCCCATACACCAAAAAACAGGACATCGCACGCTATCTTGCTGCAGGTGATCCAAGCCTTCGGACTGACCAGCACCTCCCGCAAGGCGCGGCCGCCCGCCGTCGACGACGTCTCCTTCGAAGCGCGCGCCGGACAGATCACCGTGCTTCTCGGAGCCGCCGGCGCGGGCAAGACCACGGCGCTGAGGCTGATGCTCGCCCTGCGGCCGGGGCGTGGCATCACCTACTTCAGAGGGCGGCCCCTGTACCGGATCGCCCACCCGGCGCGTGAGGTCGGCGTGCTCCTCGGCGACGTGCCGGGGCATCCGGCCCGCTCGGTGCGCGGTCATCTCCGCATGCTGTGCGCGGCGTCGGGCGTCCCGGTGAGCCGTGCCGACGAAGTTCTCGAAGCAGTCGGCCTCGTCAGCTTCCGCGAGGAACGGCTCGGCACGCTCTCGCGCGGCATGGACCGCAGGCTCGGCCTGGCGTGCGCCCTGCTGCCCGACCCGCACACGCTGGTCCTGGACGACCCCGCCGCCGGTCTCTCGCTGGGCGAGGCCCAGTGGCTGCACGGCATGCTGCGCGCCCACGCCGACCAGGGCGGCACCGTGCTGACGACCACGGGGGACCCGAGGGAGGCCGCGCGCGTCGCCGACCGGGTGGTCACCCTCGACGCCGGCAGGCTCGTCGCCGACCAGGAGGCCGGGGAGTTCGCCCGCACCCGGCTGCGTCCGCGCGTGGCCGTGCGCAGCCCACACGCCGGGCGCCTCGCGGCCATGCTCGCCAAGGAGGCCCGCACCGGCCGCCGTTCCGTCGAGGTCGTACGCGAGGGCGGCAACCATCTGTCCGTGTACGGCACCACGACCGCGGTCATCGGCGAGACGGCCTTCCGTCACGGCATCCTCGTCCACCAACTCGCGCCAGAACTAGGCGACATGGGGCCCGGTTCCGGTGCGGACGGCGTGCTGCCCGAGCGCGTGCCGTCCGCACCGGGACCGGCGGCAGGCCATACGTCAACGGAGCACGGGAAGACCGTGTTCGGCTTCTCCGCGCCGGCCTCACCCACCACGACCCGCACGGAACACACCACTCCGGCCCCTTCCGTGCGGAAGCCGCCTGCGTCCCACCCCTCGGGAGCCACGGACGACCCGACCCCGCCGACCGGGCCCAAGGAGGTGTCGCCGCGAGCCGAAGCCGGCGTGGCCGTCGGCGCCGGGACCACTCCCCGTCACTCCGGAAGGCCGGGAACAGCCGCCACCCGCACCGGTTCCGACCGCGCCGTCCCCACCCGTATCGCCACCGCACGCATCTCCGCCCTCCGGACCCGACTGCCCGGTGCCGGAAGACCGGCCATCCGTCCGTCAGGGACGGCAGACCGCGAGAACCGGGTCAACGGCGGCAACGACAGCGCCCGCGTCCTCGGCACGCGCGCCCCGCTCCCGCCCCCCGTCTCCGTCCGTCCCGCACCCACCCCCCTCCGCCCCCTGCGCTACGAGATCCGGCGGGCCGCGGGTGTTGGCACCGGGTTCCTGATCTGCGGCGCGGCGCTCGTGCTGTCCGTGCTGACCGCCGTGGTGCTCGCCGGGGTCGGCCACACCCCGCAGGCGCGGCTGTTCGCGGCGTGGCCGCGTCAGCTGCCGCTGCCGCCCGCCGCGCTCGCCGCGGGGCTGCTCGGGTCGCTGGCTTTCGGGGACGAGTTCCGCCACCCCGCCCTCGCGGCCGACCGCGGCACCGTGCCCCGCAGACTGGGGCTGCTGGCCGCGAAACTCCTCGTCTCCGGAGTCGCCGCGGTGCTGCTCGCCTTCCTCACCGCGGGCTGCGACGCGGAAGCGCTCTACCTCGTCTACGGCCGGGAGGTGACACAGGTTCCCGAGGACTGGCTTTCGCTGACCGCGAGTTGGTTCGGACTCGTCCTCGGGTGCGCCTGGGCCGGCGTGCTCGCGGCCGGGGTCTTCCGGTCCACCTCGGGAGGGCTCGCCGCCGTCCTCGCCGTACCCGTGGCCGTCGTGCCCCTCGTGCACACGGCGCTCCGGGGCCCGGCCGTGCGGACGGCGGCCGATCTCCCGGTGCGGATGCGGGAGGCGTTCCTGCTGCAGTGGCCGTTCGGAGGGGACCGCTACCTGCTCGCGGTGGTGCGCATGATCGCCCAACCCGTGGGCGGCGCAATGGTGTTGTCGCTCACGGCGTTGCTGTGCGCGTATCTGTTCACGACCCTGCGCACCAGGGCCTGATGACCACGGTTCTTACGGTTCTGATGCCGCTTGTGCCCACAACTCCCCGGGGGCAGCTCGTTTCTTTCCGATAAGGCGTCAATTGCGACGGGGTGAGCGATCACCCTTTCGTGTGCTTTTCACCAAAGACCTCAAGGGAGTTGGAGACGACGCCGACAAAGGATCCGTGAGTACCCTTGCGCACACCATGATGACCGCCGCCCGTTCCACCGACTCCGGTCTGGTCGGTCCGGGCGAACTCGACCGCTACCCCTACACCGACGCCCCGGTGGGCGACCGCGTCGGAGCGCCCGCCTGGGACGGAGGAGAATCCGAGCTGGGCCGGGTCGGCCGACGGTCCGCGGGCAACCGCGGACGCGGGCTGCACGGCCAACTCGTCCAGCAGCTGGGTCAGATGATCGTCTCCGGCGACCTGGGCGCGGACCGTCCGCTGGTGCCCGAGGAGATCGGCCAGCGCTTCGAGGTCTCCCGCACCGTCGTCCGCGAGTCCCTCCGTGTCCTGGAGGCCAAGGGCCTGGTCAGCGCCCGGCCGAACGTCGGCACGCGCGTGCGTCCGGTCAGCGACTGGAACCTCCTCGACCCGGACATCATCGAGTGGCGGGCCTTCGGCCCCCAGCGCGACGACCAGCGTCGGGAGCTCAGCGAGCTGCGCTGGACCATGGAGCCGCTCGCCGCCCGTCTCGCCGCGGGGCACGGCCGCGAGGAGGTGCAGCAGCGCCTGTCCGACATGGTCGAGATCATGAGCCACGCCATGGCACAGGGCGACGCGCTCACCTACTCGCGCGCCGACACCGAGTTCCACGCGCTGCTCATCCAGATCGCGGGCAACCGGATGCTGGAGCACCTCTCCGGCATCGTCAGCGCCGCCCTCCAGGTCTCCGGCGGCCCGGTCACGGTCTGCGACCGGCCGAACGAGGGGTCCCTCGCCCAGCACGCGCGGATCGTCGACGCCCTCGGCACCGGCGACGGCGGCGCGGCGGAGGCAGCCATGCGCCAACTGCTCACCGTCCATCCCGAGGTGGAGCGGGTGGTTCCCGCCCCGCGCGAGCACTGACCCGCTCCGCGGGCGGTGCGGTCACCGGTGTGCGGCGTTCCCGCGGTTCCCATGGCGCGCCGGGCCGGGGTGCCGGCCGTTGCGCCCGCCATCGCCGGACCCCGCCGGATCCTCAGGAGTCCGGCGGGGTCCGGCGGTCCGGCGGGCGATCTCCTTTGCCTGGATCTGACCGTCTTTGTTCGCTTACGGGGTGTGACTCGGGCCACGCAGAATGGGCGTAACACTCATGGGAGCAGCGCGATGACCTAAGAGGTGACAGCCGCGGAGGGAATACGGACGCCATGCATGGCGCTGTGCATCTCCCCGGCCCGCGCCCGCGCCGTCGGCCCATCCCCAGGCCGGTGGTCGGCTCCTGTCCGTAGTGGACGGTGCCGGAAGCCGTTTTCCAACGTTCCGAGAGGTTGTTCGTGTCGGCCAGCACATCCCGTACGCTCCCGCCGGAGATCGCCGAGTCCGTCTCTGTCATGGCGCTCATTGAGCGGGGAAAGGCTGAGGGGCAGATCGCCGGCGACGATGTGCGTCGGGCCTTCGAAGCTGACCAGATCCCGGCCACTCAGTGGAAGAACGTACTGCGCAGCCTCAACCAGATTCTTGAGGAAGAGGGTGTGACGCTGATGGTCAGTGCAGCAGAGCCCAAGCGCACCCGAAAGAGCGTCGCAGCGAAGAGCCCGGCCAAGCGCACCGCCACCAAGACGGTCGCGGCGAAGACGGTGACCACCAGGAAGGCCACCGCCAGCACGGCCGCCCCCGTGGCGTCCGCCGCCCCGGCCGATCCCGCCGAGGAGGCCTCGCCCGCCAAGAAGGCCGCGGCCAAGAAGACGACCGCCAAGAAGGCGGTCGCCAAGAAGACCACGGCCAAGAAGACGGCAGCCAAGAAGACCTCGGGCAAGAAGGACGACGCCGAGCTTCTCGAGGACGAGGTCCTTGAGGACACCAAGGTCGGCGACGAGCCCGAGGGCACCGAGAACGCGGGCTTCGTCCTGTCCGACGAGGACGAGGACGACGCGCCCGCCCAGCAGGTCGCCGCGGCCGGCGCCACCGCCGACCCGGTCAAGGACTACCTGAAGCAGATCGGCAAGGTCCCCCTGCTCAACGCCGAGCAGGAGGTCGAGCTCGCCAAGCGCATCGAGGCCGGCCTGTTCGCCGAGGACAAGCTCGCGAACTCCGACAAGCTCGCCCCGAAGCTCAAGCGCGAGCTGGAGATCATCGCGGAGGACGGCCGTCGCGCCAAGAACCACCTGCTGGAGGCCAACCTCCGTCTGGTGGTCTCCCTGGCCAAGCGCTACACCGGCCGCGGCATGCTCTTCCTGGACCTCATCCAGGAGGGCAACCTCGGCCTGATCCGCGCCGTCGAGAAGTTCGACTACACCAAGGGCTACAAGTTCTCCACGTACGCCACCTGGTGGATCCGTCAGGCGATCACCCGCGCCATGGCCGACCAGGCCCGCACCATCCGTATCCCGGTGCACATGGTCGAGGTCATCAACAAGCTCGCCCGCGTGCAGCGCCAGATGCTCCAGGACCTGGGCCGCGAGCCCACCCCGGAGGAGCTGGCCAAGGAACTCGACATGACCCCGGAGAAGGTCATCGAGGTCCAGAAGTACGGCCGCGAGCCCATCTCGCTGCACACCCCCCTGGGTGAGGACGGCGACAGCGAGTTCGGTGACCTCATCGAGGACTCCGAGGCCGTCGTCCCCGCGGACGCCGTCAGCTTCACGCTCCTCCAGGAGCAGTTGCACTCTGTCCTCGACACCCTCTCCGAGCGCGAGGCCGGCGTCGTCTCCATGCGCTTCGGCCTCACCGACGGCCAGCCGAAGACCCTGGACGAGATCGGCAAGGTCTACGGCGTGACGCGCGAGCGCATCCGTCAGATCGAGTCCAAGACCATGTCGAAGCTGCGCCACCCGTCGCGCTCCCAGGTGCTGCGCGACTACCTCGACTAGTCCGCGGTCCGGCCGACGAGATCGGCCGTACGGCGCCGAAGGCCCGGCCCCCCGTTCGTGGGAGCCGGGCCTTCGGGCTGCGAGCGGCGACCATGTGGATCACTCTGGGTTTTCCAGTTCCCACCCTGAGTGAGGAGTCGACATGCGCCGTTCCCTTGCCCGCGCACTGATCAGGCCGCTTGTCCTGGCGGCCACCATGACCGTCATACCCCTGGTGAGCGCGTCCCTGGCATCCCCCGCGGCGGCCCGAAGCGTGGTCGTGGGGGGATTCCCCATCGACGTCTCGCAGGCCCCGTGGACGGTGGCGCTGTCCAGCCGTGACCGGTTCGGAGGTACCCGGGCCGGCCAGTTCTGCGGCGGCGTGGCGATCGCCCGCACCACGGTGCTCACGGCCGCCCACTGCATGACGGACGACGTCCTCGGGACATCGCCGAGCCGCGTGCGCGACCTCAAGGTCATCGCGGGCCGTACGGATCTGCTGTCCGACGAGGGCCAGGAGATCGCCGTACGGGACGTCCGGGTCAACCCGGGCTTCGACAGCGAGACGAACTCCGGCGACTTCGCCGTCGTCACGCTCGCCGAGCCGCTGCCGCGGAACGCGGTCATCGGGATGGCGGGACCGGGCGACTCGTCCTACACACCGGGCACCAAGGCCCGGGTCTCCGGCTGGGGCGACCTGACCGGCGGCGGCGCCTACGCACACCGGCTCCACGCCACCGACGTGCATGTGCTCGCCGACGACCGCTGTGCCCGGGCCTATCCGGGCGGCCCTGAGGGCGTGTACCAGGCCGGCAGCATGCTCTGCGCGGGAGAGGCCGACGGAGGCCCGGACGCGTGCCAGGGGGACAGTGGGGGCCCGCTGGTGGCCGGCGGCCGGCTGATCGGGCTCGTGTCCTGGGGCAGCGGCTGCGGGCGGGCGGGGAGCCCCGGTGTCTACACCCGCGTCTCCGAGGTCGTACGCGCCCTGGGAACGGGCGGCGACGGCGGTGACGGGAAAGCGCCCGCGAAGGCCCGGGAGAGGCCCACGCGAGCTTCTGAGGGCCTTGCGCGCGGGTAACGAGGGTACGAAGCACGGGCGGCCGCTCCGGGGAGGAGCGACCGCCCGTTCGCCGGCCTGTGCCGGGGCTGCTCGTCGTACGTGCGAGATTCAGCGCTCTTCGTCGGACGATGTGCTCGGGGCGGAGGTCAGCCGCTCCGTCTCGTCCTGTATCTCAGCGGCGATCTTCTTGAGTTCCGGCTCGAACTTGCGACCGTGGTGGGCGCAGAAGAGCAGCTCTCCGCCGCTGAGCAGGACGACGCGCAGGTATGCCTGGGCGCCGCAGCGGTCGCAGCGATCAGCGGCCGTCAGCGGGCTCGCGGGGGTCAGAACAGTAGTCACGTCGCCTCTTCTCTAGCTCGACGAGCTGTCGTACCAGGCTCAACATCCAACCAGCCCGAAAACGTTCCCGCTCGTGGCTTTTCCTCGAAAAAATCTTTCCGGGGCGGCTGTCTGCTGCCGGTTGGCGGCGAATGTGCCGTAGTGCGTGTCTGGGTGCTTACGGGTTCGCGCTGTCTAGTATCTCGGTCCTCCCGGCCGGGTTGCCGGTTGTTCATGAGGACGTGCCCGGAGCCTAAATGGTTCATGCCCCGAAGGGAACGTGATATGTACTTCACCCCATCGAGGGATCGAACGTGTATGCGAGTCTGGACTAGTCTGAGTTCCCGACGAGGGTGGCGTTACACCGGCTCTACCAGGCCTCGGTACCCTCTGACGGGCAACCGAAGCCACCCCCTTACCCAGAAGGGGGCAACCTGAAATTCAGCGAGGAGCGAACCGCGTGACCGCCGACACGTCCGTGCCGTCCACAGCGCTGCTGGCAGGAGCAGACCGGGACGGTTCCAACTACACCGCGCGGCACCTTCTCGTCCTTGAGGGCCTTGAGGCCGTGCGCAAACGTCCGGGCATGTACATCGGCTCGACCGACAGCCGCGGTCTGATGCACTGCCTGTGGGAGATCATCGACAACTCGGTGGACGAGGCCCTCGGTGGCTACTGCGACCACATCGAGGTGATCCTCCACGACGACGCGTCCGTGGAGGTGCGCGACAACGGCCGCGGCATCCCCGTGGACGTGGAGCCCAAGACCGGTCTGTCCGGCGTGGAGGTCGTCATGACCAAGCTCCACGCGGGCGGCAAGTTCGGCGGTGGCTCGTACGCCGCCTCCGGCGGTCTGCACGGCGTCGGCGCCTCCGTGGTCAACGCCCTCTCCGCCCGCCTCGACGTCGAGGTGGACCGCAGCGGCTCCACCCACGCCATCAGCTTCCGGCGTGGTGTGCCGGGCGCCTTCACGGGCGCCGGCGCGGACGCGAAGTTCGAGGCCAAGAGCGGTCTGCGCAAGGGCAAGAAGATCCCCAAGACCCGCACCGGCACGCGCGTGCGTTACTGGGCGGACCGCCAGATCTTCCTCAAGGACGCCAAACTCTCCCTGGACACGCTGCACCAGCGCGCCCGGCAGACCGCCTTCCTGGTGCCCGGCCTGACCATCGTCGTCCGCGACGAGTACGGCCTCGGCGAGGGCGGCAGCAAGGGTGAGGAGTCGTTCCGCTTCGACGGCGGCATCAGCGAGTTCTGCGAGTACCTGGCGAGCGACAAGCCGGTGTGCGACGTGCTCCGCTTCTCCGGCAAGGGCACCTTCAAGGAGACCGTTCCGGTCCTGGACGAGCACGGCCAGATGACCCCGACCGAGGTCGCCCGCGAACTGGGTGTCGACGTCGCCCTGCGCTGGGGCACGGGCTACGACACGACCCTGCGGTCCTTCGTCAACATCATCGCCACCCCCAAGGGCGGCACCCACGTCTCCGGCTTCGAGCAGGCCCTCACCCAGACGATGAACGACGTGCTGCGCGCCAAGAAGATGCTGCGCGTGGCCGAGGACAACATCGTCAAGGACGACGCCCTGGAGGGCCTGACCGCCGTCGTCACCGTGCGCCTGGCCGAGCCGCAGTTCGAGGGCCAGACCAAGGAGGTTCTCGGCACCTCGGCGGCCCGGCGCATCGTGAACCAGGTGGTCACCAGGGAGCTGAAGGCGTTCCTGACGGCCACCAAGCGGGACGCCGCGGCCCAGGCCCGGGTCGTCATGGAGAAGGTCGTCGCCGCGGCGAGGACGCGTGTCGCGGCCCGCCAGCACAAGGACGCCCAGCGGCGCAAGACGGCCCTGGAGTCCTCGTCCCTGCCGGCCAAGCTCGCCGACTGCCGCAGCGACGACGTCGACCGCAGCGAGCTGTTCATCGTCGAGGGCGACTCCGCGCTCGGCACGGCCAAGCTGGCCCGGAACTCCGAGTTCCAGGCGCTTCTGCCGATCCGCGGCAAGATCCTCAACGTGCAGCGCTCGTCGGTGACCGACATGCTCAAGAACGCCGAGTGCGGCGCGATCATCCAGGTCATAGGAGCGGGCTCGGGTCGCACCTTCGACATCGACCAGGCCCGCTACGGCAAGATCATCATGATGACCGACGCCGATGTGGACGGCTCCCACATCCGCTGCCTGCTGCTCACGCTGTTCCAGCGCTACATGCGGCCCATGGTCGAGGCCGGGCGGGTCTTCGCCGCGGTGCCGCCGCTGCATCGCATCGAGGTCGTCCAGCCCAAGAAGGGACAGGACAAGTACGTCTACACGTACTCCGACCGCGAGCTGCGCGACAAGCTCATGGAGTTCCAGACCAAGGGCATCCGCTACAAGGACTCCATCCAGCGTTACAAGGGCCTCGGTGAGATGGACGCCGACCAGCTGGCCGAGACCACCATGGACCCCCGCCACCGCACCCTGCGCCGCATCAACCTCTCCGACCTCGAAGCCGCCGAACAGGTCTTCGACCTTCTGATGGGCAACGACGTGGCCCCTCGCAAGGAGTTCATCTCCAGCTCGGCTGCGACGTTGGACCGCTCCCGCATCGACGCGTGACGCCGTGCCGAGCCGGCGCGGTTGTTCGGCCGGATCTGGCTGAACAGCCGCGCTGCCCGCCCTCCCCGTGAGGGGCCACCCCGAGTCGGTCTCCACCCCTGGGTGGAGGCGCGTCATCGAAGATCTCCACCTGTGATCCACCCCGGCTCCGATCTCCCGACCTGGGAATTTCCGTAACTTCGAAGCGTCGGGCAGCGCTCGCTCCCGGCACTCGACTTCTCGTTCACGGAGGATCCGATGGTGGGGCTCGCCAACGCGCTGGTGATCGTGGCCGTCGTCGCGTTCGTGCTGGTACGGCAGTTCCGCGCACGCCCGATCAGCACGGACCGGCGCTGGTGGCTGCCGCCGCTGATCCTCGGGGTCATAGCGCTGCGCGAGCCCGGCATCCTCGACGCCCAGCACCGCGCCGAATCCGCCGCGCTGCTCGCCGTGGAACTCCTCATCGGCCTGGCCATGGGCGCGGGCTGGGCCTGGACCACCCGCGTCTGGACGGAGCCGGACGGCGTCGTGTGGAGCAAGGGAACCAAGGCGAGCGTCGCCGTCTGGATCACCGGCATCGTCCTGCGCGTCGGCGTCTTCGCCATCGGCGCCGCGCTCGGCCTGCACCAGCACAGCTCCGCCCTGCTGTTCGGCTTCGCGGCCTCCCTGCTGGTCCGCGCCGGGATCCTGACCTGGCGAGCGAGCACCCTCGGTGCTCGCACCCCCCTGACCACCCAGCCCCTCGGCACCGTGAGCCGCCCCGTCGCGGCGTACGGTGACGGCAGGCCCGCGGGAAAGGAGCGCGTGTGACCGAGAACGCCTGGACGCGGTGGCCTTCGAAGGAAGCACTCGGCCGCGCCCGGACCACCCGCGCCCGCCGCCTGCTCGCCTGGGCCGTCAGGGCTCTGGTGATCGCCCTGCTGTTGTGGGGCGCGTACAACCAGAAGCATGTCGGCGTCCGGACCGCGGCCGCCGGGCTCGCGGGCGTCGTCGCCGCCGGGGTCCTCGGCTGGGCCTTCTTCCGCACCACCTTTCAGCACCGACTGCTGCCCTCGCTGGTCCTGCTGGCGGCGCTCATGGGCATCGCGGTCGCCGCCGAGGCCACGGGGTTCAAGGCACTGGCCCTCGTCCTGTGGTGCGGCTGCGGAATCACCGCCCTGGAGCGGCTGCCGCTCGCGGCCGCGACCCCGGTGACCTCGGCGGGCCTCGCCGCGTACTCCGCCTTCAACAACGACGTCTGGCTGACCACCGCCGCCTCCGTGGCGGGCATGGCCCTCGCCGGCTATGTCCTGCGGCTGGACGCGGAGGCCCGCGGCAACGCACAGCGGCTGCTGGACCAGGAGCGGGCCGCGAGAGTCGCCGAGGCCGAGTCCGCGGCACTCGCCGAGCGGGCCAGAATCGCCCGCGAGATCCACGACGTGCTGGCCCACAGCCTGTCCGCGCAGCTCGTCCACCTGGAGGCGGCCCGGCTGCTGATCGAGCGGGGCGCCGACCGCGAGCGAATTCTGGAGCGGGTGGTGGCCGCCCGCGGCATGGCCCGCGACGGCCTAGCCGAGACCAGACAGGCGCTGTCCGCGCTGCGGGGCGAGCTGACACCACTGGAGGACTTCCTCAACGAACTCGTCAGCGGGGCGGAGGGCGCGGCGGTCACCGTCACGGGTGAGCCCAGAACCCTGCCGGCCGAGGCCTCCCAGGCTGTTCGCCGGGTCGCCCAGGAGGCGCTGACGAACGTCCGCAAGCATGCCCAGGGCGCCAGGGTGGCCCTGCGCCTCGACTACAGCGACCACCAAGTGACGCTGCGCGTGCGGGACACGGGCGGATGTGCCGGCGACCTCACGGCCTCCGGAGGTGGGTACGGTCTGCTCGGGATGCGCGAGCGCGCCGAGCTGCTGGGCGGCTCGCTGGACGCGGGGCCGGAGGAGGAGGGGTTCGTGGTGACGCTGAAGGTGCCCGTATGACCGAGCCGGAGGGGGAGAAGAAGCCGGCGCGGGTGGTGGTCGCCGACGACCAGACCATCGTCCGGGAGGGCATCGTGATGCTGCTGGGGCTGCTGCCGGGCGTCGAGGTCATCGGTGCCGCGGGAGACGGCGAGGAAGCGGTGCGGCTGGTCGGGGAACTCGCCCCGGACGTCGTCCTGATGGACCTCAGGATGCCCCGCTGCGACGGCGTGGAGGCCACCCGGCGGATCCGCGAGCAGTACCCCGCGACCCAGGTGGTGGTGCTCACCACGTACGCCGACGACGAGTCGCTGTTCCCCGCGCTGCGGGCCGGCGCCCGCGGGTATCTGACCAAGGACGCGGGCGGCGAGGAGATCGTACGGGCCGTGGAGAGCGTGCTGTCGGGGGAGGCGGGACTGTCGCCGAGCGTGCAGCGCCGACTGCTGGAGCGGCTGTCGCAGGCCGAGCCTCCGCCGGTCGCCCTCGCGCCCGTCGCGCCGGACGGGCTGACCGTGCGCGAGACCGAGGTCCTGGTGCTGATCGCCGAAGGTCTCAGCAACCAGGAGATCGCCCGCAGGCTGCATGTCTCGACCGCGACCGTGAAGACCCACATCAACAACCTGTTCGCCAAGACGGGCCTCAAGGACCGGGCGCAGGCGGTGCGTTACGCCTATGGCAAGGGACTGGTGCGGCCGCCCACGGGGTGAGGTCACCTGATGGGGTGAAGAGCGCGGAGAAGAAGAGTCACGGAACTTCCCGATCTGTCCATCCTTGGGCATGCAGTCAAGCAACGATCGGGCCCGCGGCGCGGGGGACGGTCCCGAGTGTTCGGCCGAGAACCGGAGGGACCACGGCGCGCCCACCCGCGACGTGCGGCACGACGAGGACCCTTGGTCCGACCCGTCGGCCTTGGGCTGGGGCGAGCCGGACGGCACCGGGAGGCCCGCCTCGGTCGCGCCGTCCGCGCCGACCGTGCCGTCCCCGCGCGGGGAGGGGGACGCGATGCCGGCGCAGGCCCGCGATGTGTACGTCGAGGTGCAGCGCAGCGCGGCCTTCCGGGAGGTGCGCGGCAGATACCGGCGGTTCGTGGTGCCCGGGGTCGCGGTCTTTCTGAGCTGGTACATCGCGTATGTGATCGCGGCGACCACCGCTCCGGGGATGATGGCGCGGCCCGTGGTGGGGGCGGTCAACGTGGCGATGCTCGCGGGGCTCGGACAGTTCCTCACCACGTTCCTGCTCACCTGGGCCTACACCCGGCACGCGCGGCTGCGGCGTGACCGGGCCGCGCTGGAACTGCGCTGGGAGACGCAGGAGATGGCGCGGGGAACGCGGGGAGGTGCCCGGTGACCGGCGATCACCAGACGCCGGCGCTGCTGCTGTTCGGCGGGTTCGTGGCGGCCACCCTCGGGATCACGACGTGGGTGAGCCGGCGTCGGCGTGCTTCGGCGGAGGAGTTCTACGCGGGCGGGCGGCTCTTCTCCCCGATGGAGAATGGTTTTGCCATCGCGGGCGACTATCTCTCGGCGGCCTCCTTCCTGGGCGTCACGGGGCTGATCGCGCTGTACGGCTACGACGGGCTGCTGTATGTGGTCGGCTTTCTCGTGGCGTGGCTGGTGGTGCTGTTCCTGGTGGCCGAACTGGTGCGCAACTGCGGGCGGTTCACCCTGGCCGACGTGGTGGCCGCGCGGATGAGAGAGCGCCCGGTGCGGATCGCGGCGGGCACGTCGTCGGTCGTGGTGTCCGTGCTGTATCTGGTGGCGCAGATGGTCGGCGCGGGCAGCCTGGTGGCGCTGCTGCTGGGGCGGACGAGCGGGGCGGCCCAGGCCTGGACGGTCGTCGGTGTCGGCGCGCTCATGGTGATCTATGTGTCGCTGGGCGGGATGCGGGCCACCACCTGGATCCAGATCGTGAAGGCGGTGCTGCTGCTCGGCGGGACGGTCGCGCTGACCGTGCTTCTCCTGCTGCGCTTCCACGGCGATGTCGACCGGCTGCTGGTCGCGGCCGCGCAGCGCAGCGGCCACGGGAAGGCCTTTCTGGCGCCCGGCCTGAAGTACGGCGGGAACTGGACGGCCCGCCTCGACTTCATCAGCCTGGGCCTCGCGCTGGTACTGGGCACCGCGGGGCTGCCGCACATCCTGTCCCGCTTCTACACGGTGCCCACCGCGCGCGCCGCACGCCGTTCGGCGGCGTGGTCCATCGGTCTGATCGGCGGGTTCTACCTGCTGACGATCGTCCTCGGATTCGGGGCGGCGGCGGTCGTGGGGCCGACGGCCCTGCGCGGTTCGAACGCGGCCGGGAACACGGCGGTGCCGCTACTCGCCCTCGACCTGGGCGGCGGCGCGGGCTCCACGGGCGGAACGGTCCTGTTCGCGGTGGTCGCCGCCATCGCCTTCGCCACGATCCTCGCGGTGGTCGCGGGTGTCACGCTCGCCTCCTCCGCCTCCGTGGCCCACGATCTGTACGCGTCGCTCCGGCGCTCAGGCGGCGGGAAGAGCGGCGGAGGAAGCGTCGGGGCGCGCGGTGAGGTGGCTGTGGCGCGGTGCGCCGCCGTCGGGATCGGTGTCCTGGCGATCGTGCTCGGACTGCTGGCCCGGGACCTGAACGTCGCCTGCCTGGCCGGCCTCGCCTTCGCGGTCGCCGCGTCGGCGAACCTGCCGGTGCTGATGTACTCGCTGTTCTGGAGCGGCTTCA
Organism: Streptomyces sp. NPDC048106; assembly: GCF_040706415.1. Classification (NCBI taxonomy): domain Bacteria; kingdom Bacillati; phylum Actinomycetota; class Actinomycetes; order Kitasatosporales; family Streptomycetaceae; genus Streptomyces; species Streptomyces sp. NPDC048106. Next base: position 56,700 of record NZ_JBEZND010000017.1, on the reverse strand, counting down.
CGACCCGGGGCGCGGTGTGGGCCGTGTACGGGGGACTGGTGCTGGCGCTCGGGCTCATGCTGCTGTCCCCGGTGGTGTCCGGCTGCCGGGGTTCGCTGTTCCCCGGCGTCGACTTCCAGTACTTCCCGCTGCAGAACCCCGGCATCGTCTCCATCCCGCTCGGCTTCCTCGCCGGCTGGCTGGGCACGGTCACCTCGGACGAGGTCCCGGACGAGGCCAAGTACGCCGAGACGGAGGTGCGTTCCCTCACCGGGTCCGGGGCCGCCTAGCGGACCGGGCGTGGACCGTCACGGTGCCACCCATGCGTAGCGGTGCTCCGGGCGGCCGGTGTCGCCGTACTTCAGGGAGAGCCGCAGGCGGCCGGCCTGTTCCAGGTGGCGCAGATAGCGCTGGGCCGTGGAGCGGCTCAGGCCGGTGCGGGCGGCGACCTCGTGGGCCGACAGCGGGTGGTCGGCGCCGTGCAGTACGTCGCATATCAGGTCCGTCGTGGGCGCGGTGTGGCCGCTCGGCAGGCCGGGCGCGGACGGGGCGGGGGCCGTGCGCAGCGCCCCGAAGATCCGGTCCACCTGCTCCTGGCCGGCCACGCCCCGGCCGCCCACCCGGTCGACCGTGCGGCGCAGCGCGGCATAGGAGTCCAGCCGGGTGCGCAGCGCGGCGAAGGTGAACGGTTTCACCAGGTAGTGCAGGGCCCCCAGGCGCATCGCCTGCTGGACGGTGGCGACATCGCCGGCCGCCGTGATCATGATGACGTCCGTGCCCTCGCCCTGCTCGCGCATGCGGTGGACGAGTTCCAGGCCGGTACGGTCCGGCAGATAGTGGTCGAGCAGCACCAGGTCGATGGCGCCGCGTTCCACGGCGGCCAGCGCCTGGGCGGCACTGTGCGCGCGGGCGGCCACCCGGAAACCGGGAACCTTTCCCACGTACTTGGCGTTTATCTCGGCGACGCGGAAGTCGTCGTCGACCACCAGAACGTCAATCATCAGGCCTCTCCTTCAAGGCCGGCGAGCGCCAGGCCCGCCTGTGCGGCTCCGCAGTTGTAGCGCGAGCAAAAAGAGCACAACAGGTTCTTGCGAGCAAAAGAACGGCTTGTGCACACAAGACTGCTGCTCGGACCGGGCTGGACCTACCGTCCCGGGCCATGAGCGCACACACCGGCCCCGCGATCGAGCTGCGGGGCGCGAGCAAGACTTTCAGAACCCCGTCCGGGGGACTGCACACGGCCGTGCGCGGCCTGGACCTCACCGTGGGGCGCGGCGAGTTCGTGGCCGTCGTGGGGCCGACCGGCTGCGGCAAGTCCACCACATTGACCCTGGTCAGCGGGCTGGAGGAGCCCAGCGAGGGCGAGGTGCTGGTCGCCGGGGAGCCGGTCGACGGCGTCGGCGACAAGGTCGGCTTCGTCTTCCAGCAGGACGCCACCTTCCCCTGGCGCACCGTGCTGTCGAACGTCATGGCGGGCCCCCGCTTCCGGGGCGTCCCCAAGGCCGAGGCCCGGCAGAAGGCCCGTGAGTGGCTGGCCCGGGTCGGGCTCGCCGCCTTCGAGGACCGCTACCCGCACCAGCTCTCCGGCGGCCAGCGCAAGCGCGTCGCCCTCGCCGCCACCTTCGTCAACGACCCCGAGATCCTGCTGATGGACGAGCCGTTCTCGGCGCTCGACGTGCAGACGCGGGCGCTGATGTCGGACGAGCTGCTGGAGCTGTGGGCGGGCACCGGCGCCTCGGTGGTCTTCGTCACCCACGACCTGGAGGAGTCCATCGCGCTGGCCGACAAGGTCGTCGTGATGACCGCCGGGCCCGCGACCGTGAAACAGGTCTTCGAGATCGATCTGCCCCGGCCGCGCAAGGTCGAGTCGGTGCGCCTCCAGCCGCGCTTCATCGAGATCTACCGGGAAATCTGGGAGTCCCTCGGCGAAGAGGTCCGCATCACCCGTGAGAGGGGTGCCGCACATGTCGCCTGAGGTTCTCGACACCCCGGTCGCGGGCACCGCCAAGACGTCCGACCGAGCCCGGAGCCGCGCCCAGGCCGTCCGCCGCCGCAGGCTCTTCGTCAACGCCGCGCGGGTGGTGCTCCTGGTCGCCGTGCTCGGCCTGTGGGAGGCGCTGTCCCGGGCGAAGGTCATCGATCCGTTCAACTTCTCGATGCCCTCGAAGATCTGGGACCAGATCTCCACCTGGGTCATGCACGGCACCGCGCTCGGCTCCCTGGGAGAGCAGGTCTGGTACACGCTCTACGAGGCCCTGCTCGGCTGGGTCGTCGGCGTGGTCGCCGGTGTCCTCCTCGGCATCGCGCTCGGCCGGATCGGCTTGCTCGCCGAGGTGCTTGGTCCGTACATCAAGGTGCTCAACTCGATCCCCAGGATCGTGCTGGCGCCCATCTTCCTGATCTGGTTCGGGCTCGGCCCGTCCTCCAAGGTCGCCTCGGCCGTGGTGCTGGTCTTCTTCCCGGTGTTCTTCAACGCCTTCCAGGGCGCCCGCGAGGTGGACCGCAACCTGGTGGCCAACGCCCGCATCCTGGGCGCGAGCGACCGCAGGGTGACCCTCCAGGTGGTCATCCCGTCGGCCACCTCCTGGATCTTCACCAGCCTCCATGTCAGCTTCGGCTTCGCGCTGATCGGCGCCATCGTCGGCGAGTACATCGGCGCGACCAAGGGCATCGGCCTGCTCGTCGCGCAGTCGCAGAACACCTTCAACGCGGCCGGTGTGTACGCCGCGATGGTGATCCTCGCCGTCGTCGCCCTCGCCGCCGAGGGCCTGCTGACCTTCGCCGAGCGGCGCATCTTCCGCTGGAAGCCCGCCGGTTCCGACAGCTGACCCCGCCGACCCGGACCACCGAGCGGCTCTCCGCCGAACCGGCCCCCGCACCCCCGCACCATCCCCCCGCACCGCCCTCTCACAAGGACGTGAACCGCCATGCGCAAGACCGCAAGACACGCCTCCCTGGCCGCCGCCGGCCTGCTCGCCCTGTCCTCGCTCACCGCCTGCGCCAACGACGCGGCCGGTTCCGCGGCCGGCTCCGGCGGCGGTGGCAAGGGCGAGACCGTCAAGATCATGGTCGGCGGCCTCGACAAGGTCATCTACATGCCCGCGATGCTCACCCAGCGCCTCGGCTACTTCCAGGACGAGGGCCTGAACGTCCAGCTCATGTCCGAACCCGCCGGGGTCCAGGCCGAGACCGCGCTCGTCGCCGGCCAGGTGCAGGGCGCGGTCGGCTTCTACGACCACACCCTCGACCTCCAGGTGAAGGGCAAGTCGGTCGAGTCCGTCGTCCAGTTCTCCCGCGCACCGGGCGAGGTGGAGGTCGTCTCCGACAAGGCCGCGGGCGACCTCACGTCGCCCAAGGACTTCAAGGGCCGCAAGCTGGGTGTGACCGGGCTCGGGTCCTCGACCGACTTCCTCACCAAGTACCTGGCGGTGAAGAACGGCGTGGACGTCAGCGAGTTCACGCCGGTCGCGGTGGGCGCGGGACCGACGTTCATCGCGGCGCTGCAGAAGGGCTCGATCGACGGCGGCATGACCACCGACCCGACCGTGGCGACGATCCTCGACAAGAAGGCCGGCAAGATCCTGCTCGACATGCGCACCCCCGAGGGTTCGCAGCAGGCACTGGGCGGGCCGTACCCGTCGTCCAGTCTGTACATGCAGACGGACTGGGTGAACGGCCACAAGGACACCGTCCAGAAGCTGGTCAATGCCTTCGTCAAGACGCTCAAGTGGATGTCCACCCACAGCGCCGACGAGATAGCCGCCAAGATGCCGGCCGACTACTCCCAGGGCGACAAGGCCCTCTACACCCAGTCCGTCAAGAGCACCCTGCCGATGTTCACCGACGACGGAGTGATGCCGCAGAACGGCCCCGAGACCGTGGAGAAGGTGCTCAAGGCGTTCAACCCCAACATCAAGAACGCGAACGTCGACCTGAGCAAGACGTACACGACCGAGTTCGTCAAGGCGGTCAAGTAGGTACGGCGGCCCGTCAACGCAATCAACTGTTGCGGGCCGTGGGCTCGGGCTCCAGGCCCGGCCCGGACTCCAGCTCCGGCTCGCTCAGCGCCTCCGGCAGCACCACCGTGAACTCCGCACCGCCCCCGCCGGCGGTGCCCACGGTCGCGCTGCCGCCCTGGCGTTCGGCGAGCCGGCGCACCAGCGAAAGGCCGAGGCCCCGCTTGCCGTGCGCGGGCGCCCGCTTGGTGGACCACCCCTCGGTGAAGACCAGCTCCCGCTGGTCCAGGGGCACTCCGGGCCCGGTGTCCCGCACCCTGAGCACGACCGCGCGGCCCTCGACGCGCAACTCGACCTCCACGCGCGCATGCGGGGTGCCCGCGACCGCGTCCAGGGCGTTGTCCACCAGGTTGCCGACGACCGTCACCAGCCCGCGCGGGTCGACCAGCCGGTCCGGGAGCCCGCTGCGTTCCGACACCCACAGGGCGACCCCGCGCTCGGCCGCCACGGTCGCCTTGCCGACCAACAATGCGGCCAGCAACGGGTCATGGACCTTCTCGGTGACCTGTTCGGAGGTGACCCGGTGGTCCCCGACCACCTCCCCGACGAACTCCACCGCGTCGTCGTACATCTCCAGTTCCAGCAGCCCGAGCAGGGTGTGCATCCGGTTGGCGTGCTCGTGGTCCTGGGCGCGCAGGGCGTCGATCAGCCCGCGCGTGGAGTCGAGTTCGCGACCCAGCTGCTCCAGTTCGGTGCGGTCGCGCAGGGTGGCGACCGCACCGCCGTCGCCGGTGGGCATGCGGTTGGCGATCAGCACCCGCCGGCCGCGCACCGTCAGCAGATCGGTGCCGGTCACCCGTCCGGCCAGCACGTCGGTCGTACGGCCCTCGCCGAGCGCCTCGTCGGGAGCGCGGCCCACGGCCTCGTCGCCGATGCCCAGCAGCCGTCGTGCCTCGTCGTTGAGCAGCCGGATCCGGCCGCCCCGGTCCAGTGCGACCACTCCCTCACGGATGCCGTGCAGCATCGCCTCGCGCTCGGCGAGCAGCGCCGAGATGTCGGAGAAGGCCAGGTCCCGGGTCTGCCGCTGCACCCTGCGGGCGATCAGCCAGGCGGCCAGCGCGCCCACCGCGAGGGCGCCCCCGGCGTAGGCGAGGAGCCCCGGGATGACGCCGATCAGCCGGGCGCGCACGCTGTCGTAGGCGATGCCGACCGAGACCGCCCCGATGAGGCGGTGCCGGGCGTCGTACAGCGGCACCTTGCCGCGCGCGGAGCGTCCCAGGGTGCCCCGGTCGATCTCCATGACCTCCTTGCCGGCCAGGGCGCCGGACGGGTTCGTGGAGACCGTGCGGCCGATCTGCGAGGTGGTCGGGTGCGACCAGCGCACCCAGTGCCGGTCCAGGACCACGATGTACTCGGCGTGCGTGGCGAGCCGGATCCGTTCGGCCTCCCGCTGCACCGGGCCGTCCTCGGTCGGCGGGGTGGTCAGCAGGCCGTTGGCGATCTGCGGGTCCTGGGCCGTGGTCTCGGCGATGGCCAGCGCGCGGCGCATCGCCTCGTGGTCCAGCTGTGTGCTCAGCGGTGCCAGGAACAGGCCGGTCACGAGCACCGCGACGCCCGCGGCGATCGTCACCTGCATGAGCAGCACCTGCGAGAACACCCGCCGTGGCATACCGAGGCGCAGGCGGCGTGCGGGGGGAGTGGGGCTCATGGGGGACGACAGTACGGGGTGCGCCCGCCGCGCGGTTCAGCTCGCCAGCGCCGTGGGCCGCAGCTCGCGCACCGCCACCACGGTCATCCGGGCCGGTGTGCCGAGCACCGCGGCGCCGCAGCTCTCCGGGCGCGGCGGCAGCGACGCCCCGCGCGCCACGGTGACCCGCCAGCGGCGGCCGTCGGCATGGGCGACGGTGACCGCCCAGCGCGGAGCCGTGCCCTCGGTCCGTACGACGCCCAGAACGCCCGCCCGGTACTCGCCCGCCACCTCACGCACCGCCAGTTCGGCAGCCTGGCCAGGAGGGTCGAAGGCGGAGCAGCCGCGGCACCCCTCGACGGCCACCCGGTCCTCCCGGACGCCGTCCAGGGCCCTCTTGAGGGTGGGCGCCTCGGCGCGGCCGTAGACGTAGCCGTACGGCAGCACGAGCACGGTCGGCGCGAAGCGATGTCCACCCAGATGGGTGACCTCCCAGATCCCGCCTTCCCCCGACGCGGCCAGCTCGGCGGCGAGCGGGCGGCCCAGCAGGGCGCAGCAGCGGTCGCGTTTTCCGTTGGTACACACGAGCGCGAGCGGATCGCCGGTGTGCGGACGACCTCCGAGCACCGCGCCGAAGGAGCCGTGGTCGCCCGCCCCGAGGGCCGGGAGGTCCAGGCCGAGGAGGTGCCGGGGATCGCGGGTGGTGGCCGCGTGCAGCCACGTCCGTCCCGGCGCGGTGTGGGCGGCGTAGACCTGGCGGAGCTCGGAGGTGCCGGGGTCCGCGTGGCGGCCGGGGCGCCGGATGAGGGCGACGCGTACGCCGGTGCCCTCGGCGGCCGTCTCCAGCGCGCGGCCGACCGCCGGGTCCAGGTGGCTTGAAGTGAGCGCCTTGGCGCCCCAGGGGCCGGGCTGTTCCAGCAGCAGCCATGTCGTCGCCGTGGCCGCCGTCGCGGAAACGGGCTCGTCGAGGCTCCGGGAGACGGTCGCACACCTACTCACAGAGGTGAGCCTAACCTGACTCAGGGCAGGGCGACTTCCGGCCTGGGGTCGTGTCGTGCTCATGGAAGGTGGCCCTGTGGAAGGGCGGCCCCGGCTTCGGCGGGCCGGGGCGGGTCGCGGGGCTCAGTCCGCCTCCGGTAGGGGCTGCGGCGGGCGCGGGCCCATGTAGTGGCCGACGGGGCGCATACGCAGCGGGCGCTCGCCGTACTCCTCCAGGGCGTGCGCGATCCAGCCCGCCGTGCGGGCGACGGCGAAGATCGTCTCGCCGGCGGTGGCCGGCATGCCGAAGGAGGAGGTGAACACCGCGAGCGCCAGGTCGACATTGGCGTGCAGCGGGGTGTGCCGGGCGGTCGTGGCGACGATGTCGCGGGCGGCGAGCAGGGCCGGCTCCGCGCGCGGGAGCCGCTCCAGCAGGCCGAACAGGACCTGCGCCCGCGGGTCCTCGCCGGTGTAGAGGCGATGGCCGAGCCCGGGGATGCGGCGGCCGGCGCGCAGCTCGTCGGCGATCACCGGGGCGGCGTTGCCCAGTTCCAGCACGTCCAGCAGCATCCGGTGGGCGAGGCCGCTGCTGGCGCCGTGCAGCGGGCCCTCCAGCACGCCGAGGCCGGCCGAGACGGTCGCGTAGGCGTGGGCCCGCGCCGAGGCGGCCACCCGGACCGCGAGCGTGGAGGCGGCCAGGTCGTGGTCGGCGAGCAGGACCAGCGCGGCGTCCAGCACGCGCAGGGCGTCCTCGTCCGCCGGGCGGCCGGTCAGCCGCGACCACAGGCGGTGGGCGAGCGGCACGCCGTCCCCGGGGTCGCGCACGACCGGCGGCAGGGCGGCGACAAGCGTGGGGATGAGCACGCGCGCCGTGTTCAGGACGGCCGCCCCGGACAGGTCGAAGCGCAAGGGGTCCTCGGCCGCCGCGGCGATCGTCGCGACCCGCAGCCGGTCGATGGGGGAGGTGTGCTCGGGCAGCGCCTTCACGGCCCAGCGGGCGACGCGCACGGTCGCCTCGGGCGCGGTGAAGGCCGTACCCGGGACGAGCCGGCCGGTCCACAGCCACTCCGCGACCTCCTCGTAGGAGTGGCGGGCGGCCAGTTCGGTGGCGTCGACGCCCCGGTAGTAGTACCGGTCCGCCTCGATCAGCGTGATCCGGGTGCGCACCGAGAGGTCGCCGCCGGAGCCCGGGATCCCGGCGCTCTCACGGCGGTTGCGCCGGGCCAGGTCCTCCACCTCGCGCGCCTCGAAGGTGCTGGCGCGGCCGCCGGGCTCGCGCTTGCTGGTCAGCAGGCCGCGGCTGACATACGCGTACACCGTCTCGGGCTTCACGCCGAGCAGTTCGGCGGTCTCCTTGGTGGTCAGTCTTCGCCCGGGGCGGTTGGGGGCGGGTTCGGGATCGCGCATGGGGGTCACCGTAGCGGTCTCTGGACATCTCGATGGCCAACTTGCTTTGCATTGATTCAATCAACATTGACAGAGAAAGCGTCAAGCATGGACAGTCGGATCAAGCTCAGAGAGGACAATCATGGCCATCGACAGGACCCCAACGCCCCTCGTCGACGTACCGCGCGGTCTCGCGGGCGTCGTCGTCACCGAGACGGAGATCGGCGATGTCCGGGGGCGGGAGGGCTTCTACCACTACCGCCAGTACTCGGCGGTCGACCTCGCGCGCACCCGGCGCTTCGAGGACGTCTGGCACCTGCTCGTGCACGGCACCCTCCCGGACGCCGGGCGCGGCGCCGCCTTCGTCGCCGAGACGGCGGCGCTGCGGCGGCTGCCCGAGGAGGTCCGGGCGGCCCTGCCCGCCATCGCCGCCGCGAGCCGCGCCTCCGGACCGCTGGCCGGCCTGCGCACCGCGCTGTCCCTCCTGGGCGCGGCACGCGAGTTCCGGCCGGTGTACGACCTGGACGCCGCCGGGCGCCGCGCCGACACCCTCGCCGCCTGCGCCGCCGTACCCACTCTGCTCACCGCCCTGCATCGCCTGGGGCGGGGGCTCGAACCCGTGGAGCCGCGCGACGACCTGCCGTACGCGGCCAACTACCTGTACATGCTGACCGGTTCGGAACCTGATCCGCGCCACGCCCGTGCGGTCGAGCAATACTTGATCTCCACCATTGACCACGGATTCAATGCGTCAACCTTCACGGCGCGCGTCATCGCCTCCACCGGCGCCGACGCGGCGGCCTGTCTGACCGGCGCGGTGAGCGCGCTGTCGGGCCCGCTGCACGGAGGGGCGCCCAGCCGGGCCCTGGACACCCTGGACGCGATCGGCACTCCGGAGCGCATCGACCCCTGGATCCGGGAACGGGTGCTGGCCGGCGAGCGGATCATGGGCTTCGGACACGCCGTCTACCGCACGGAGGACCCCCGTTCGCGGATGCTCCGGGAGATCGCCCTCGGCTTCGGCGGCCCCCGGGTGGACTTCGCGGTGGAGGTCGAACGCCGGGTCGAGGCCATCCTCGCCGAGCTGAAGCCGGGCCGCGGACTCCACACCAACGTCGAGTTCTACGCCGGTGTGGTCATGGAACTGTGCGGTCTGCCCCGGGAGATGTTCACCCCGACCTTCGCGGCGGCCCGGGTGGTGGGCTGGAGCGCGAACCTCCTGGAACAGGCGGCCGATCCGAAGATCATCCGCCCGGCGGCGCGCTATGTGGGCCCCGAGGCGCCGGTCGCGGTGCCCGCCGCCTGACCGGCCGGTCCGGGCCCGGGGACCCCGGCCTCCCACCCGCCCCCGCCCCTGCCTTCGCCCCCGCTCTTCCGCCCCCGTCTTCCGTCCCCGCCGTCCGTCCCCGGAACCCTTTTATCCTGGTCCGGAGCCGGTTCACAGGAGAGAGGTAGCCCCTTGGCGGACAGCTTGGCGCACAGCACGGACGGCGGCCGTCGCCCCCAGCCGCAGATCCCGGTCGTCGTCCTGGCCGGATTCCTCGGCTCCGGGAAGACCACGCTCCTCAACCACCTGCTGCACCGCAGCGCGGGCAGCAGGATCGGGGCGATCGTCAACGACTTCGGGGCCATCGAGATCGACGCGCTGGCCGTCGCGGGCGCCCTCGGCGACTCCACCGTCTCCCTCGGCAACGGCTGCCTGTGCTGTGCCGTGGACACCAGCGAGCTCGATGTCTACCTGGGCAGGCTCGCCGCTCCCGAGACCGGCGTCGACGTGATCGTCATCGAGGCCAGCGGACTCGCCGAACCCCAGGAGCTGGTGCGGATGGTGCTCGCCAGCGAGCAGCCCGGCATCGTCTACGGAGGTCTCGTCGAGGTCGTGGACGCCGCCGAGTTCGACGACACGCGCGCGCGGCACCCCGAGGTCGACCGGCACCTCGCCCTCGCCGACCTGGTCGTCGTCAACAAGACCGACCGGGCCGCGGACCCCGAACGGGTGCTTGCCCTGGTGGCGTCGCTGACCGACCGGGCCGCCGTCGTCCCCGCCACCTACGGGCGCCTCGACCCCGAGTTCCTCTTCGACTGCCGGCCGAGCGAGGAACGCATTGGCCAGCTCTCCTTCGACGATCTGCACGACCACGGCGACGACCAAGGCGACGACCGCGGCGACGACCAAGGCGACGACCACGGCGACGGCCGCCGCGCGGACGACCACGCCGGGCACCTGCACACCGGCTACGACAGCCTGTCCTTCACCTCCGACGTCCCCCTGGACCCGCGCCGGCTGATGCGTTTCCTGGACAGCCGGCCCGAGGGGCTGTACCGGATCAAGGGACATGTCGACCTCGGCCCCTGCGACCCCCGCAACCGGTACACCGTGCACGCCGTGGGCCGGTTCCTGCGCTTCTACCCCGAGCCGTGGGCGCCCGGCGAGGCCCGCCGCACCCAGCTCGTGCTGATCGGCTCCGGCATCGACACCGAGGCACTCGGCAAGGAAACGAAGGAGTGCGAGAGCGACGCCCCGCACGCCGACGAGCACGGCATGTGGGGCGTCCTGCGCTACGTACAGGGCTCCGAGGACGAACCGGACCCGGAGCCCTACGGGCGGTGAGGACCTCTTCCGGAGAAAGGCCCTGGAAGAGCCCTAGAAGACCGGCCCCGCGACCACCGACACCGTCTTCGGCAGCGAGGTGCCCGAGCCGTCCCGGCGCGGGTCCGGCTCCGGCAGTTCCGCCGGGGTGCCGTTCTTCTGGGCAGCGCGCCCGGGCACCGGGCCCGCCCAGGCCAGCGCCAGACAGTCCTCGCCCTTCAGGAACCGCTGGCAGCGCACGCCGCCGGTGGCCCGGCCCTTGCGCGGATACTGGTCGAACGGGGTCAGCTTGGCCGTCGTCTGCACCGAGTCGTCCAGGGTGCCGCGCGAGCCGGCCACCGTGAAGACCGCCGCGTCGACGGCCGGGTCGACGGCGGTGAAGCAGATGACCTTCGCGCCGTCGGTGAGCTTGATGCCCGCCATACCGCCCGCCGGTCGGCCCTGCGGGCGGACGATGGAGGCCTGGAAGCGCAGCAGTTGCGCGTCGTCCGTGATGAAGACCAGGTCCTCCTCGCCGGTGCGCAGCTCCACCGCGCCGACGATCCGGTCGCCCTCCTTGAGCGTGATGACCTCCAACTCGTCCTTGCTGGACGGGTAGTCGGGCACCACGCGCTTGACCACGCCCTGCTCGGTGCCGAGCGCGAGGCCGGGGGAGGACTCGTCCAGCGTGGTCAGGCAGACCACCGTCTCGTCGTCCTCCAGGGAGACGAACTCCGCGAGCGGGGCGCCCCCGGAGAGGTTCGGCGCGCCCGCCGTCTCGGGTAGCTGCGGCAGGTCGACCACGTTGATCCGCAGCAGCCGGCCCGCCGAGGTCACCGCGCCGATCTCGCCGCGCGCGGTCGCCGGCACCGCCGAGACGATCACATCGTGCTTGACCCGCTTGGCGCCCGCCTGCTCGGGGAACGGCTCGGCGGTCGCGGTACGCGCCAGCAGGCCCGTGGAGGACAGCAGCACCCGGCACGGGTCGTCGGCCACCTGGAGCGGCACGGCGACCGCCGGAGCGCCGCCGGACTCCAGCAGGACGGTGCGCCGGTCGGTGCCGAACTTCTTGGCCACGGCGGCCAGTTCCGCGGAGACCAGCTTGCGCAGCTCCTGGTCGGAGTCCAGGATCCGGGTCAGCTCCGCGATCTCCCCGGTGAGCTTGTCCTTCTCCGCCTCCAGCTCGATGCGGTCGTACTTGGTGAGCCGGCGCAGCGGCGTGTCGAGGATGTACTGCGTCTGCACGTCGCTCAGCGAGAAGTGCCCCATCAGGCGCTCCTTGGCCTGCGCGGAGTTCTCGCTGGACCGGATCAGCCGGATGACCTCGTCGATGTCGACCAGGGCGGTCAGCAGGCCCTTGACCAGGTGCAGCCGGTCGCTCTTCTTGCCGCGCCGGAACTCGCTGCGCCGGCGCACCACCTCGAAGCGGTGGTCGAGGTAGACCTCCAGGAGCTCCTTCAGACCCAGGGTGAGCGGCTGACCGTCCACCAGGGCCACGTTGTTGATGCCGAAGGACTCCTCCATCGGCGTCAGCTTGTAGAGCTGCTCCAGGACGGCCTCGGGCACGAAGCCGTTCTTGATCTCGATGACCAGGCGCAGCCCGTGCTCGCGGTCGGTGAGGTCCTTGACGTCGGCGATGCCCTGGACCTTCTTCGCGTTGACCAGGTCCTTGATCTTCGCGATGACCTTCTCGGGGCCGACCGTGAACGGCAGTTCGGTGACCACCAGGCCCTTGCGGCGGGCCGTCACCGGCTCGACCGAGACCGTCGCGCGCATCTTGAAGGTGCCCCGGCCGGTCGCGTACGCGTCCCGGATGCCGTCCAGGCCGACGATCCGGCCGCCGGTGGGCAGGTCCGGGCCGGGGACGTGCTTCATCAGCGCGTCCAGGTCCGCGTTCGGATTCCTGACCAGGTGGCGGGCGGCGGCCACGACCTCGCGCAGGTTGTGCGGCGGCATGTTGGTCGCCATGCCGACCGCGATCCCCGAGGAGCCGTTGACCAGCAGGTTCGGGAAGGCGGCGGGCAGGGCCACCGGCTCCTGCTCCTGGCCGTCGTAGTTCGGCGCGAAGTCGACCGTGTCCTCGTCGATCGACTCGGTCATCAGGCTGGTGGCCTCGGCCATCCGGCACTCGGTGTACCGCATGGCGGCCGGCGGGTCGTCATTGCCGAGCGAGCCGAAGTTGCCGTGGCCGTCGACCAGGGGCAGCCGCATGGAGAAGGGCTGGGCCATGCGCACCAGGGCGTCGTAGATCGACGCGTCGCCGTGCGGGTGCAGCTTGCCCATGACCTCGCCGACGACACGCGCGCACTTCACGTAGCCGCGGTCGGGGCGCACGCCCATCTCGTTCATCTGGTAGACGATCCGGCGGTGCACCGGCTTGAGGCCGTCACGGGCGTCCGGCAGGGCGCGCGAGTAGATGACCGAGTACGCGTACTCAAGGTAGGAGCCACGCATCTCGTCCACGACGTCGATGTCGAGGATCTTCTCCTCGTACGAATCGTCGGGCGGCGGGGTCTTCGTGCTGCGGCGGGCCATCGCTGCCGGCTCCTCCTGATCTGGTCGCTCGCCTTCGGGGCGCGCACCCTTCGGCTCGCTCGTGCTGAAGCGGTTGACGGATCTGTCGCGGACCATTGTGGACCGGGGTACTGACAACCCGGACCGGCGCCCCGGACGATCACCGGATGCGGGGTCCGAGGCAGGCTACGCGATCCGCTGTGGGCGTACGCGCCGCGGGAACTTCGCCGGGGCCCCGCACGCGTTGCATACAGTGGCAGGAACGGCAGGAAAACCGCGGTTTCCACTAACCGCCTCCGCTCGCGAAGGGACGTACATGCCCATGGGTCACACGACCACAGCCGAGGCAGGCTCCGGGGGCCTGACAGCGACCGAGCACCGCTTGGCCAACGGTCTGCGCGTGGTGCTCTCCGAGGACCACCTGACCCCGGTGGCGGCGGTCTGCCTCTGGTACGACGTCGGCTCCCGCCACGAGGTCAAGGGTCGCACCGGCCTGGCTCACCTTTTCGAGCACCTGATGTTCCAGGGCTCCGGGCAGGTCAAGGGCAACGGCCACTTCGAACTGGTGCAGGGCGCCGGCGGCTCGCTCAACGGCACCACCAGCTTCGAGCGCACCAACTACTTCGAGACCATGCCCGCCCACCAGCTCGAGCTCGCGCTCTGGCTGGAGGCCGACCGCATGGGCTCCCTGCTGACCGCGCTGGACGACGAGTCCATGGAGAACCAGCGCGACGTCGTCAAGAACGAGCGCCGCCAGCGCTACGACAACGTCCCCTACGGCACCGCCTTCGAGAAGCTGACCGCCCTGTCGTACCCCGAGGGCCACCCCTACCACCACACGCCGATCGGCTCCATGGCGGACCTGGACGCGGCCACCCTGGAGGACGCCCGCCAGTTCTTCCGTACCTACTACGCGCCGAACAACGCGGTGCTCTCCGTGGTCGGCGACATCGACCCCGAGCAGACCCTCGCCTGGATCGAGAAGTACTTCGGCACCATCCCGGCCCACGACGGCAAGCCCGCGCCCCGTGACGGCACCCTGCCCGACGTCATCGGCGGGCAGCTGCGCGAGGTCGTCGTCGAGGAGGTCCCGGCGCGCGCCCTGATGGCCGCCTACCGGCTGCCGCAGGACGGCACGCGCGCGTGCGACGCGGCCGACCTCGCCCTGACCGTCCTCGGCGGCGGCGAGTCCTCCCGGCTGTACAACCGGCTGGTGCGGCGCGACCGCACGGCCGTCGCGGCCGGCTTCGGCCTGCTGCGCCTGGCCGGCGCGCCCTCCATGGGCTGGCTGGACGTGAAGACCTCCGGCGACGTCGAGGTGCCGGTCATCGAGACCGCCATCGACGAGGAGCTGGCCCGGTTCGCCGAGGAGGGCCCCACCCCCGAGGAGATGGAGCGCGCCCAGGCCCAGTTGGAGCGCGAGTGGCTGGACCGGCTCGGCACCGTCGCGGGCCGCGCCGACGAACTGTGCCGCTACGCCGTCCTGTTCGGCGACCCGCAGCTCGCCCTCAACGCCGTGCACCGCATCCTGGAGGTGACCCCCGAGGAGGTCCGGGAGGTCGCCAAGGCCCGGCTGCGCCCCGACAACCGCGCGGTCCTGGTCTACGAGCCGAAGTCCCCGCAGGCCGTCGAGGACGCCGACGTGCCCGAGGACCCGGAGTCGGAGGCCACCGTAGAGGCCGGAAACGAGAACGAGGAGACGGCCAAGTGACCGAGCAGCTCGCCACCATGGACTTCCACCCCCAGCCGCAGGCCGGCGAGGCGAAGCCGTGGGCCTTCCCGGCCCCCGAGCGCGCCGCGCTCGACAACGGCCTGACCGTGCTGCGCTGTCATCGCCCCGGTCAGCAGGTCGTCGCCGTCGAGGTGCTCCTGGACGCCCCCCTGGAGGCCGAGCCGGCCGGCCTGGACGGCGTCGCCACCATCATGGCGCGAGCCTTCTCCGAGGGCACCGACAAGCACTCCGCCGAGGAGTTCGCCGCCGAGCTGGAGCGCGCGGGCGCCACCCTCGACGCGCACGCCGACCACCCCGGCGTCCGGCTGAGCCTGGAGGTCCCCGCCTCGCGTCTGACCAAGGGCCTCGGCCTGCTCGCCGACGCGCTGCGCGCCCCCGCCTTCGCCGGCAGCGAGGTCGAGCGGCTGGTCCGCAACCGCCTGGACGAGATTCCGCACGAGCTGGCCAGCCCCGCCCGCCGGGCCGCCAAGGAACTCTCCAAGGAGCTGTTCCCGGCGTCCACGCGCATGTCCCGGCCGCGCCAGGGCACCGAGGAGACGGTCGAGAAGATCGACGCGGTCGCCGTGCGCGCCTTCTACGACCGTCACGTGCGCCCCGCCACGGCCACCGCGGTCGTGGTCGGCGACCTGACCGGCATCGACGTGGACGCGCTGCTCGGCGAGACCCTGGGCGCCTGGACCGGCACCCCGGGCGAGCCCCGGCCGGTGCCCGCGGTGACGGCCGACGACACCGGACGCGTGGTCATCGTGGACCGGCCCGGCGCCGTCCAGACGCAGCTGCTCATCGGCCGCGTCGGCGCGGACCGGCACGACCGGGTGTGGCCCGCCCAGGTGCTCGGCACCTACTGCCTGGGCGGCACCCTCACCTCCCGCCTGGACCGCGTCCTGCGCGAGGAGAAGGGCTACACCTACGGTGTGCGCGCGTTCGGGCAGGTGCTCCGCTCCGGCCCGGGCGGCAACGGCGCCTCCATGCTCGCCATCAGCGGCTCCGTGGACACCCCCAACACCGGTCCGGCGCTCGACGACCTGTGGAAGGTGCTGCGCACCCTCGCGGCGGAGGGCCTGACCGACGCCGAGCGGGACGTCGCCGTGCAGAACCTCGTCGGCGTCGCGCCGCTGAAGTACGAGACCGCGGCGGCCGTCGCGGGCACGCTCGCCGACCAGGTGGAGCAGCACCTGCCCGACGACTTCCAGGCGACGCTCTACCGGCAACTGGCCGCGACGGGCACCGTGGAGGCCACCGCGGCGGTCGTCAACGCCTTCCCGGTGGACCGCCTGGTGACCGTCCTGGTCGGTGACGCCGCGCAGATCAAGGCACCGGTCGAGGCGCTGGGCATCGGCGAGGTCACCGTGGTGGCCGCCGAGTAACGGCACCTACGGGCAGGCCCCTTGCGGGGTGGGGCCCTGACGGCCTACGGGTCGTCAGGGCCCCACTTTGTTCCACTCTCTCCTCAGGATGTCCGAATTGATACGGAGGTTGCCTGTCTGCCCTGTGGGATGCGCTACAAAAGCCGCGTTCCGTTTGAGGATTGAGAGCCGGTCCGCTTAGCGTCGTCCGGGTTGTCCGTCGGGCAGTGCGCCGCAGCCGCGGCACCGGACAGCCATCGCCGAGTCCCCGAGGCGCGAGCCAGGGGAGCCGGGGACCCACCGTCCCCTGGGGTGAATCGGGCATCCGCGCGAGACGTGCGGGCCCGTAGGAGACCTTCCTGCTCCGAACCCGTCAGCTAACCCGGTAGGCGAGAGGGAAGGAAAGGACAGCCACACGCATGGCGTTCATGTGCGCCACCGGGAAGCACCGCAAGCCCGGCCGGGTCAAGCGAACCACCGTTCACGCGGCCGGAGTCGCGGCCCTCACGACCACCGGCGTCATCGGCACCCTCGCCGCGTCCCCGGCGCTCGCCGCCGAGAAAACCGCCGAGCAGACCGGCCTCACCCCCGTGCTCGCCGCGACCGACGACCTCGCCGAGCACATCGACGCCCAGGCCACCGCCCAGCAGCGGATCGCCGAGCACCAGGCGGCCGAGAAGGCCGCCGCCGAGCGCGCGAAGGAGGCGCGCCAGGCCAGGGCCCGGGCCGCCCGCGAGGCCGAGCGCAAGCGGCTGAACACCTTCGTCGCCCCGATCGCGCACTCCTACGTGTCCACCGGCTACATGGCCAGCAGCTCTCTGTGGTCCTCCGGCTCCCACACCGGTATCGACTTCCACGCGGCGACCGGCACCTCCGTGCACGCGGTCGGCGTCGGCACCGTCGTCTCCACCGGCTGGGGCGGGGCGTACGGCAACGAGATCGTGATCCGCATGGCCGACGGCATGTACACCCAGTACGGCCATCTGTCCTCCATCGGCGTCACGGTGGGCCAGCAGGTCGCCGCGGGCCAGCAGATCGCCCTGTCCGGCGCGACCGGCAACGTCACCGGCCCGCACCTGCACTTCGAGGCGCGCACCAGCCCCGACTACGGCTCCGACGTCGACCCCGTGGCCTACCTCCGCAACCACGGCGTGGACGTCTGACCGACCCCGCACGGCATCGAAAGCCCCGGCCACTGAGCCGGGGCTTTCGCCATTCCACGGCCGTCGCCGCCGGAATCTGTCCAAAAAATATCCATGATTCCGGTCCGCCGTCGGAAATTCCGGCCCGGTGGAATAGAGTCACGGAAAAGACGCGTCCGTCGTCGGCGTCGTGTCGCGGGTATTAAGGCGGAGGTCGGTCATGCGTATTCCGGCGCACTCGGTGTGCACGGCGATCCGGGACGACATCGTCACCGGCGCCCTCGAACGCGGCGGCCGCCTCACCGAGGAGGTGCTCGCCCGCCGCTACGGCGTCTCGCGCGTCCCCGTGCGCGAGGCCCTGCGCACCCTGGAGGCGGAGGGCTTCGTGGTGACGCGCCGGCACGCGGGCGCCTGCGTGGCCGAGCCGACCGAGCAGGAGGCCGCCGACCTGCTGGAGATGCGCCTGCTCCTGGAGCCGCTGGGGGCCGCGCGGGCCGCCCGGCGCCGCACCGAGGCGCATCTGAAGGTGCTGCGAGGCCTGGTCCGGCTGGGGCAGGAGCGCGCCAGGACGGGCGGCGGCGAGGACCTGCGCGCCCTGAACGGCTGGTTCCACGAGACGCTGGCCCAGTCCTGCGGCAGCCCCTCACTGACCTCGACACTCACCCAGCTGCGCCACAAGATCGCCTGGATGTACACGGTGGACGCGCCGCCGGACCTGGTCGGCGCGTGGGCGGAGCACGGCGCGATCGTGGACGCGGTGGCACGCGGCGACGACGAGCGCGCCCGCGCGGTGACCGCGCTGCACACCCAGCGCACGACGGCCGCGCACCGGCTGCGGATCCCCGGCGCCGCGGAACGCCCGGGTATCTCGCAACATACCGTAAACATGTCCGGTGCACGGTGTTAACACGGGTGCCGTATACAAAGTGGGGGGATATTCAGCGGGTGGCCATTTCCCTATTTCCCGGCTGCCGTGAATTCCATGTCCCGGTGAATTCCGCGGTACCCCGAAAGTGCCGAGGCGGCGCAGTCCGGCGGGGCCCGGCGCGATTTTCCGGTCCAGGGCACCCCGTAAACCCTCCCGCCCGCCGCGGTGACACTGACGGTCACGGCGTCCGGCAAGGACCCGGCGGCCAGCCGGAGTTGACGGCCACCGCCGCGTGAAGCGCCCGCCGGGCCGGCCGGACAGTCCGGCCGGCCCGGCGGGCGCTCGGGGCTCAGACGGTCTCGGGCAGCTCTTCCAGGCCCTCGGCGACCAGCTTGGCCAGCCGGTCGAGGGCGGCGTCCGCGCCCTCGGCGTCGGAGGTGAGCACGATCTCCTCGCCGCCCTGGGCGCCCAGGCCCAGCACGCCCAGCATGGAGGCCGCGTTGACCGGGGTGCCGCCGGACTTGCTGATCGTCACCGGGATGCCTGCGGCCGTGGCGGCCCGGACGAAGATGGAGGCGGGGCGGGCGTGAAGACCCTCGGCCCAGCCGACGTTGACGCGGCGCTCAGCCATGTGTTGCTGCCCTTCACTGTTCAGGGTTGTCTAGACCAGTCTTCCATATCGTGAAGCGGGCCAGAAGAGGGGCTCGCGCCCCCTCCGCCGTGCTCCACAGACTGCCCCGCGCCGTTGCCGGACGCGAGCCGTACCCTGGGGCCCATGCGAACCTCGGCGGAACCGCAGGGCCGGTACGACTACCCCGCGCACTGGGAGGCGGACGTGGTCCTGCGGGACGGAGGTACCGCCCGCATTCGGCCCATCACCGTCGACGACGCCGACCATCTGGTCCACTTCTACGAGCAGGTCTCGGACGAGTCCAAGTACTACCGCTTCTTCGCCCCCTACCCCCGGCTGTCCGCCAAGGACGTCCACCGCTTCACGCACCACGACTTCGTGGACCGGGTGGGTCTCGCGGCCACCGTGGGCGGCGAGTTCATCGCGACCGTGCGCTACGACCGCATCGGGGCCGGCGGCGCGCCCGCGTCCGGCCCCGCCGACGAGGCCGAGGTCGCCTTCCTGGTGCAGGACGCCCACCAGGGCCGGGGAGTCGCCTCCGCCCTGCTGGAGCACATCGCGGCCGTCGCCCGGGAGCGGGGCATCCGCCGCTTCGCCGCCGAGGTGCTGCCCGCCAACACCAAGATGATCAAGGTGTTCACGGACGCCGGGTACACCCAGAAACGCAGCTTCGAGGACGGCGTCGTACGCCTGGAGCTGGACCTCGAACCCACGGACCGCGCCCTCGCCGTGCAGTACGCGCGGGAGCAGCGCGCCGAGGCCCGCTCGGTGCAGCGGCTCCTCGCGCCCGGCTCCGTCGCGGTCATCGGCGTCGGCCGCGCGCCCGGCGGGGTGGGCCGCAGCGTCCTGGCCAACATCAGGGACGCCGGGTACCCGGGCCGGCTGTACGCGGTGAACAAGGCCTTCCCCGAGGACCTGGCGGAGGCCGACGGGGTGGCCGCGTACCGCTGTGTGCGGGACATCGACGGCCCGGTGGACCTCGCCGTCGTTGCCGTACCGGCCGAGTACGTGCCGGCGGTGGTCGCCGAGTGCGGGGAGCACGGCGTGCAGGGGCTCGTCGTGCTCAGCGCCGGGTACGCGGAAAGCGGTCCCGAGGGGCGGGAGCGGCAGCGGGCGCTGGTGCGGCAGGCCCGCGCGTACGGCATGCGGATCATCGGACCCAACGCGTTCGGCGTCATCAACACCGCCCCGGACGTACGGCTCAACGCCTCCCTCGCCCCCGAGATGCCGCGCCCCGGGCGCATCGGCATGTTCGCCCAGTCCGGCGCCATCGGCATCGCCCTGCTGTCCCGGCTGCACCGGCGCGGGGGCGGGGTGACCGGCGTCAGCGGCGTCTCCACGTTCGTCTCCGCGGGCAACCGGGCGGACGTGTCCGGCAACGACGTCCTCCAGTACTGGTACGACGACCCGGACACCGACGTCGTCCTCATGTACCTGGAGACCATCGGCAACCCGCGCAAGTTCACCCGGCTCGCCCGGCGCACGGCGGCGGCGAAGCCGCTGGTCGTGGTGCAGGGGACGGGTACGGCACCGCAGGGCCACGCGGTGCGCGCGACGCGGCTGCCGCACGCGACCGTGTCCGCGCTGCTGCGGCAGGCCGGGGTGATCCGGGTCGACACCATCACGGAGCTGGTCGACGCCGGTCTGCTGCTCGCCCGGCAGCCGCTGCCCGCCGGGCCGCGGGTGGCGATCCTCGGGAACTCCGAGTCGCTGGGCGTGCTGACGTACGACCGGTGCCTCGCGGAGGGGCTGCGGCCCGCGCGGCCGCTCGACCTGACGACCGGGGCGACGCCGGAGGACTTCCACCGGGCGCTCAGCGCCGCGCTGGCCGACGACACGAACGACTCCGTCGTGGTGACGGCGATACCCGCGATCGGGGAGGCGTCGCCCGGGGACGCGGAGCTGGCTCAGGCGCTGGGCTCGGCCGCGGCCACGGCGCCGGGGAAACCGGTGCTGGTGGTGCATGTGGAGCTCGGCGGGCTGGCGGAGGCGCTCTCCGCGGCGGCCAGTACCGCGCCCCAGTCCGTGGAGCGGGCACCCGGCACCGAAGGCGGGGCCCAGCCTCCCCGCCACCGCGCGGAGCCCTCGCCCGCCGCGGGAGCGCGAGCGCCGGCGGCACCGGAAGGCACCCGCCTCATCCCCGCCTACCCCGCCGCCGAGCGCGCCGTACGGGCCCTCGCCGAGGCCGTCCGGTACGGGCAGTGGCGCCGGGACGCGGCCGAGCCCGGTCGGGTCCCGGAGTACGAGGACATCGACGAGAAGGGGGCCGCGCGGCTGATCGGCGAGCTGCTGGCGCGGGGGGAGGGGCTCACGATCTCGGACGCGCAGACCTGCGAGCTGCTCGCGAAGTACGGCATCCGGGTGCGCCGCGCGCTTTCCGCGCCCACCGCCGACGCCGCCGCCGAGGCCGCCCGCACCCTCGGCTACCCGGTGGCCCTGAAGGCGACCGCCCCGCACCTGCGGCACCGCGCCGACCTGGGCGGCGTACGCCTGGACCTGGCGGACGAGGAACAACTGCGGCGGGCGTACGCGGAGTTGAGCGAGCTGTTCGGCAAGCCGGAGGAGCTGCGGCCGGTGGTGCAGGGGATGGCGCCCCGGGGCGTCGACACCGTCGTACGGGCCGTGATCGACCCGGCGGCCGGGGCCGTGCTGTCCTTCGGCCTGGCCGGCGCGCCGTCGCAGCTGCTGGGCGACACGGCGCACCGGCTGATCCCGGTCACCGACCGGGACGCGACCTCGCTGGTGCGCGCGATCCGCACCGCGCCCCTGCTGTTCGGCTGGCGTGGCTCCACCCCCGTCGACACCCCCGCCCTGGAGGAACTGCTGCTGCGGGTCTCCCGCCTGGTCGACGACCACCCCGAGGTGGTCGCCGTCACCCTGGAACCGGTGGTCGTGGCCCCGCACGGCGCGAGCGTCCTCGGCGCGACCCTGCGCCTCGCCCCGCCACCCGCCCGCGACGACCACGGCCCCCGCACCATGCCGGCCTACTGACCCCATGGACCTCGCCGGCCACCGGCTCCCCGAGACCAGCTTGTGGGACTGGGAGGTGATCGGCTGGGACGCCGGGGCGCTGCGGCTGGCCGCCGGGTACGACCTCACGTACCACCACATCCTGGAAGCGGTCTTCGTCGCGCCCGTCTTCGTGTCCTGCCCGTTCTCGTTCCAGGACCCCGTCTTCCGCGCCCCCGCGCCCGACGAGACCGCGCGCCTTGTCCGGTTCCTCGGAGAGACACCGCCCGTCGTCGTCGCCTTCGAGGCGGACGCCGGCGGATGCGAACCCGTGTCCTGCCTGATCGCCGCCGAGCGGGTGGAGATCAGGCAAGGGCCGGTCCGGCGGGGCACGCGAGAGCGGGACCACGAGGCGCCCGGCGACCCGCCCGATCCCCCTCTCCGGAACCCGCCCGGCCCCCCTGCCCCGGGGACGCCCCGTTGGCCCGGAGTGCCCCTGGCCACGGACTAGGATGGACGCCATGGCCAAGACCAGTACGACGACCCAGGGGCTGCGAGCGGCGATCGAGCGCAGCGGCTACTACCCGGCCCTCGTGGCCGAGGCGGTGGAGGCAGCCGTGGGCGGCGAGCCCATCCGGTCGTACCTGGTCCACCAGGAGACCACGTTCGACCAGAACGAGGTGCGCCGCCATGTGACCGTCCTGGTCCTCAGCGCCAACCGCTTCATCGTCAGCCACACCGACGAGCAGGCCGCCGACAGCACCTCCCCGACGCCGTACGCCACCACCTCCACCGAGTCCGTGAAGCTCAGCCGGATCTCCTCCGTCGTGGTCAGCCGCGTCGTCGCCAACCCCGAGCAGTACACCCCGGGCACCCTGCCCCGCGAGGTCGTGCTGACCATCGGCTGGGGCGCGGTCAGCCGGCTCGACCTGGAGCCCGCCGCCTGCGGCGACCCCAACTGCGACGCCGACCACGGCTACACGGGCAGCTCCACGGCGGACGACCTCAGCCTCCGCGTCAGCGAGGCCGGGGACGGCCCGGAGACGGTGCGCGAGGCGCTCGCCTTCGCCCAGGCCCTCTCCGAGGCGACCGCGGACCTCGACCACTGATGTCCCAGCTCTCCGCCTGGGACCACCCGGAACCCCTCGCCCTGGCCACCGCGCCGCTGCCCGAGTACGGCAGCGGCTCCCTCGCCGACCTGCTCCCCACGCTCGCCGCCGGCATGGACGTCCCCGGCATGACCGCGGCGATATCGGAGCTGACCCCGGTCGACCGCGCCTGTGTCTTCCTGGTCGACGGCCTCGGCTGGGAGCAGTTGCGCGCCCACCCCGACGAGGCGCCCTTCCTCACCTCGCTGCTCGGCAGCTCGCGCGGCGGCACCGGCCGGCCGCTCACCGCGGGCTACCCGGCGACCACCGCGACCTCCCTCGCCTCCGTCGGCACCGGCCTGCCCCCCGGCGCCCACGGCCTGCCCGGCTACACGGTCCGCGACCCGGCCACCGGCGCGCTGATGAACCAGCTCCGCTGGCAGCCGTACACCGACCCGCGCCCCTGGCAGCCGTACCCCACGGTCTTCCAGCTGGCCCACGAGGCCGGGGTGCACGCCGCCCAGGTCTCCTCGCCCACGTTTCAGCACACCCCGCTCACCAAGGTCGCGCTCAGCGGCGGCAGCTTCCACGGAAGGCTGTCCGGCGAGGAGCGCATGGACCTCGCGGCCGCCCAGCTGGCCGCCGGGGACCGCTCGCTGGTGTACACGTACTACGCGGAACTCGACGGCGCCGGCCACCGCTACGGCGTCGACTCCGACACCTGGCGCGGCCAGCTGATGTTCGTCGACCGGCTGGCCCAGCGCCTGGCCGAGCAGCTTCCGCCGCGCAGCGCGCTCTACGTCACCGCCGACCACGGCATGATCGACGTGCCGTTCGACGAGGAGCACCGCTTCGACTTCGACACGGACTGGGAACTCAGCGCCGGAGTCGCCCTGTTGGGCGGCGAGGGCCGGGCCCGCCACGTGTACGCGGTGCCGGGCGCCGAGAACGACGTACTGGCCTGCTGGCGCGAGGTGCTCGGCGAGCAGTTCTGGGTGGCCTCGCGCGACGAGGCGATCGCGGCCGGGTGGTTCGGGCCGCGGGTGGACGAGCGGGTCTACGCCCGGCTCGGCGACGTGATCGCGGCCGCGTACGACGATGTCCTGATCATCGCCTCCGAGCGGGAACCCAAGGAGTCCGCGCTGGTGGGCAACCACGGTTCGATGACTCCCGTGGAGCAACTGGTCCCGCTGCTCGAAGTACGCTCCTGACCGGTCCCCCGTCCGCTTCTCCGTCCCCTCGCCGAAAGGTGCTCAACTCCTCATGCCCGAGCTGGTGTTCTTCTCCGGAACGATGGACTGCGGGAAGTCGACGCTGGCTCTGCAGATCGAGCACAACCGCTCCACGCGGGGCCTGGCCGGGATGATATTCACCCGCAACGACCGTGCGGGCGCGGGCAAGCTGTCCTCGCGCCTCGGCCTGGTCACCGACGCGGTCGAGGTCGCCGACGACCAGGACCTGTACGTCTACGTCGTGGACCACCTCTCGCAGGGCGGAAAAATCGACTACGTGATCGCGGACGAGGCGCAGTTCCTCGCCCCGGTGCAGATCGACCAGCTCGCGCGCGTG
Source organism: Streptomyces sp. NPDC048106 (assembly GCF_040706415.1). Classification (NCBI taxonomy): domain Bacteria; kingdom Bacillati; phylum Actinomycetota; class Actinomycetes; order Kitasatosporales; family Streptomycetaceae; genus Streptomyces; species Streptomyces sp. NPDC048106. Next base: position 32,306 of record NZ_JBEZND010000017.1, on the reverse strand, counting down.
GTGGACGACCTCGGCGTGGACGTCTTCGCCTTCGGCATCACCACCGACTTCCGCTCCAAGCTCTTCCCCGGCTCCCAGCGGCTGGTGGAGCTGGCCGACCGCATCGAGGTGCTCCAGGTGGAGGCACTGTGCTGGTGCGGCGCCCGCGCCACGCACAACGCCCGTACGATCGGCGGCCAGATGGTGGTCGAGGGCGCCCAGGTCGTCGTCGGGGACGTCAACCAGGCGGCGGGCGAGGTCGGTTACGAGGTGCTGTGCCGCCGCCACCACCGGCGCCGGATGACCGCCGCGACGGCTCGCGCGGCGGCCCTGTCGCCGGACGTGCTGCCCGTCTCGTCGTCCTGAGCCCACCGGGAGCCGGTCCGCCGGTCACGCCAGGGGGGTCAGCGCGGGTCCTGGATCACCGAGAACACCGCGCCCTCCGGATCCGCCACCGTGGCCACCCGCCCGTGCGGGCTGTCCGTGGCCGGGCGGACGATCCGGCCACCGAGGCCGGTCACCCGACGCAGCGTCCCGGCGGTGTCGGCCACTTCGAAGTAGGTCTGCCAGTACGGCCCCCGGTCCCGGGGCAGCCCGTGGCCCACGCCGTGCAGCCCGGCCACCGGGCGCCCGCCGACGCGCAGGGTCACGTAGTCGAAGCCGGCGGATACCACCGGGTCCGTCTGGTAGCCGAACACGCTCGCGTAGAACTTGGCGACGGTCTCCGTCTCGAACGTGAGCAGCTCGTTCCACGCCGGTGTGCCCGGCACCCCGGTCACCGCCGGGGCGACATGCGCGGGCGCCTGCCAGATGCCGAACACCGCGCCCACCGGGTCCGCGACGATGGCCAGCCGTCCGGCGTCCGCCGCGTCCAGCGGACCGACCGCCACCGTGCCGCCGCACAGCCGTACCGCCTCGGCCGCGCGGTCCACGTCGTCCGAGGCGAGATAGGGCGTCCAGGCCACCGGCAGCCGGTTCTCCGGCGGCAGCTGGCCCATGCCGGCCACCTCGCGCCCGTCCAGCAGCGCCCGCACGTTCGGGCCGAGCTGCTGCGGGCCCGGCCGGAACTCCCAGCCGAACAGCTCCCCGTAGAACTCCTCGGTGGCGGTGAGCCGGTGCGCCATCAGGCTCACCCAGCAGGGTGTGCCGGGCGCGCGCAGCGCCTGCGGACCGGCCGACTCCCGTGCCTCGGTCATCGATCACTCTCTCCCCGGCCGCCTCGTGCGGTGGCCGTGTCGCTTCCGCTTCTCCGGCAGGTGTGTGCACGCCGCCGGCGCGTACGCCCGTATCGGTGTGTCCGCATCCTCCACGGTCGCGCGGCCCTGTCGCGTCGCCGCGCCGCCGGTTTGCCGGTGTCTTTCGGAAGAATGTCCGGGCCGGCGTCCTTCACCGCTTCCTGACGATGCCCGGCGGATTTCCGACGGATGTCCGACGAATGTCCGACGGGTGTACGGCACGTGCTCGATCACCTACAGGCCGTGATCGAGCCTGCCCGGCCGAGCAGAGTAACCGGACCTGGACGCCGCGGCCACCCCTGGCGTATGCATGGCGCCATGACAGTCATCATCACCGCATCCGAACTCGCCGAGGCGCTCGCCGGCGAGGAGCCGCCGGTCCTGCTGGACGTCCGCTGGCAGTTGAGCCTGGCGAAGGCGGCGGGTGCCCCGCCCTTCGACGGCCGGGCGGAGCACGCGGCCGGCCACATCCCCGGCGCGGTCTTCGTCGACCTGGACCGGGAGCTGGCCGCGGCCCCGGGCGCGCACGGCCGCCATCCGCTGCCGGACCTCGCGGAGTTCGGCGCCGCGATGCGCCGCGCGGGCGTGTCGGCGAGCCGCCCGGTCGTCGTGTACGACGGCGGGCAGGGCTGGGCCGCCGCGCGCGCGTGGTGGATGCTGCGCTGGACGGGTCACCCGGACGTGCGGGTCCTCGACGGCGGGTTGCCGTCCTGGACGGGGGAGTTGTCGACGCGGGTGCCCGAGCCCGCCGAGGGCGACTTCGTGCCGGCGCCGGACGCCGCGGGCCTGCTGGACGCGGACGGGGCCGCCGAACTGGCCCGCACGGGTGTGCTGCTGGACGCCCGCGCGGGGGAGCGGTACCGGGGCGAGGTGGAGCCCGTGGACCGGGTCGGCGGGCACATCCCCGGCGCGGTCTCGGCGCCGACCACGGAGAACGTGGGCCCCGACGGCCGTTTCCTGCCGGCCGCCGAGCTGAAGGACCGCTTCAAGGCCCTCGGCGTCTCCACCGAGGCGCCGGTGGGCGTCTACTGCGGCTCGGGTGTCTCCGGCGCCCACGAGGTGCTGGCCCTCGCGGTGGCGGGCATCCCGGCGGCCCTGTACGTCGGTTCGTGGTCGGAGTGGTCCGCGGACCCGTCCCGGCCGGTGGCCGTGGGGGCGGACCCGCAGTAGCGGCGGCGGACGGGAGGTGCGGGGCGGTCGGTCGCCCCGCACCTCCCGTCGTCGTACGGCCGCTTACTCCTGCTTCTTGCGCCGGGTGCCGAACACGATCTCGTCCCAGCTCGGGACGGCCGCGCGGCGGCCGGGGCGTACGCCGTCGGCCTCGGCCTGGCGGTCGGTGGCGCCGGTCAGCCGGTCGCGGTGGCTGCCGACCGAGCGGGGCATGAGGACGTCCGCGTAGGCCGAGCCGGCCGAGGCGGCGGGCGCCGGCGGCTCCTCCACGCAGGCCTCCTCGTCGGGCTCGTCCGTGGTCTGCGGGTTGCGCTCCGGCACCACCATGTCGCCGCGGAAGGACGGCACCGCCTCCAGCAGGCTGGTCAGCGAGTCCCGTTCGCCGATGCTCTCCTCGTCGGGTTCGGACGGCTGCGCGGGCAGGCTCGGCCGCTCCCGATCGGTCCGTTCCAGGGCGCGGTCCATCGAACGCTCGCGCGGCAGCCGGGCGATGCGCGGGACGAACGGGAAGCTCGGCTCCGCTACGGCGAGGTCGTCGGACTCGCCGATCAGCGAGCGCGCCTCGTCGTCCACGGCCTGGACCAGCCGCCGGGGCGGGTCGTACGTCCAGCTCGCCGAGTGCGGTTCGCCCGCGACCCGGTAGACGAGCAGCACCTCCCAGGTGCCGTCGTCGCGGCGCCAGGAGTCCCACTGGACGGTGTCCTTCTCGGCGCCGCGCAGCAACAGCCGCTCCTGCACGGCCTCGCCGAGCAGCGGACCCGAGTTCTCGCCGGGGCGGCGGACCGGGGTCTTGCGGGCCCGCTCGGCCATGAAGGCGCGCTCGGCCAGCACCGGGCCCTCGAAGCGCCGCACCCGGTCGACGGGGATGCCCGCGAGCTGCGCGACCTCCTCCGCGGTGGCACCGGCTCGTATCCGCGCCTGGATGTCGCGGGGGCGCAGATGGCTCTCGACCTCGATCTCGATCTGGCCGAGGCGCGGCCGGTCGCCGCGCACGGCGGCGCGCAGCCGTTCGTCGATCGGAAGCGTGTATTCCGTAGAGTCGGCAGCCTTCAGCACCAGCCGTGTGCCGTCATTCGAGACGGCCACGACACGCAGTTCGGGCATGGGGACCTCCCGGGTGGTGCCTGCCGACGTCACGTGCGTCGCTGCTTCCGCTAGTCGAGTGTGGCCTGCCCGGGTGCAGCCTGCCACAACCTTGCCGAGTTGCCCGGCGTGTCGGGCACGGGCCCTGGGTCGCCGTTATGGCACGGTTACCAGTTCGCCACTCTAAGTGACCGAGCCTGTCACCCTGTGCAACTAGCCCCCTCCAGGCGGTCCTTGGTGGCCGCGGACACCCTGGTGGGAGACCGGACCCAGGGCTCGCAACAGTACTCCATTCGGGCCACGTGCGTGGATTGGCGCGCCGCCCAACTTCTGGCAAGGGAGGCGTTCGAGCCCCGCGCAACCGGTTTTGTGGATCATGGACGTGGCGAACTTCACGCAATACCCGGAAACGGAACTAATGGTTCCGCGTATACGTCCCTATCTCGTGCAGTCGGTACCCCGATGTCGATCAAGTACGGGAAAGGCAGGCAAGTTCCGGGTATGCGCGAAACACCCGATGGGCAGCGGAAGCGGATCGACCTGAACGTCCCCCAGGTGGCGGGCGGCGCCCTGGCGGCGGTCATCGCGGCGAAGCTGGCCTCCTCCTTCGGCGTGTACGGCACGATCCTCGGCGCCGGTGTCGTCAGCGTGATCGCCACCTGCGGCGGCACCGTCTTCCAGCACTTCTTCCGGCGGACCGGGGAGCAGTTCCGGGAAGCCAGGACGTCCGCCGCCGCGCCCCGGGTGCCGGAGCCGCCCGCCTTGGGCGAGTTCTCCGCGGGCACCGTCTACCGCGCGCGGGCCAGGAACTGGCGGCGGCCGGTGATCGCGGCCGTTCTCGTGTTCGGGGTGACCATGGGCGGCATCACTGCGTACGAACTGGTGTCCGGCGGCAGCTTCAGCGGGGGCACCGGCACGACCGTCGGCGACGCGGTCGGCGGTCGTAGGTCCGCCGTCCACCGAACGGATGACCCCGGTCAGCTCCCTTCGCATACGTCCCCGGGTGACGGCGCCTCCACCGGCGTCACCTCGGGCTCGGGCTCCGGCTCCGGTTCCGGCGGCGGGACCGCGGACCCGGCGACGCCCGCCCCGAGCGCCTCGCCGGACGGGGCGGCCGGCGGCGGCCAGGCCACCCCGGCCCCCGCGCCCAGCGGCTCCGCCGGGGTGCCTACGACCCCAGCACCCTCCGCAAGTAGTGGTTCCGGAACAGCCGTTCCGGGTCAAGGCGGTCTCGCAACGCCGTGAACTCGGCGAACCGCGGATACACCCGCGCGAGGTACTCCGCGTCCCGGGTGTGCACCTTGCCCCAGTGCGGCCGGCCCTCGTGCGCGGTGAAGATGCGCTCTGCGGCGGTGAAGTACGACTGGTACGGCGTGCCCCGGTACATGTGGACGGCGATGTAGGCGCTGTCCCGGCCCGAGGCGGTGGACAGGGCGATGTCGTCGGCCGGGGCGGTGCGCACCTCCACCGGGAAGCTGACGCGCAGGCCCGACCGCGCGACCATGGCCTTCAGTTCGCGCAGCGTCTCCACCAGGGCCGCGCGCGGCACGGCGTACTCCATCTCCACGAAGCGCACCCGGCGCGGCGAGGTGAAGACCTTGTACGGGATGTCGGTGTACGTCCGCGCGGACAGCACTCTGCTGGAGATCTTCGCGATCGCCGGGATGCTCACGGGAGCGGCCCGGCCGACCCACTGGGCCACCTGGAAGACGCCGTTGGAGAGGAACTCGTCCTCGAACCAGCCGGCCAGCCGCCCGACCGGCTGCTCGGGGCCCGCGCTGCGGTTGTTGCGCTTGGTGTTGGTGTTCCCGGTGTGCGGGAACCAGTAGAACTCGAAGTGCTCGTTCTCCGCCCAGAGTTGGTCGCACTCGGCGAGGACCCGGTCGAGCGGCATCGGCTCCTCGCGCGCCGTCAGCAGGAACAGCGGCTCCACGGCGAAGGTGATCGCGGTGACGATGCCGAGCGCGCCGAGCCCTATGCGGGCGGCGGCGAAGGCCTCGGGGTTCTCCGTCGCGGAGCAGGTGAGCACCGAGCCGTCCGCCGTGACGAGTTCGAGGCCCTTGATCTGGGCGGCGATGGAGGCGGAGTCGCGGCCCGTGCCATGGGTGCCGGTGCTGGTGGCCCCGGAGACCGTCTGCTCCATGATGTCGCCCATGTTGGTGAGCGACAGACCCTCGCGCGCCAGCGCCGCGTTGAGTCTCTTGAGTGGGGTGCCCGCCTCGACCGTGACCGTCATCGTGTCCCGGTCGATCCTGCGTATGCCCGTCAACAGTTGAGGGCGTATCAACACGCCGTCGGTGGCCGCGATCGAGGTGAAGGAGTGCCCGGTGCCCACGGCCTTCACCGGCAGCCCGTCCTCACGGGCCCGGCGCACCGTCGCGGCCAGCTCCTCCACCGAGGCCGGCGCGACCTGCCGGGCGGGCCGGGCCGCGACGTTCCCGCCCCAGTTACGCCATATTCCGCTCGCGCCGCTCGTCCTGCCGCTCGCTGTGCTGCTCAACGGTCCCTCCCCGACCCGCGGCCGGCCTGCGCAGCCGGCGGTACCCGAGGAAACCGACCACGACCGCGGCGGCCCCGGACAGCACCGGGACCCCGTACCCGGCGCGCGCCCCGGCGGCGTCGATCACCGAACCGGCCAGCGAGGAGCCGAGCGCCACGCCGACCGCGAGGCCGGTGCTCACCCAGGTCATGCCCTCGGTGAGCTGCGCACGGGGTACGTGCTCTTCGATGAGGGACATCGTCGTGATCATCGTCGGTGCGATGGACAGCCCCGAAACGAACAGCGCCACGGCCAGAAGCGGCAGGTTTCCGACCAGTAGGAGGGGGATCATACTCACGGCCATGGCGGCGACGCCCAGCAGCCAGCGGCGTTCCGGCGCCCCGGCGAGCCGCAGCAGCCCGAAGACCGCCCCGGCCACACAGGAACCGGCCGCGTAGAGGGCGAGCACCACGCTCGCGGCGCCCTTGTGGCCGCGTTCGTCGGCGAAGGCGACCGTGACCACGTCCACCGAACCGAAGATCGCGCCGGTCGCCACGAAGGTCGCCACCAGCACCTTGAGCCCCGGCGAGCGCAGCGCGCTGCCCCCGCCGTCCCGTTCGCGCGGATGCGGCTTGGGCTCGGTGGCGCGCAGGGCGGACAGCCAGCACACGCCGACGGCCAGGAAGACGGCGGCGAGCAGCGGGCCCGCCTCCGGGAACCAGACCGTGCACAGGCCGATGGAGATGATCGGCCCGAAGACGAAGCAGACCTCGTCCATGACCGACTCGAACGAGTAGGCGGTGTGCAGCCGGGGCGTGCCCCGGTACAGGGCGGCCCAGCGGGCCCGGACCATCGCGCCCAGGCTCGGCACCGCGCCGATGCCGGCGGCGCAGGCGAACAGCACCCGGTCCGGCCACCCGAAATGGGCCGCCAGCAGCAGCCCGGCGGCCGCGACGAGGGCCACCAGGGTCGCGGGGCGCAGCACCCGGCTCTGGCCGTGCCGGTCCACCAGCCGGGAGACCTGGGGGCCGAGCACGGCGGCGGACAGCGCGATGGTGGCCGACAGCGCGCCCGCGAGCCCGTAACGCCCGGTGAGCTGGGAGATCATCGTGACCACGCCGATGCCCATCATGGACAGCGGCATCCGGCCGAGGAGCCCCGCCGCCGCGAAGGCCTTGGTGCCGGGCACGTCGAAGAGGGCTCTGTAGGGGCTGGGCACGTGTTCTCCGAGGCGGTTCCGGTAAGGCGCGAATGCGGCGCATACAGCTTACGAGTGAGGAGACCCCAGGTGCACCCGATATGTCAGCGGGACATCTCGCCATGAACCGCCTTGATCCCGACTCCTCGTCCCGCGGTTGCCGGGGGACCGGTGCCGGGTGGCAGGATCGAGACATGCCAGACGCGCTCGATGCCACCCCGTACGACGCCCTGCTCCTGCTCTCCTTCGGCGGCCCGGAAGGCCCCGACGACGTGGTCCCGTTCCTGGAGAACGTCACGCGCGGGCGCGGCATCCCGAAGGAACGCCTGAAGGAAGTCGGGCAGCACTACTTCCGGTTCGGCGGGGTCAGCCCCATCAACGGCCAGAACCGCGCCCTGCTCCAGGCCCTGCGCGAGGACTTCGCCGAGCACGGCCTGGACCTGCCGGTCTACTGGGGCAACCGCAACTGGGCGCCGTACCTGACCGACACCCTGCGCGAGATGGTCGCCGACGGCCGCCGCCGCGTCCTGGTCCTCGCCACCAGCGCCTACGCCTCCTACTCGGGCTGCCGCCAGTACCGCGAGAACCTCGCCGACGCGCTGGCCGCCCTGCGGGCCGAGGGCCTGGAGCCGCCGAAGGTCGACAAGCTGCGGCACTACTTCAACCACCCCGGCTTCGTCGAACCGATGATCGACGGTGTGCTGCGCTCCCTCGCCGACCTCCCCGACGACGTCCGCGACGGCGCCCACATCGCCTTCAGCACCCACTCCATCCCCACGGCCGCCGCCGACACCTCAGGCCCCGTCGAGGCCCACGGCGAGGGCGGGGCCTACGTCGCGCAGCACCTGGACGTGGCCCGGCTGATCGCCGACGCGGTCCGCGAGCGCACCGGCGTGGACCACCCCTGGCGCCTCGTCTACCAGTCCCGCTCCGGCGCCCCGCACATCCCCTGGCTGGAGCCCGACATCTGCGACCACCTCCAGGAGCTGCACGCGGCCGGCGTCCCGGCGGTCGTCATGGCCCCCATCGGCTTCGTCTCCGACCACATGGAGGTCCTCTACGACCTCGACACGGAGGCCACGGCCAAGGCCGGGGAACTGGGCCTGCCGGTGCGCCGCTCGGCCACCGTGGGCGCCGACCCCCGGTTCGCCGCCGCCGTGCGCGAGCTGATCCTGGAGCGTGCCGCCACCGAGCGCGGCCAGGACAACACCCCCTGCGCCCTGGGCAGCCTGGGCGCGAGCCACGACGTCTGCCCGGTCGGCTGCTGCCCCTCCCGGGCGGCCCGCCCGGCCGCCGCCGGCGCCGACAGCCCCTACGCGTGAGGAGACCCGTGACCGACGCCCTGCACCGGGAACTGCTGCGGCTGGCCCAGGAGGCCGCCCGCCGCGCCGGCGAGCTGCTGCGGGACGGCCGCCCGGCCGACCTCGCCGTGGCCCGGACCAAGTCCAGCCCGATCGACGTCGTCACCGAGATGGACATCGCGGCCGAGAAGCTGATCACCGATCTGATCGCCGGGCAGCGCCCCGACGACGGTTTCCTCGGCGAGGAGGGCGCCTCCGCCGCCGGCACCAGCGGTGTGCGCTGGGTGATCGACCCGCTCGACGGCACCGTGAACTACCTCTACGGCCTGCCCACCTGGGCGGTGTCCATCGCGGCCGAACAGGACGGCGAGACCGTCGCCGGGGTCGTCGCGGCCCCGATGCGCGGTGAGACCTACCACGCGGTACGCGGTGGCGGCGCCTGGGCCACCGGCGCGTGGGAGGGCGAACGGGCGCTCGCCTGCCGCCCCGCGCCCCCGCTGGACCAGGCGCTGGTCTCCACGGGCTTCAACTACGTCGGCCACGTCCGGACCCACCAGGCCGAGGTGGCCGCCAGGATCATCCCGCTGGTCAGGGACATCCGGCGCGGCGGCTCCGCGGCCATCGACCTGTGCGACGTGGCCTGCGGCCGGCTCGACGGGTACTACGAGCGCGGACTGAACCCCTGGGACTACGCGGCGGGGGACCTCATCGCCCGGGAGGCGGGCGCGCTGACCGGTGGACGGCCCGGAGAGGCCCCGTCACGGGAACTGACGGTCGCGGGGACCCCGGGCGTCTTCGAGCCCCTCCAGGGGCTGCTGGAGGACTTCGGGGCCTGGCGCGACGGACGGTCCGACGCGGACGGCTGACGCCCCGCCCGTACGACGCGAAGGGACCCCGGCGCTGGATTCGCCGGGGTCCCTTCGCATACCGCTGCCGCGCCTGCGCGCTCGGCCGGTCAGACGCGCGAGGCGCCGACCTCCACACCGTGTTCGGCGGCGAGGCGGCGCAGGTCGTCCAGCTCTGCCTGCTCCACCTCCACGAGGAAGTCGTCGCCCTCGTCGCGGGCCCGCGACAGGTCGGACTCGGTCGTCTTTATGCGCTGGAGAAGTCCTGCGGTGAAAGCGTCCATGCTGCGCCCCCTCGTCCTGGGTCGGTGGGTCGGTGGCACGGGGGTGTGCCGTGGGAAAGGACGATCACGTCTCCCGCAGGTGCCCGGCGCGCCCGGCCGGGCGGCTACGGTGCCGGACACCCGCGCCCGCCCTGCACAAGCGGATCGTGAGGTACCGCATGGTGCTGCGGCACATGCAGAGCGTGATCGCGGGGTGTAAACCCGTCCTCCCCCCGCCTCCCGTCCCGGAAACCTCAACGGTGGAGAAAATCTCGTATTCCCGCCCCCGACGCCCGTCCCTGCGGTCCGGCCCCCCCGCTTACAGCCGACTTATGACCGAAAAGGGCAGGATGGAGGTCACACTCCACGAACACCCCTGCCCGCGGCGGCGCCCCGGAGCGCTACGCGGGTGGACACAGGAAGGACAACGGACGTGCGCGTACTCGTCGTCGAGGACGAGCAGCTGCTCGCCGATGCGGTGGCCACCGGACTGCGCCGGGAGGCCATGGCCGTCGACGTCGTGTACGACGGCGCGGCCGCCCTGGAGCGCATCGGCGTCAACGACTACGACGTGGTCGTCCTCGACCGCGACCTCCCCCTCGTGCACGGCGACGACGTCTGCCGCAAGATCGTCGAGCTCGGCATGCCCACCCGGGTGCTCATGCTCACCGCCTCCGGAGACGTCAGCGACCGCGTCGAGGGCCTGGAGATCGGCGCCGACGACTATCTGCCCAAGCCGTTCGCGTTCAGCGAGCTGATCGCCCGCGTGCGCGCCCTCGGCCGCCGCACCAGCGTGCCCCTGCCGCCCGTCCTGGAGCGCGCGGGCATCAAGCTGGACCCGAACCGCCGCGAGGTGTTCCGCGACGGCAAGGAGGTCCAGCTCGCGCCCAAGGAGTTCGCGGTCCTGGAGGTGCTGATGCGCAGCGAGGGCGCGGTCGTCTCGGCGGAACAGCTGCTGGAGAAGGCCTGGGACGAGAACACCGACCCGTTCACCAACGTGGTCCGGGTGACGGTCATGACCCTGCGCCGCAAACTCGGCGAGCCCCCCGTGATCGTCACCGTGCCCGGCTCCGGCTACCGGATCTGACCCGCCATGGCCACGACCCCCGCGCCCCCGCAGGCGCCCCCGAAGCCCACCTGGGACCCGCGGCGGCCCCAGCCGCCCTTCCCCTGGCTGCGGCCCACCATCCGCATACGGCTCACGCTGCTGTACGGCGGCATGTTCCTGATCGCCGGCATCCTGCTGCTGTCGATCATCTACCTGCTCGCCGCGCAGGCCATCAGCACCGGCAACCAGCCGCTGTTCAAGATCGTCAGCTTCCAGGAGCTGAAGGTCTCCAGCGACAACTGTCCCGCGATCAACACCACCAGCCTGCCGCTGGCGGACTTCAACGACGCGATCAGCCAGTGCGTGGACCACCAGCGCCAGGCCGCCCTGGACAACCTGCTCAGCCGCTCCCTGCTGGCCCTGCTGGGCCTCGCCGTCATCGCCTTCGCGTTCGGGTACGCGATGGCCGGCCGGGTGCTGTCCCCGCTCGGCCGGATCACCCGCACCGCCCGCGCGGTGGCGGGCTCGGACCTGTCCCGCCGGATCGAGCTGGACGGCCCGGACGACGAGCTCAAGGAGCTGGCGGACACCTTCGACGAGATGCTGGAGCGCCTCCAGCGGGCCTTCACCGCCCAGCAGCGCTTCGTCGGCAACGCCTCGCACGAGCTGCGCACCCCGCTCGCGATCAACCGCACCCTCCTGGAGGTCCACCTCTCCGACCCGGGCGCGCCGGTGGAGCTCCAGCAGCTCGGCAAGACGCTGCTGGCCACCAACGAGCGCAGCGAGCAGCTGGTCGAGGGCCTGCTGCTGCTCGCCCGCAGCGACAACCAGATAGTGGAGCGCAAACCGGTCGACCTGGCCGAGGTGGCGGGCCAGGCGATCGACCAGGTGCGTTCCGAGGCGGAGGCCAAGGGCGTGGTGATCCGCGGCGAGCGGAAACCGGCCGTCGTGCAGGGAAACGGCGTGCTCCTGGAGCGGATCGCCCTGAACCTCGTCCAGAACGCCGTGCGGTACAACGTGGTCGAGGAGGGGTGGGTCCAGGTGGACACCGAGGTCCAGCACGGACAGGCGGTGCTCACCGTCTCGAACACCGGCCCGGTGGTTCCGGCGTACGAGATCGACAACATCTTCGAGCCCTTCAGGCGGCTGCGCACCGAGCGCACGGGCAGCGACAAGGGCGTCGGCCTCGGCCTCTCCATCGTGCGGTCCGTGGCGAGGGCGCACGGCGGGCACATCGTGGCGCAGCCCCGAGAGGGGGGTGGACTCGTGATGCGTGTGACACTTCCGCTGTGATCCACGGCCGATCCATCGACACGCACGAGAAATGTTCGCTGCACGCGGAATTTTCCAGAGGCTGAATGGGCTTGCCTCTGTGTGATCGATCACATGGGCGGATTTCCGGCCATGTACTGTCAGTGATCATGACAGGGGCTGGAAAGCCCGGAAAGTCCTGGTTTTCAGGGCTCTTGATCACGGGAAGTACACGATGGGGCGCCTTTGAGGTGCGGTATTCGAAGCGTGTACGGTCCTCACCGCCATCCAAGCCGATCACTCTTGAGGGATCGGGTTGGGTGTCGATTGAGTAACAGCCCTTGATGTGAGGCAAAATCTCCGCCTCAGGTCGGGCACAAGTCCGGCCTCTCACGCGTTACGTGCGCTGGAGACACCGCAGACACCCAGAGGGGGAGAGCGATATGGCAACCGACTACGACACTCCACGCAAGACCGACGATGACGTCGACTCGGACAGCCTGGAAGAACTGAAGGCTCGGCGCAACGACAAGACCACATCCTCGGTCGACGTCGACGAGTTCGAGGCCGCCGAGGGGCTGGAACTGCCCGGAGCGGACCTCTCGAACGAGGAACTGGCCGTCCGGGTCCTGCCGAAGCAGCAGGACGAGTTCACCTGCATGAGCTGCTTCCTGGTCCACCACCGCAGCCAGCTGGCCCGCGAGAAGAACGGTCAGCCGATCTGCCGCGACTGCGACTGAGGACGGGTCGGCCATGACTGGCTCGACCCCTCCCCGGAAGCGCCGCTTCCCCCTGCGGAAAGCGGACCAAGGGCCGCTCGACGGCCCACTCGGCGCGCGTGACGACGGGCGTGGCTCCCCGGACCCGGGAGCCACGCTCGAACCGACGGCGGACCGGGCCGACCACCCGGTGCCGAAGCGGGGGCGCGCGCCTGTCGCCAGGCGGCGGGCGCGTGTCATCCGGGGCAAGGCCCGGGTCATCGCCCGGGAAGGCGCCCGCAGGAGCGGTGACCGCGCTCGCGCGGGTCTGGCGTATCTCGCGGACCGCGTCATCGACATCGCCCCGCGGGTGCCCGTACGCGACCTCGCGGCCCTGCGCAGGCAGTTCCCGGGCCTGGGACCCGAGGAGCTGGCCGACAAGCTGGTGGCGGGCGCCGCGGCCGGGACCTCGACCATCGGGGCCGGGATCGGCGCGGCGGCGATGCTGCCCGTACCGCCCGCCCTGCCGACCGAACTGGCCGCGGAGATCACCGGGGTCGCGGCGGTCGAACTGAAGCTCATCGCGGAACTGCACGAGGTCTACGGCGTCCGCCCGCCGGGCGGCCTCAAGGTCCGCAGCACCGCGTATCTGTCCTCCTGGTCGGGGGAGCGCGGCATCGACGTGATGAAGCCGTCGACGTACGACGCGGCCCTCGGCGGCCGCATGAAGCGCGAACTGCGCCAGCAGATCATGAAGCGGATGGTGCGGGACATGCCCACGCTGATGCCGTTCATGGTGGGCGCCGCGGTCGGGGCGGTCCTGAACCGCCGGGACACCAGAAGACTCGCGGCCCGCGTCCGCGCCGACCTGCGCAAGGTCCAGGTGCCCTGGGAGGAGCTGGAGCAGCTGCCGCCCCTGGAACAGCCTGCGAAGCCCCTGAGACTGCGCGACCTCCCGAAGGGGCTCTGAGCCCGCCCCGAGCCCGCTACGCCCCCTCCTGAGCCCGTTCGAGGCCGTTGAGGGGTGCGCCGAGCAATGCCCCGGGGATGTTCCGAGGCGGCGGGTTGCTAGCTCTCCGTGGAGCTGTGGGCGTGCGCCTTCCGCGCCGCCTCGATCGCCGCCGCCAACTGCTCCGGCTCCCGCGTCGACAGGTACAGGTACGGCGTCGGGTCCTCGGGATCCGTGACGATCACCCGCAGGGCCCTCGGGATGTACGCGCGCAGCAGCAGGAACGCGCGGACATCGGCCTTGTGCGTGCGCCAGGCGCGGGCCTCCTCCGGCTCCAGCACCTCCGACTCGCCCAGCGCCGACACCGGGATCTTCGCCTCCCCCGCGATCAGCGAGTCGCCCACCACGCGGATGCGCGGGGAACCGTACGAGCTGGCGACCACCGCGGCCGCGGCCGTACCGCCGACCAGGCCGCCGAGGATCGGCAGGGTGCCGAACGGGAAGAGGATCAGGGCGAAGGAGACGCCCACGAAGAAGCTGATCAGCCACCACGAGCGGGGGGCGGTGAGGCGTTCTTCGTAGGGGGTGGCGGAGAGCTGCATGAAACCAAGCTTGGCACGGGATCCTGTACGCGCCGGAACGAGGGTGGGGCCGACGCGAAGCGCTGTCAGGCGGGGCGGTGACGGGTGGCGGGCGGGCTGTAAGGTCTGCGCTCGTGAGTGGTAGTTCCGCAAGCCTTCAGCCCCCAGCCGACGCGGTGAAACCGGTACGGCACCCCGACGCGCCCGCGCCCGGGGAGCTCCTCGGCGCCCACTACGAACACTGCTTCGGCTGCGGCCCCGGGCAGCCGCACGGGCTGCACCTGGAGGCACGGGCCGGCGAGGGCGTCACGCTGACCGCCGAGTTCACCGTCCAGGCCGCCCACCAGGGCGCTCCCGGCCTCGCGCACGGCGGGGTGCTGGCCACCGCCCTGGACGAGACCCTGGGCTCGCTGAACTGGCTGCTGCGGACCATCGCCGTGACCGGACGGCTGGAGACCGACTACGTGCGGCCCGTGCCCGTCGGCACCACGCTCCATCTGACGGCCGAGGTCACCGCCGTCGCCGGGCGGAAGATCTACTCCAGCGCCGTCGGCCGCCTCGACGGCCCCGACGGGCCGGTCGCCGTCCGCGCCGACGCCCTCTTCATCGAGGTGAAGGTCGACCACTTCACCGAACACGGCCGCCCCAAGGAGATCGAGGCCGCGATGAGCGACCCCGACCAGGTGCGGCGGGCCCGTGCCTTCGAGGTGAACCCGTGAGCCCCCGGACGCCCGGAAGTCCCGCCGGCCGTCCCCCGCTGGACGTGCTGATCCGGCGCGTGGACCCGGACGTGCCGCTTCCGGCGTACGAGCACCCCGGGGACGCCGGCGCCGATCTGCGCACCACGCAGGCGTGCGAGCTGGCCCCCGGTGAGCGGGCCGTTCTGCCCACGGGGGTGTCGATCGCCCTCCCGGAGGGGTACGCGGCCTTCGTGCACCCGCGGTCCGGTCTCGCGGCCCGCTGCGGTGTCGCCCTGGTGAATGCTCCAGGGACGGTTGATGCCGGGTACCGTGGGGAGATCAAGGTGATCGTGGTGAATCTCGACCCGCGCGAGAGCGTGCGGTTCGAGCGCTTCGACCGGATTGCCCAACTGGTCGTCCAGCAGGTCGAGAGGGTCCGCTTCCAGGAGGTCGCGGAGCTTCCCGGCTCCGCGCGGGCCGAAGGGGGCTTCGGGTCCACCGGTGGCCATGTCGCGGTGGGCGACGAGAGCGGCACAAGCGGTCGGTCCGCCGAGGGCGGTCCGACGGGTGGGAATCGATACGCTTCGGTCGTATCCGACCGGGAAGGACAGTGACGTGTTCGGACGTCGCAACAAGAAGGGTGCCGCCGAGGACGCGGCCGGCGAGGCCGAGCAGGTCGTCGACAGCGTCGACACCGAGGCGGACGAGGAAGCTGAGGCCGAGCGCGAGCGCGTCCGGCTGGAGCCCGGCCCCCGGCCCGACGGGCCGTGGGACAGCACCGAGGTGCGCGACCCGGCCGAGGGCCGCGTGGATCTCGGCGGTCTGTTCGTGCCGGGCGTGGACGGCATGGAGCTGCGGGTCGAGGTCGCGGGTGACGCGATCGTCGCCGCGACCGTCGTCCTGCAGGACAGCGCCGTCCAGCTCCAGGCCTTCGCCGCGCCCAAGCGCGAGGGCATCTGGGGCGAGGTCCGCGAGGAGATCGCGAGCGGGATCACCCAGCAGGGGGGCATCGTCGACGAGGTCGAGGGCCCGCTCGGCTGGGAGCTGCGGGCCCAGGTGCCGGTGCAGCTGCCGGACGGCACGGGTGGTTTCCAGGTGGTGCGGTTCGTCGGCGTCGACGGCCCCCGCTGGTTCCTGCGCGGCGTGATCTCCGGGCAGGGCGCGGTGCAGCCGCAGGCCGCCGGGCTGCTGGAGCAGATCTTCCGGGACACGGTCGTGGTCCGCGGCGAGGGCCCGATGGCGCCCCGCGACCCGATCGTCCTCAAGCTGCCGAACGACGCCCAGATGGTTCCCGAGGGGGTCCAGCAGGAGGAGGGTTCGCGGTTCTCCGGCGGTATGGGTCAGTTGCAGCGGGGACCGGAGATCACGGAAGTCCGCTGACGGTTTCGACGGACGGGCCGCGCCTTCGGGGTGCGGCCCGTTTTTCGTGGCCGGGGGAGCCGCGGGCGTTGTCGGCCGGCCGGCGGGCCGGGATACTGGCGCCCCAGGGGCTTCCGGGGGGCGGCATGGCCATGGTGCGGGTGGCGGGGGTCCACAAGTCGTACGGGCGCGGGGCCACGGCCGTGCACGCCCTGCGCGGCGTCTCCTTCGAGGTGGCACCCGGAGAACTGGTCGCCCTCAAGGGCCGCTCGGGGTCGGGGAAGACGACCTTGCTCAACCTCGTCGGCGGCCTGGACACGCCGGACCGGGGGCGGGTCGAGGTGGACGGCCGGCGGCTGGCGGAGCTGGGCGAGAACGAACTGCTGCGACTGCGCCGGGACCGGATCGGGTTCGTCTTCCAGTCCTTCGGGCTGATCCCCATCCTGACGGCGGCCGAGAACGTGGGCGTACCGCTGCGGCTGCGCCGCACCGACCCGCGCGAGCGCGACGAGCGGGTCGGCCTCCTGCTGTCCCTCGTCGGGCTGGCCCCGCACGCCGCCCAGCGGCCCGGCGAACTCTCCGGCGGCCAGCAGCAACGCGTGGCCGTCGCCCGCGCCCTCGCCAACCGCCCCGCCCTCCTGATCGCCGACGAACCGACCGGCCAACTGGACGCGGAGACCGCCCACTCCGTCATGCGGCTCCTGCACGGCGTCGTCCACACCGACTCCCCGGAGCCGCGCCCCTGCGCCCTCGTCGCCACCCACGACCCCACCCTGCTCGACCTGGCCGACCGCGTCCTGGAACTGCGCGACGGCACCCTGGTGACTCCCTGATCCCCACCCCCATCAGGGTTTCGTCAAAGACCCCCGGCATGCCCGGCCCTATCCCCTTCGTCCCCGTCGTTGGCCGTAAGGTCGACGCTGCGTAGGCAGGGGTGAGCGGAAGACAATGGAGCCATGGCACGCGGGAAGCTGCGGATCTATCTCGGGGCGGCGCCGGGGGTCGGAAAGACGTACGCGATGCTCGCCGAGGCGCACCGCCGAACCGAGCGCGGCACGGACTGCGTGGTGGCGTTCGTGGAGCACCACGAGCGGCCGCGCACCGAGGTGATGCTGCACGGCCTCGAACAGGTGCCTCGCAAGGAGCTGGAGTACCGCGGGGGCGTCTTCGGGGAGATGGACGTCGACGCCGTGCTGCGCAGGGCGCCCGCCGTCGCCCTGGTGGACGAACTCGCGCACACCAACATCCCCGGCTCGCGCAACGCCAAGCGGTGGCAGGACGTCGAGGAGCTGCTCGCCGCCGGGATCGACGTCGTCTCGACCGTCAACATCCAGCACCTGGAATCACTCGGCGACGTGGTCGAGTCCATAACCGGGGTGCGGCAGCGCGAGACCGTGCCCGACGAGGTCGTACGGCGGGCCGCTCAGATCGAGCTGGTCGACATGTCCCCGGAGGCGCTGCGCCGCCGGATGGCGCACGGGAACATCTACCAGCCCGACAAGGTCGACGCGGCGCTGTCCAACTACTTCCGCCCCGGCAACCTCACCGCCCTGCGCGAGCTGGCGCTGCTGTGGGTCGCCGACCGGGTGGACGAGTACCTGAAGCAGTACCGCAGCGATCACCGGGTCTCGAAGATCTGGGGTTCGCGCGAGCGGATCGTGGTCGGGCTGACCGGCGGACCCGAGGGCCGCACGCTCATCCGCCGGGCCGCCCGGCTCGCCGAGAAGGGCGCCGGGGGCGAGGTCCTCGCCGTCTACATCGCCCGCAGCGACGGGCTGACGGCCGCCTCCCCGAAGGAGCTGGCCGTGCAACGCACCCTCGTGGAGGACCTCGGCGGCACCTTCCACCACGTGGTCGGCGACGACATACCGGCCGCGCTCCTGGACTTCGCCCGCGGCGTCAACGCCACCCAGATCGTGCTCGGCTCCTCGCGCCGCAAGGCCTGGCAGTACGTCTTCGGACCCGGCGTCGGCGCCACCGTCGCCCGCGACTCCGGCCCCGACCTCGACGTCCACATCGTCACCCACGAGGCGGTCGCCAAGGGCCGCGGACTGCCCGTGGCCCGCGGCGCCCGGCTCGGCCGTACGCGGATCATCTCGGGCTGGGCCATGGGGATCGCGGGACCGGCCGTGCTCGCGCTGGTGCTGAACAGCGTCGACATCGGCCTCGCCAACGACATGCTGCTGTTCCTGGCCGTCACGGTCGCGGCGGCCCTGCTCGGCGGCCTGCTGCCCGCCCTCGCCTCGGTGGCCTTCGGCTCGCTGCTGCTGAACTACTTCTACACGCCGCCCCTGCACCGCTTCACCATCGCCGACCCGAAGAACATCGTCGCCATAGTGATCTTCTTCGGCGTCGCCGTGTCGGTCGCCTCCGTGGTGGACCTCGCCGCCCGCCGCACCCACCAGGCGGCCCGGCTGCGCGCCGAGTCCGAGATCCTGTCCTTCCTCGCCGGCAACGTGCTGCGCGGCGAGACCAGCCTGGAGGAGCTGCTGGAGCGGCTCCGCGAGACCTTCGCCATGGAGTCGGCCGCCCTGCTGGAGCGGCAGAGCGACGTCGAGCCGTGGACCTGCGCGGGCCGCGCCGGCCTCGGGCCCGCCCTGGAGCGCCCGGAGGACGCCGACGTCGACATGCCCGTCGGCGACCACATGGCCCTCGCCCTGACCGGCCGGGTGCTGCCCGCCGAGGACCGCAGGGTGCTCGCCGCCTTCGGCGCCCAGGCCGCCGTCGTGCTCGACCGCAGGCGCCTGCGGGAGGAGGCCGACCGGTCCCGCGCGCTCGCCGAGGGCAACCGCATCCGCACCGCCCTGCTGGCCGCCGTGAGCCATGACCTGCGCACTCCGCTCGCCGGGATCAAGGCCGCCGTCTCCTCCCTGCGCTCCGCCGACGTCGACTGGTCCGAGGAGGACCGGGCCGAGCTGCTGGAGGGCATCGAGGAGGGCGCCGACCGGCTCGACCACCTCGTCGGCAACCTCCTGGACATGTCCCGCCTGAACACCGGCACCGTCACCCCGCTGATCCGCGAGATCGACGTGGACGAGGTCGTACCGATGGCCCTGGGCGGCGTGCCGGAGGACAGCGTCGAACTGGACGTGCCCGAGACCCTGCCGATCATCCTGGCCGACCCCGGGCTGCTGGAGCGCGCGGTGGCCAACCTCGTGGAGAACGCCGTCAAGTACAGCCCGCCCGGCCGGCGCGTCCTGGTCTCCGCCAGCGCCCTCGCCGACCGGGTCGAGGTCCGCGTGGTGGACCGCGGGCCCGGCGTGCCGGACGCGGCCAAGGACCGTATCTTCGAACCCTTCCAGCGCTACGGCGACGCCCCGCGCGGTGCGGGCGTCGGGCTCGGCCTCGCCGTCGCCCGCGGTTTCGCCGAGGCCATGGGCGGGACCCTGAACGCGGAGGACACACCCGGCGGCGGCCTCACCATGGTCCTGAGCCTGCGCAGCGCCCACGGGACGGAACCGGTGACAGAATCCCCCGGAGCGGCGGCCACCCCCGTCCCGGGCGGCGCGGAACCCGCCTCCGGCGACGATGGGCCGGGCGGCGCGGAACGAGAAAGGCAGACCCTATGCTGAGCCCGAGCGGGGACCGGACCCCCACGCGGGTCCTCGTGGTCGACGACGAGCCGCAGATCGTGCGCGCCCTCGTGATCAACCTCAAGGCACGCAAGTACGAGGTCGACGCGGCCGCCGACGGCAGGACCGCCCTCGACCTCGCCGCCTCCCGCCACCCCGACGTGGTCGTCCTCGACCTGGGCCTGCCCGACATGGACGGCGTCGAGGTGATCAAGGGTTTGCGCGGCTGGACCCGGGTGCCGATCCTCGTGCTGTCCGCGCGTCACACCTCCGACGAGAAGGTCGAGGCCCTGGACGCGGGCGCCGACGACTACGTCACCAAGCCGTTCGGCATGGACGAGCTGCTGGCCCGGCTGCGCGCCGCCGTACGCCGCGCCGAGCCGGTCGGCGCCGGCGAGGACGGCATGACCACCGTGGAGACCGAGGGGTTCACCGTCGACCTGGCCGCGAAGAAGGTCAACCGCGGCGGACGGGACGTCCGGCTCACCCCCACGGAGTGGCACCTCCTGGAGGTGCTGGTCCGCAACACCGGCCGCCTGGTCAGCCAGAAGCAGCTCCTCCAGGAGGTGTGGGGGCCGTCGTACGGCACCGAGACGAACTACCTGCGCGTCTACATGGCCCAGCTTCGCCGCAAGCTGGAGGCCGACCCCTCGCACCCCCGGCACTTCATCACCGAGCCCGGAATGGGCTACCGGTTCGAGAAGTGACCGCGAAGCGACCCGCGAAGTGATCCGGGAATGTTCCGAGAAGTGAGGTTGCGCGCACCGGTAAGTGTGAGCGGGGATACGGCGCCGCCGTTGGGCCCCGGTACGCTTCAGATATGAGTGCTGTTCCTCGTTCCGAAAAGCCGGCCGGCCGGTTCCGGCGCATGCTCGACCGGCTCTCCTCGTCGCAGGAGGACCTGGAGTCCGAGGAGCTGCGCGAGGACGCCGAGACGGCGGGTTGCACGAAGATCGGCGACTGCCAGGACCGGCAGATCGTCACCGTAACTGGTACCTTGCGCACAGTCACCCTGCGTCCGCGTGCCGGAGTCCCGGCCCTGGAGGCCGAGCTGTTCGACGGCTCCGCGGCGCTGGACGTGGTGTGGCTCGGCAGGCGTTCCATCGTGGGCATAGAACCGGGGCGCAAGCTGATCGCATCGGGCCGGATCTCGCTGAGCCGGGGCCGCCGGGTGCTGTTCAACCCGAAGTACGAACTGCGACCCCTCGGACGGGAGTAGCCGGTGACGTCCCTCGACAAGCCGACCGAAGACACCGACCAGACCCCGCCCGGCGCGCCCGGCGAAGGAGACGCCCGTGCGGTGACGGAGGCGGCGCTGTTCGAGGCCTTCGGCGGCGTCCGCGGCATGGTCGAGACGGTCGTGCCCGGCCTCCTCTTCGTCGCGATCTACACGGTCAACAAGAACCTGCACCTCTCGGCGATCGCCGCGCTGGCCGTCTCCGTGATCCTGGTCGTGGTCCGGCTCGCCATGAAGGACACCGTCAAGCACGCCTTCAGCGGTGTGTTCGGCGTGGCCTTCGGCGTGGTGTTCGCCATGTTCACCGGCAACGCCAAGGACTTCTACCTGCCCGGCATGCTCTACACGCTGGGCCTCGCGCTCGCGTACATCGTCACCACCCTCGCCGGGGTGCCGCTGATCGGTGTCGTGCTGGGCCCGGTCTTCAAGGAGAACCTCTCCTGGCGCACCCGCAACCCGGGCCGCAAGAAGGCCTACGCCAAGTCGAGTTGGGCCTGGGGCCTGATCCTGCTCGCCAAGTGCGCGATCCTCTTCCCGCTGTACTGGTGGTCCGACACCACCCGGCTCGGCTGGGTCCTCATCGCCCTGAAGATCCCGCCCTTCCTGCTGGCCGTCTGGCTCACCTGGGTCTTCCTCGCCAAGGCGCCCGCGCCCATCGACGTCTTCGCGGAGATGGAGGCCGAGGAGCAGGCCGAGAAGGCCGAGAAGGAGCGCAAGGCCGCGCTGGCCGCGGAGGCCGGCGAGCCCGCACCGGGCCGGCACCGCCGGTAGGACACCGGTAGGCGTTCACCACCGGCAGACGTCACCGTCGTACGGAAGTACGTCGCCGCCATGACGACGAAGGGCGCCCTGGGTGACCAGGGCGCCCTTCCATGTGCTCGGGGCCGTCAGCCCTCTTCCTGCCTGCGCACCGACAGCAGCTCCTCCAGCTGCTGCTCCCGGGCCTGCGCCGCCACGAAGAGCAGCTCGTCGCCCGGCTCCAGGGAGTCCTCCCGGGACGGGGTCAGCACCCGGGTGCCGCGGATGATGGTCACCAGCGAGGTGTCCTCCGGCCAGCGCACGTCGCCGACCTGGGTGCCGGCCAGGGCCGACTCCTCGGGCAGCGTCAGCTCCACCAGGTTGGCGTCGCCGTGGCTGAAGCGCAGCAGCCGCACCAGGTCGCCGACGCTCACCGCCTCCTCGACCAGGGCGGACATCAGCCGCGGGGTGGAGACGGCCACGTCCACGCCCCAGGCCTCGTTGAACAGCCACTCGTTCTTGGGGTTGTTGACGCGGGCGACGACACGCGGCACGCCGTACTCCGTCTTGGCGAGCAGCGACACCACCAGGTTGACCTTGTCGTCACCGGTGGCGGCGATCACCACGTTGCAGCGCTGGAGCGCCGCCTCGTCCAGGGACGTGATCTCGCAGGCGTCGGCCAGCAGCCACTCCGCCTGCGGCACCCGCTCCACCGAGATGGCGGTCGGGGCCTTGTCGACGAGCAGCACCTCGTGGCCGTTCTCCAGCAGCTCGGCGGCGATCGAGCGGCCGACGGCGCCGGCTCCGGCAATGGCGACCCTCATCAGTGACCGCCCTCCTCTTCCGGGCCCCCGGCGAACGCCGCCTCGACCTTGTCCACGTCGTCCGTCCGCATCATCACGTGCACGAGGTCGCCCTCCTGCAACACCGTCTGGGAGGTGGGCAGGATCGCCTCGCCCAGCCGGGTCAGGAACGCCACCCGGACGCCCGTGTCCTCCTGCAACCTGCTGATCTTGTGGCCGACCCACTTCGGGGAGGCGTGCACCTCGGCGAGCTGTACCCCGCCGGTGGGGTCGCGCCACAGCGGCTCGGCCCCCGACGGCAGCAGCCGGCGCAGCATCTGGTCGGCGGTCCAGCGGACGGTGGCCACCGTCGGGATGCCGAGGCGCTGGTAGACCTCGGCGCGCCGGGGGTCGTAGATGCGGGCGGCCACGTTCTCCACGCCGAACATCTCGCGCGCGACCCGCGCGGAGATGATGTTGGAGTTGTCGCCGCTGGAGACGGCCGCGAACGCGCCCGCCTCCTCGATCCCCGCCTCGCGCAGGGTGTCCTGGTCGAAGCCGACTCCGGTGACCCGGCGGCCCCCGAACCCCGGTCCCAGCCGACGGAAGGCGGTCGGGTCCTGGTCGATCACGGCGACCGTGTGCCCCTGTTGCTCCAGGGTCTGGGCGAGAGCGGAGCCTACTCGCCCGCAGCCCATGATGACGATGTGCACGACCGTCCTTCCGAATGTCAAAGAGTCGCTGGCTTGGCCTTAACAGGTTCTCAGACCGCCGACCAAGCTACACACGCATCACCCCCGGCGGGCACCCCTGTACCCACCTCGGTCCGCTCGCGCGGCCCATCCGCTCATCTGCGAGTGATGCTGCGCACGCTGCACAAGGTCAGGATTCCGAGGCCGGCCAGCGCGAGCACGGCCCCGATCAGCTCAGCGGTCGGCGGCATGGGGCCTCCACAGGTCGGTGACAGACGGGGTTTGCCATCTAGGCACGACCCGAGTCCGTCCCACGGAATCCGTACATCACTCCGCTGCCGAGTTCACCCATGGGGAAGATATTGCGGACAGGGTGGGCGGCTGCCAGTTCGAAGGCTTACGATCCTCTCTCGTGTCCAAACTGACCGACGTGCCCAAACGGATCCTGATCGGGCGCGCACTGCGCAGTGACCGGCTGGGGGAGACCCTCCTGCCGAAGCGCATCGCACTGCCCGTCTTCGCCTCCGACCCGCTGTCCTCCGTCGCCTACGCGCCGGGGGAGGTTCTGCTGGTCCTGTCCATCGCGGGCGTGTCGGCGTACCACTTCAGCCCCTGGATCGCGGTCGCGGTCGTCGTGCTGATGTTCACCGTGGTCGCCTCCTACCGCCAGAACGTGCACGCCTACCCGAGCGGCGGCGGCGACTACGAGGTGGCGACCACCAACCTCGGCCCCAAGGCCGGCCTCACCGTCGCGAGCGCCCTGCTCGTCGACTACGTGCTGACCGTCGCGGTCTCCATCGCCTCCGGCATCGAGAACCTCGGCTCGGCCGTCCCGTTCGTGGTCGAGCACAAGGTGCTCTGCGCGACCGCCGTGATCGTCCTGCTGACGCTGATGAACCTGCGCGGCGTCAGGGAGTCCGGCAAGCTCTTCGCGATCCCGACGTACGTCTTCGTCGGCGGCGTCTTCGTCATGATCCTCTGGGGCGCGTTCCGCGGCCTGGTGCTCGGCGACGCCATGCGCGCGCCGACCGCCGACTACCACATCAGGGCAGAGCACCAGGGCCTCGCGGGCTTCGCCCTCGTCTTCCTGCTGCTGCGCGCCTTCTCCTCCGGCTGCGCGGCGCTCACCGGCGTCGAGGCGATCTCCAACGGCGTCCCGGCCTTCCGCAAGCCCAAGTCGAAGAACGCGGGCACCACGCTGGCGATGATGGGCCTGCTGGCCGTCACCATGTTCTGCGGCATCATCGCGCTGGCCGCGACGACCAAGGTGCGCATGGCCGAGAACCCGGCCACCGACCTCATCCACAACGGCCACCCGATCGGCTCCGGCTACGTCCAGAACCCGGTGATCTCCCAGGTCGCCGAGGCGGTCTTCGGCAAGGGCAGCCTCCTGTTCATCGTGCTGGCGGCCGCGACCGCGCTGGTGCTGTTCCTCGCGGCGAACACCGCGTACAACGGCTTCCCGCTGCTCGGCTCGATCCTCGCCCAGGACCGCTATCTGCCCCGCCAGCTGCACACCCGCGGCGACCGGCTCGCCTTCTCCAACGGCATCGTGCTGCTCGCCGGCGCCGCCGCGCTGTTGACGGTGATCTACGGCGCCGACTCCACGCGTCTGATCCAGCTCTACATCGTCGGCGTGTTCGTGTCCTTCACGCTGAGCCAGACCGGCATGGTCCGGCACTGGAACCGCCACCTCGCGGTCGAGAAGGACCAGGCCAAGCGCCGCCACATGATGCGCTCGCGGGCGATCAACACCTTCGGCGCCTTCCTCACCGGCCTGGTGCTGGTCGTCGTGCTGGTCACCAAGTTCACGCACGGTGCCTGGGTGGCGCTGCTGGGCATGTGCATCTTCTTCGCGACCATGACCGCGATCCGCAAGCACTACGACCGCGTCGCCGAGGAGATCGCCGCGCCCGAGGAGCCGGACGACGACATGGTCCGCCCCTCCCGCGTGCACTCCGTGGTGCTGATCTCCAAGATCCACCGCCCGACCCTGCGGGCCCTGGCCTACGCCAAGCTGATGCGCTCCGACAGCCTGGAGGCGCTCACGGTCAACGTGGACGCGGCCGAGACGAAGGCGCTGCGCGACGAGTGGGAGCGGCGCGGCATCGACGTACCGCTCAAGGTCCTCGACTCGCCCTACCGCGAGGTCACCCGGCCGGTGATCGAGTACGTCAAGGGGCTGCGCAAGGAGTCCCCGCGCGACGCGGTCTCCGTGATCATCCCGGAGTACGTGGTCGGCCACTGGTACGAGCACCTGCTGCACAACCAGAGCGCCCTGCGCCTCAAGGGCCGCCTGCTGTTCACGCCCGGCGTGATGGTCACCTCGGTGCCCTACCAGCTGGCCTCCTCCGAGGCGGCCCGGGTCAGGGCCCGCAGGCGCCAGGAGTGGAGCGCCCCGGGTGCGGTGCGCCGCGGCCCGGCGGGGGAGCGGCCGAAGGAGCCGTCGGCGAAGGACTGACGGGGACGCGAATTCGGGTCCGGGGCGGCGAGGCCGTAGACTGGTGGGCTGTTGTCGGTCCACCGGCTGCGCTCGACCGCCCCGGACCCGTTGCCGTCTTTCTCCGAACCCCGCCGTATCCCGCTGTATCCCTCTGTCGACAACTCGATCTGGAGTCACCCACCATGCAGGCAGAACCGACCACGTCTCTGGTGGGCGAGGAGTACGAGGTCGAGATCGGCCCCGTCGCCCATGGCGGCCACTGCATCGCCCGTACCGCCGAGGGGCAGGTCCTCTTCGTGCGGCACGCGCTGCCCGGCGAGCGGGTGGTGGCGAAGGTGACCGAGGGCGAGAAGGGCGCCCGCTTCCTGCGCGCGGACGCCGTACGGATCCTGGAGGCGTCCAAGGACCGCATCGAGGCCCCCTGCCCCTTCGCCGGGCCCGGCCGCTGCGGCGGCTGCGACTGGCAGCACGCCAAGCCGGGAGCCCAGCGCCGGCTGAAGGCGGACGTGCTCGCCGAGCAGCTCAGGCGGCTCGCGGGCCTCACCCCGGAGCAGGCGGGCTGGGACGGCACCGTGGTGCCGGCCGAGGGCGACAAGCTGCCCGCCGGGGAGGTGCCGCAGTGGCGCACCCGGGTGCAGTACGCCGTCGACGCCGAGGGCCACGCGGGGCTGCGCCGCCACCGCTCGCACGAGGTCGAGCGCATCGACCACTGCATGATCGCGGCGCCCGGCGTCTCCGAGCTGGGCGTCGAGAAGCACGACTGGGCCGGCATGGAGTCGGTCGAGGCGATCGCGGCGACGGGCTCCCAGGACCGCCAGGTGATCCTCACCCCGCGTCCGGGCGGCCGCCTCCCCCTGGTCGAGCTGGACAAGCCGGTCTCGGTGCTGCGGGTCGACGAGAAGTCCGGCGGCGTGCACCGCGTCCACGGCCGCCCCTTCGTCCGCGAGCGCGCGGACGGCCGTACCCACCGCGTCGGCGCCGGCGGCTTCTGGCAGGTCCACCCGAAGGCGGCGGACACCCTCGTCACCGCCGTGATGCAGGGCCTGCTCCCGCGCAAGGGCGAGATGGCCCTCGACCTCTACTGCGGAGTGGGCCTCTTCGCCGGCGCCCTCGCCGACCGCCTCGGCGACCAGGGCGCGGTCCTCGGCATCGAGTCCGGCAAGCGCGCCGTCGAGGACGCGCGCCACAACCTGGCCGACTTCCCCCGCGTCCGCATCGAACAGGGCAAGGTCGAATCCGTCCTCCCCCGTACCGGCATCACCGAGGTCGACCTCATCGTCCTCGACCCGCCCCGCGCCGGCGCCGGCCGCGACACGGTCCGCCACCTCGCGTCCCTGAGCGCCCGCCGCATCGCCTACGTGGCGTGCGACCCCGCGGCACTGGCCCGGGACCTGGGCTACTTCGGGGAGAACGGGTACCGGGTGCGGATGCTGCGGGCGTTCGACTTGTTCCCGATGACGCACCATGTGGAGTGCGTCGCCATCCTTGAACCGGTCGCGAAGAGCTCCTGACCTGCGGTTTTGGTGGGTGCGCATGATGTGCGCTATGGGCGTTACGGGCGATATCTTGACGCTCAAATGACGCTCTGCGAGGTATCTTGACGCTCATTTGACGCTCGTTCTGATGGGGCATCAGGTCTATCGCGTCGCTGTTCAGGTGGGCTCCTGGTTTCGTAGGTGTGGCGGGCTGCCGGGGACATCGGGGCCGCTTGCCCAGCCATCACCGTCACCGGCTCACAGCCCCGAGCCAGCCTGTCTGCTGCCCAGGCGCGGTTTTGGGCGACGGCAGCCGCCAGCGCCACCAGTCAAGTAGGCAGTTGTCCGGGTAATGCGACCGACCATGGGCCGCCCGGGGGAGCGGGCTCGGCCAGTCCGGCCGACGGGGCCTCCAGTGCGCCCTGTAACCTCTCGGCCAGGCCCGGACAGCCCGGCTCCGGATCCCGGACCGGAAGGGCGCCGGCCCAGCGGAGCAGGACGTTGCCTACCCTGGGGCGCCACAGCGCAGGCCCTCCACCAGCCTCCCTATGGCGATCGCGTACTTTGACGACCATGATGTCCGCTACACGGCCGACAGTTGGATGAGTGTTCCTTCCTCATGACTGCTTCGGAACCGGAAGCACACACGCGACACGCGAATTGCACCTAAGTCGTATGTCCGTATTCAGCAACTCTGTTACTCGATGCTCACCCACAGAGGAGTGAGCGGTAGGCTGTTTTCACTGCTCAAGCAGCGTGGCGGTCGCCCTCCGGGGCGACCGAGGATCGCAACCACTTGCCGTTGTGCAGGTAGCCGCTGGCGGCCAGGTGGCGGTCGCCCTCCGGGGCGACCGAGGATCGCAACCTCGCGCGGGGGCGGCGCCTGGCCGCCGGTACCGGTGTGGCGGTCGCCCTCCGGGGCGACCGAGGATCGCAACATCTGCAGGCCCAGGCGGGTGCCGATGAAGCGGGTCGTAGCGGTCGCCCTCCGGGGCGACCGAGGATCGCAACTGGGCGATCTCAATACGCCGGACAGAGAGCCGGACGTGGCGGTCGCCCTCCGGGGCGACCGAGGATCGCAACTCCAGCAACATCCGCTCGTCGTCAGTACGCGGCCCGGTGGCGGTCGCCCTCCGGGGCGACCGAGGATCGCAACTTGTGCCACAGGCTGAACCGGCTCATCCACGGCGAGTGGCGGTCGTCCTCCGGGGCGACCGAGGACCGCAACCCCATGCAGACGCCTGACGCGTCGTGGATCATGAGCTGGCGGTTGCCCTCCGAGGCGCCCGAGGATCGCAACGCCAAGACCCAGCTCAAGTACTTCGGCTGGGGCCCGGGCTGGCGGTTGCCCTCCGGAGCGACCGAGGATCGCAACGAGACGGACACCGGGCGCGTGCGGGTGTGGACCGGCATTGGCGGTCGCCCTCCGGAGCGACCGAGGATCGCAACGTCATGTCTGGAGACCTCATGCCCCAGCACTCCCCGACTGGCGGTCGTCCTCCGGAGCGACCGAGGATCGCAACCGCGATCTCCGTCTCGGTGCTGGCGTCCCCGAGGGCCCTGGCGGTCGTCCTCCGGGGCGGCCGAGGATCGCAACCACTGACCGGTGTCCGGGTTGTAGACGGCGGGCTGCTGGCGGTTGTCCTCCGGGGCGGCCCAGGATCGCAACACGTACAGCTCGTGCACCGACATCAGGTCGTCGGACCTGGCGGTCCTCCTCCGGGGCGACCGAGGATCGCAACCAGCTCACCACCCGTTAGCTGCAAGACGCCCTCGCCGAGCTGGCGGTCACCCTCCGGGGGGCCGAGGATCGCAACGATCCGGGAGGTGCCTGCGGGATGTCGTACGCGCCAGGCTAGCGGTCGCCCTCCGGGGCGACCGAGGGTTGCAATGCACACCACGCCGGTGGCCAGGGTGTGGCGGCCTCCTGGCGGTTGTCCTGGGGCGATCGTTGATCGTGAGTTGGACCTGTTGTGCCATCGGGTCTTCAACGCTCCTGCTGGCTTTGACCGGGATGCTGGAGAGGTGGTGGCTGCCAGGTCAGCAGGGATGGGGCGGCCCCGCGGCTCGGTGTTCCCGGTTCGGACCAGGGATTTGGGGGTGCTGATTGGAGTCTGAGAGCCGGTTGGTGTCCGAGGGTGCGGATACGGTCTTGGTCTCGGCTGGAGGGCGCCGTGCATCTGGCGGGGAGGAGAGGGTGTAGTGGCGGGTGTGTTGTATGCGCACAGCCTGAGTGGTGTCTCGGGGGTGCGGCACACGTTGGAGGACCACTTGCGTGGCTCGGCTGCGTTGGCGCGGCGTTTCGGGGAGGTGTTCGGGGCCGGGGAGTTGGCGGAGTATCTGGCCTTGGTGCACGACGTGGGCAAGGGGGCGTGTGCGTGGCAGGACGGGCTCCGGGCCGTCGAGGCGCGCAGAGGTGGGGGAGGGTGGGGGTTGGGCACAAGCATGCCGGCACGGTGCTGGCGGAGCGGTATACGCAGTTGGCGTGTGCGACGGTGGTGTTCGGGCATCACGGCGGGCTTCTAGACCCGGGGCGGCTGCCGGACGAGTTGCACAAGGGCCGTCCGGGCGGGTCGGAGGCTGCGCGGGTTCAGGAGGCGATCCGCGCTGTGGAGGGGATCGTTCCGGAGATTCACCGCTCGTCGCGGATCGCTCTGCCCGGCTGGCTGCTCGACCTGCCGAGGCGGGAGCAGGGCCTGGGGCTGGACCTGCTGGTGAGGATGCTGTTCTCCTGTGTTGTGGACGCGGACTACCTCGACACGTCCGCCCACTTCGAGGGTGCGGCGGTGCGGGTGGGGGAGCCGGCAGACATGGCGGCGGTGGTGGAGCGCTATGAGGCCCGGCGCAAGCGGTACCTGGCGGGGCGGGGGTCCTCGCCGGTGGATGCGCTGCGGCAGTCGGTGTACGAGCGGGCATGCGCGGCGGCGGGCGAGCCGGGCGTGTACGTGCTCCAGGTCCCCACCGATGGGGCGAAGACCATGGCCGCGGGAGCCTTCGCGCTGCGGCACGCGGCGCAGCACGGCAAGCGCCGTGTCGTTTTGGCGGTGCCGTTCATCTCGATCACGGAGCAGAACGCGGCCGTGTACCGGGACCTGCTCGACCCCGAGGACGCCGGCGGCGGGCCGGCGATGGTGCTGGAGCATCACAGTGCCGTGGACCTCGACGTGGAGGGGGCTGGGTTCGGCGAGCTGGCCGAGGAGCAGCGCGAGGCGTTGCGGCAGCGTGCCCGGACGGCGAAGCTGGCGGCGGAGAACTGGGACGCGCCGTTCGTGGTGACCACCACGGTCAGGCTGTTCGAGTCCCTCTTCTCCCACAAGCCGTCGCAGATGCGGCGTCTGCACAATCTGGCCGGCTCGGTGATCATCCTGGATGAGGTGCAGGCGCTGCCGGACCGTCTTCTCGCGCCGATCCTGAGCGGGCTGCGGGGGCTGGTGGATCACTTCGGGGCCACGGTGCTGCTGGTCTCGGCGACCCAGCCGTCGTTCTGGGAGCTGTCGGCGTGGAAGGGGCTGGAGCGGAAAGCGGTCATCGACGACCCGGCGGCGCTGTTCGATTCCCTGCGCAGGGTGGAGTACGAGTGGCGGACGGGGCAGGACGTCACGCTGGAGGCTCGGCCGGGGGGAGCCGGTCCAGGTGGTGTCGACCAGTCTGATCGAGGCGGGTGTGGACGTCGATTTCCCACGCGTGTACCGGGCGTGGGCGCCGCCGGAGCCCTACAAGTCCCCTGCAGCAGGCGGCCGGCCGCTGCAACCGCGACGGACGCCTGCCCTCCGGCACCGTCATCGTCTTCGACCCCGCAGACGGCAGCCGGCCGCGCAGCGACGAGTACCGCACCGCGGTGCAGACCGGGAAACAGTTCTTCGGACCGCATCCGCTCGCCGCGCCGGACGATCTCGACGCACTGCACCACTACTACCAGCGGCGATATTCGTACCAGCAGGGCGGGGACCCGGAAGCGGGGCTGGGGAGCGCACATCCAGAAGCTGCGGCGCGCCCTTGACTTCCCCGAGGTGGACCGCGAGTTCCAGATGATCGAAGACGAGCACAGTGTCCCGGTGGTCGTCATCCGGGACGAGCGTGACCGGGAGCAGATCGAAGAAGCCGTCGCACAGCTGACGGATCCGTTCCGGCCCTGCGGCCCGGAGGTGCTGCGCAGCCTCCAGCAGCACACGGCCTCCTTACCCAAGAGGGAAGCCGACGCCGCGCTGCGCTGCGGGCTGGCCGTCCCGGTGACGGGCGACCTGCTGCCCAGGGTGCATGCCGCATTTGAGTGTCGTCGACAACATCACGTTGCGATCCTCGGTCGCCCATGAGGGCGACCGCCACATCGTGTCCCGCCTGGTGCGGATCAAGGCCGCGCTGTTGCGATCCCCGGTCACTACGGAAAGCGACCGCCGCGAGGTGTCGACCGGGGCGCTTGTCTGCCATGACAGGGGTTGTGCTCGCGGCCGTCCTGGGAGGACGGCCCCCTTCCCTCGATTTCGGCACGGATGAAAGGCCGTTCGTTGTTGCGATCCTTGGCCACCCCAGAGGGGGTGACCGCCATCCCACGGTGACGATGCCAGCGACTGTGCGGCTATCGTCATTGCGGTCCTCGGTCCGCCAGGCAACGACGAACCGGGTTGACCGAGGCATCGGCTGTTGCGATCCGCGGTCGCCCCGAAGGGCGACCTCGGATCCGCGGGGCCCCGTCGTCAAGACCGGCTGCTGTTGCGATCCGCGGTCGCTCCGGAGGGGCCGACTGCCACGATCTTGCCGTTAGCACCCTTCCCCCATAACACGACGTTGCGATCCTCGCTCATCCCGGAGGGCGAGCGCCACGGTGCATGCCGCACCTGTGTGTCGTCGACGACATCACGTTGCGATCTTCGGTCATTCTGCAGAACGACTGCCACGCACGCCGAACATGCGGCCGTTCTCGGTGACTTGGTTACGATCCTCGGCCTCCCCGGTGGGCGACCACCATGACTCGGATACATCCGGGTCACCACGTGGCCAGAAGAATTGCGATCCTCGGCCGGCCATCCTGGAGGCCGGCCGTCAGGGCAAAGAGGGCATGGCCCAGGTCTTCCGCTTGTGTGCCGTTGCGATCCTCGATCGTCCCGGAAGGCGCCCGCCACTCCCGCAGCCAGCGCACCTTGTCGGTGATCCACTAAGGGCTGTCCCGTAAATGATCTTTGATGTGCCGGGTGACCTGGTGGTTTCTGCGTCACCCGGCAAGGACGAGGTTGTGCAGGCGGGAGATGCC